>CAYVDO010000038.1:0-31174 GCA_964450125.1 uncultured bacterium
CGACCGCCATGCCGCGGTAGATGCCGAGCGGCGCGAGCTTGAGCTGCTTGGCGCGCTTCGCCGAGAGCAGCACGCTCGCCGCGGCGCCGTCGCTCGTCTGCGACGAGTTACCGGCGGTCACGCTGCCGGCAGGGTGGAACGCGGGGCGCAGCTTCGAGAGTCCATCGAGGCTGGTGTCGGCACGCACGCCCTCGTCGGTGTCGAACACCTTGGTGGCGGTCGCGGGGCGGCCGTCTTTGCCGACGGTGTAGACCTTCGCGTCGAGCGGCACGATCTCGTCCTTGAACTTGCCGGCCGCGATCGCCGCCGCCGCCTTCTGATGGCTGGTCACGGCAAACTCGTCCTGCTCGCGGCGGCTCACCTCGAAGCGCTGCGCCACCGCCTCGGCGGTGTGGCCCATGCCGATGTACACGTCGGGGTAGGTCTCGACGAGCTTGGGGTTCGGCACGATCTTGTTGCCACCCATCGGCACCAGGCTCATCGACTCGAGACCGCCACCGATCGCGGCGCTGTCCGCGCCGATCATGATGCGCTCGGCGGCGATGGCGATCGCCTGGAGCCCCGAGCTGCAGAAGCGGTTCACGGTGTAAGCGGGCACGCTGTTGGGCAGCCCGCCGAGGGTCGCGGCCACCCGGGCCACGTTCATGCCCTGCTCGCCTTCCGGCATGGCGCAGCCCATCACCACGTCGCCGATCTCTTCGGCGGCGACGCCAGGCGCGCGTTCCAGCGCGGCCTTGATGGCGGTGCCACCCATGTCGTCCGGACGGGTGTAGCGCAGCGTTCCGCGTGGTGCCTTTCCGACCGCGGTGCGAACCGACGACACGATCACTGCATCTTCCATGGCGTCCTCCTGGATCGTTCCGAGTAGTTTTGTGTCCGGGGGGCTGTTCCAGCCCCCCGCCCCGCAAAAAGCGCGGTTTTCGCGGGGCCCCACCCCCGAGTCGGCTCGCTCTGCTCGCCATCGCGCCGCTGGCGCGAGCCGTTCACAGACCCGTGTTCGCTCATTCGTCGTCGTTGGATGTCGGCACCGGATCAGTTCCGGAGCGGCTTTCCTTTGAGCAGCATGTGCTGAATTCGTTCCTGCGACTTGGCCTCGCCGACCAGGCTCAAGAACGCCTCGCGCTCGAGGTCGAGAAGGTACTGCTCGCTGACCTTGGTGCCCGCGGCCACCGGTCCGCCCGTGATCACGTAGGCGATCTTCGAGGCGATCTTCACGTCGTGGTCGCTCACGAAGCCGCTGCGCTTCATGCCCTGCACCGCTGCCACCAGCGCGGCGCACACCGGCTCGCCACCCACGACCACGTCGGCGCGCGGCTGCGCCGGGCAATAGCCCATGCGCGCCATGTGCAGGACCTCGTCTTTGGCGTCCTGGATGAGATGGTCGCGATTGAGCGTGATACCGTCGCTCGCGCGTAGGAAGCCGTTGTTGCGGGCCTCCACCGCGCTCATCGAGACCTTCGCCATCGCGATCGCCTCGAACGCGCGGGCAATGAACGGCGCAGGATCGACCGCCACCATGCCGCCTTGCGGCAGGCCCTGGGTGGCGCGCACCGCCAGCTCCTTGCAGCCGCCTGCCCCGGGAATCAGGCCGACGCCCACCTCCACCAGGCCGCAATAGAGCTCACCGTGGGCGCGGACCTTCGGCCCGTGCAGCACGATCTCGGCGCCACCGCCCAGCGCCAGTCCGGCGGGCGCCACCACCACCGGTTTGGGCGCGGTCTTGAGCTTCATGTTGGCTTGCTGGAACTCACCCGAGAGCTTCTCGATGTCGGCCCACATCTGCTGCTGAGCCGCCATGTAGATGAGCATCAAGTTGGCGCCCGCGCTGAAGGCCTGCGGATCGTGGTTGGCGATCACCAGACCCTCGCCGTTGGCCGCGACGTAGTCGATGCCCTCGGAGAGGAGCGTGATGAGGTCGGCATCCACCGCATTCATCTTGGAGTGGAACTCGAGGCATGCGACCCCGTCGCCGAGGTCGATCAGCGACGCCGACGAGTTCTCTTTGATGGTCTTGCTACGCTCCTTGAGCGACGGCAGCAGAATCACCCTGGGGTGCACGGTTTCGGCGACGTAGTCCCTCTTCGCCGGGTCGTAGACGCAGCGCACACCGTCCTTGCGGACGTAGAAGGTCTTCTTGCCCGCGGCGAGCATCTGCTCGACCCACGCCGGGACCTTCACCTTCTCGGCCTTCATCTTCGCGACGGATTCCTCGACGCCGATCGCGTCCCACGACTCGAACGGGCCCAAGTCCCAGTTGAAGCCCCAGCGCATCGCGCGGTCGAGCTCGGACAGCGAGTCGGCGATCTCGGGCACGCGGTTCGCGGAATAAACGAGGGTGTCGCGCATCAGCGGCCACGCGAAGGCCCCTGCGCGGTCCTCGGCGTAGACGGTGTTCTTCAAGCGATCGGCGGCACTGTCCAGGTTCTTGGCGACGCCGAGCGAATCGATCTTGATCTTCTCCGATGGCTTGTACTCGCCGCTCGCCGGGTCGAGCGTCAGGTTCTGGCGCTCGCCGGTGGGGCTCTTGCCCTTCTTGTAGAAGCCGCCGCCGGTCTTGTCGCCGAGGCGCTTCGCCGCGACCATCGCACGCACGAACTCGGGCACCTTGAAGGTGTCGCGCATCTCGTCGTTGGGCACGCTCGCGAACACGTTGTCGCAGACGTGCACGAGCGTGTCGACGCCGGCCAGGTCGCCGGTGCGAAACGACGCCGAGCGCGGGTGCGCCATGGGCGGCCCGGTGATCGCGTCGACTTCGTCGATCGTGTACTTGAGCTCCTCCATCAAGTGCATGGTGCGCAGCATCCCGAACACGCCGATGCGGTTGGCGACGAAGTTGGGGGTGTCCTTGCACCGCACGATCCCCTTGCCGAGGACGCGCTCGCCGAACTCGCTCATGAACGAGAGCACCTCGGGCAGGGTGTCAGGCCCGGGGATGATCTCGAGGAGCTTCATGTAGCGGACCGGGTTGAAGAAGTGTGTGCCGAGGAAGTTCTCACGGAACTCCTTCGGGCAGTGGGCGCTCATCGCGGCGATGGGGATGCCGCTGGTGTTCGACGACACGATCGAGCCTGGCTTCCTGTGCTCGGCGATCCGCGACATCACGTTCTTCTTGATCTCGAGGTTCTCGACCACCACCTCGACGATCCAATCGCACTCGCCGATGCGCGCGAAGTCGTCGTCGAAGTTGCCGATCTCGATCAGCGAACCCAGCGCGTTGTCGAAGAACGGCGCCGGCTTCGCCTTGGCCGCGTTCTCGAGCGCGACGCGCGCGAAGCGATTTCGCACCGCTTTCGATTGCAGCGTGAGACCCGCCTTTTCCTCGGCCGGGTCGGGCGCCTTCGGAACGATGTCGAGCAGGAGCGACGGGATGCCGGCGTTCGCCAGATGAGCAGCGATGGCGCTACCCATGACGCCCGAGCCCAGCACGGCGACCTTGCGGATCTCTCGCTTCATGATGGCTCCTCTCTCGTGCGGGCCGCGACGGGGCCGTGCTCGTGCACGGCGGACCCGGAACGATCGAGATGGGGTTGCGGAAGGCGAGCCGTTCCTGAGCGGACGAGCGAACGGCGTTCAGCGGCCAAGATATTGAGCCGCGCCGCACCGCGTCAACGAGCGAATGTCGAAGGACGATGGGAGGCTACGGCCTGACGCAGGACGGCCCGATCCTTGGTGTAGTGGTAGCGGATCTGCCCCTCGTCGTAGCGCTGGTCTGGCACAAGAGGGCAGGCGTCACGCACGGCGCGCCAACCTGAAACGTCGCATCCGCTCTGCCCTTCGGTCGCCAGCACGGCTCGCTCGAAGGCCGCCACGCACGGGCGGTCGCAACCGTCACACGGGTGGAGGCTGGTAGGCGGTGACGCCGGCAGCCCAGCGTCCCACGGGCGATCGAACGCGATGGCGGCGCGCAGGCCGATCCAAAGCCCGAAGCGCGGATGAATCGCCAACCGGCACGGCGCAGGCAGCGCCAGACCAGCCACGTATGCGGCGCGCTGGATCGCCACCGGACGAGCCAACCGGGCGTGCGCCCAGCGGACCTGATGGCGGACGCCGAGCGCTGCGAGCGCACCACGAATCGTGACCTCGACGTAGCGATCGAGGGGGTGAAGCGAACGAAGCCCGCGCGAATCGTGCACCAGCGAGCGGAGGAAGGGTGCCCATAGCGCCCGTGAATTGCCGACGACCAGGCCAAGCGTGCGTGAGTGACCGAACTCGGGAAGCTGATGACGAGAAGCGACCTGCTCGTTGTAGCGCTGCACCGCAAACGTGGCAGCGAGGTCCAGACCGGCGCTGGCGAGACGGTCCGTCAAATCGAGCACGCTTGGCATGACCACGCAAATCTACCCGTTCGCTTCGCACCGCGACCCAAGCGCACGCAGCCCTCCATCCGGAGGGTACCGCCGAGCCTCGGCAACCCCGTGAGCAACGCCATCGCTTCGAAGGCGACGCACGTGCGCGTCGCGCCTGTCGGAAGGTGGGCTTCGCAGCGCGCCCCGCGCCTCGGCGCAGTCTCTGGGGATGACGAGTCGAGCCGTGCAAGCCACGCTTCGGGGCGGCGCCTCGCCACCACGTGACGACGGGGGTCTACGCTCGTAGGGCGCCTTTTCCCCTTCTTCGCGTGTTGGCAAGGAGCGCCGCGAGACGAACGCGCGACAATCTCGGAGCGAAGCATGCGTTCCCAGCCCAGGATTTACGAGCTTCACGCGCCCGCGTGGCTGCACCGACAGTCGCGCAGGATCGGCCGGCCGCTCACGCTCGCCACGGTACCCGACGAGGTCTGGAGCGAGCTCGTCGCGCTGGGCTTCGGCCTGGTCTGGGTGATGGGCGTGTGGAAACGCAGTCCCGTGTCGCGCTCGCTCGCCCTCGCATCGCCAGACCGTCGGCGATGGGCCGAGGTCGTGCCGGATTTGTCCGACGACGACATCCTCGGCTCGCCTTACGCAATTCACGACTATTCGATCGCGGCGGGCCTCGGCGACGAAGGCGAGATCGCGAAGCTACGCGCCCAGCTCAACCGCCTCGGGCTGCGCTTGGTTCTCGACTTCGTGCCCAACCATCTGGGTGCGGACCATCGCTGGCTCACGACGCACCCGTGGCGGCTGCTACGCGGTAGCGACCGGGAGGTCGTCGAGCACCCGGACTGGTTCTTCGAGGGACCCGGCGGAGCGCGCTTCGCTCATGGGCGTGACCCGAACTTCCCGCCCTGGCGGGACACGGTCCAAGTGGACTACACGAACGCCGATACGCGCGCGGCGCTGGCGAGCGATCTCGCCCACGTCGCCGAGCTGGCGGATGGAGTGCGCGTGGACTTGGCGATGCTCGGTCTCAACCGTGTCGTGGCGCGGGCTTGGGGAGAGCTGCTACCCGTCGGGGCGCCGGCGCAAGCCGAACTTTGGTCCGAGCTCATCGGGCGGGTTCGAAAGCGAGCCCCGGGCACGCTGCTCCTCGCCGAGGCGTACTGGGGCCTCGAGCCGGAGCTGCTCGAGCTCGGTTTCGATCTCGCTTACGACAAGACGGTGTACGACCTGCTGCTGGACGATCGTCTCACCGCACTTCGCAGCCATCTCGGCACCGCGCGCTCCTGGCTCTCACGCGGCGTCCATTTCGTCGAGAATCACGACGAGCAACGGGCGCTGGCCGCGTTCGGACGCGATCGGGCCCGTGCCTCGATCGTCGCGATGCTCACGCTCCCCGGCATGGCCCTCGTCCACGACGGCCAGCTCGAGGGCGCGAGCTTGCGCGCGCCCATTCATCTGGCACGCGCACCCGAGGAAGGTGAAGCGCCGGAGGAAGGGCGTTTCGTGCGCGATGTGCTCACCCTCACGCGCAGAGCTGCATTCACCAGCGGCACTTGGTCGCTGCTCATCACCCAGGAAGAGGCAGCGCACGCAGGAGGCGAGTCACCGATTCTCGCCTGGCGCTGGCGCGCCGACGAAGAGGCGGTTGCCGTCGTGATCAACTGGTCCGCCGAACCCGCCAGCGCCACGATCGAGCTGCGCCGCGACGACCTGCACGCTGCCGGGCGGCAAGCCGTCGCCGACCTCGCCACGGGCGCGTTGCGCGGTGCAATCGCCGAGACCGCCACGTTGCACGTCGAGCTGGGAGCGTGGGAACACTGTATTCTGAGCCTCCCCGCACCCCTTACCTGACTCGAGCGCCGTCACGCGGCTCATCCGCGACGCACAAGAAGGCACGTCATGATCACGCTCTACGACTATCTCCCATCCGGCAACGGCTACAAAGTCCGGCTGCTGCTCCACCAGCTCGAGATCCCCTTCCAACTGGTGCACAAGGACATCACGAAGGGCGAGACGCGCACGCCCGAGTTTCTGACGATCAATCCCAACGGCCGGATCCCAGCAATCGACCTCGGTGACGGCCGTCGCCTCGCGGAGTCGAACGCGATCCTCTGGTATTTCGCCGATGGAACGCGCTTCCTGCCGACGGATCCGTTCGAGCGTGCCCAGGTGCTGCAGTGGATGTTCTTCGAGCAATACAGCCACGAGCCGTACGTCGCCGTGGCGCGCGCCTGGCTGCACGTCTTCGGGCTCGACGACAAGCGTCGCGCTCAGCTACCCGAGAAGCTGGAGCGGGGCTACGCCGCGCTCGACGTGATGGAGCGCCACCTCGAGGGCCGCACCTATTTCGTGGGCGAACGCTACTCGATTGCGGACGTCGCGCTGTACGCGTACACCCACGTCGCCGATGAGGGCAGCTTCGACCTCGCGCCACACCCTCGCATCCGTGCGTGGCTGACGCGCGTCGCGTCCCAGCCCCGGTACGTCCCGATCACCCGATCCGATTTCGGGTGAGCACGGTCACCAGAGGGGAAAGGTGCGCCCCACGTAATCCGAAAACACGAAGCCGAAGAGCACCAGTAAGAAGGCGATCGCCATGGGCACCATCGCCTTCACGAGCGGCATCTCGTACTTCACGTGCATGAAGAAGAGCACGACGAGCGTCGCCTTCACGATCGCGATCAGCATCGCGATCGGCAGCCCGAGCGCACCAAAATCCTGATAGGCGGCGGCGACCGTGATCGCCGTGCCAATCAGCAGCGCTCCGAAAATCGCAAAGTAGATCTTGAGCGATCCGACGTGACCGCCCGCGTGTTCGTCGTCGTGCGACGTCGTGGAATGCGCCTCGGACACGGCATGACCTCGTCAGTGACGATGCACGAGATAGAGCAAGGGGAAGAGGAAGATCCAGACGATGTCGACGAAGTGCCAGTAAAGCCCGACGTTTTCTACCGGGGTGTTGTACGCCGCGGTGTAGACGCCCTTCGCGGCATTCTTGAGCAGCCAGAGGAGGAGACCGATCCCGATCACCATGTGGAACGCGTGCATCCCGGTCATGGCGAAGTAGACCGCGAAGAAGATCCGCGCGTGCGGCGCCTCGGGCCCGTGGAACTGAAAGTGCGGTCCCGGAATCAGGTGCTCGACCCACTTGTGGTGGTACTCGAAGGCCTTGATCACCAGAAACGCCGAGCCGAGCACGATCGTGGCGATCAGCGACACGACCTGTGCGCGACGATTGCTCGTCTGCGCACCGTGAACGGCCATCGCCATCGTCAGCGAGCTCATGATGAGGACTGCGGTGTTGACTCCGCCCAGGAGGACGTTGAGCTCTCGGCTCGCTTCCGCCCATCCCTCCGGGAAGCGGAACCGATACACGGCGTAGGTCGCGAACAAGCCGCCGAAAAAGAGCACTTCCTGTACCAGGAAGAACCACATACCGAGCGTCGCAGCCTCGCGCTGCTGGCGTGCGCTCGCGAACTGATGGGCGACGTGGTGGCCGCCCGGCGCGTGGGTGGTCATCGCGTCAGCCAACGGACACCTCCGGCTCCGGCGCGCTCGTGTAGTCGTAGGCCTCCCAGGTCACGGTCGGCGTCACCGGGAAGTTCTCCGTGGGAGGTGGCGACGGCGTGTGCCACTCGAGCCCAGTCGCCCCGTAGGGATTCGCCGGCGCGTCCTTGCCGTAGCGCATCGACCACACCAGGTAGATCAGGGGCAGCAGATACCCGATGCCGAGCACCGATGCGCCCGCCGTCGAAAGCACGTTCAACACCTGGAACTCTGGTGGGTACGACCAATAGCGTCGTGGCATACCCAGGTAACCGAGAATGAACTGCGGGAAGAACGTGAGATTGAAGCCGACGAAAACCAAGGCCGCCGATATCTTGCCCCAGAACTCCGGATACAGCTTCCCGCTGATCTTCGGCCACCAGAAGTGCAGCCCCCCCAGATACGCCATGATCGTGCCGCCGACCATGACGGAGTGGAAATGGGCCACGACGAAATAGGTGTCGTGGACGTGAACGTCGAGACCCATCGTGCCGAGGAACACACCCGTGAGTCCGCCGATCACGAACAAGCCGATGAAACCGAGCGCGAAGAGCATCGGCGTGTCGAACGACACTGAGCCCTTGTAGAGCGTCGCCGTCCAGTTGAAGACCTTGATCGCTGACGGGACCGCCACGAGCATCGTGAGCGCCGAGAACACCAATCCGGCATACACCGACTGGCCCGCGACGAACATGTGGTGTCCCCACACGAGGAACCCGATGAGCGCGATCGCCAGGCTCGAGAACGCGACGAACTCGTAACCGAACACGCGCTTGCGGGAGAACGTCGAGATCAACTCGCTGATCACGCCCATCGCCGGAAGGATCATGATGTACACGGCAGGGTGCGAGTAGAACCAGAAGAGGTGCTGAAAGAGCACCGGGTCGCCGCCGAGCGAGGCGTCGAAGATTCCCAGGTGGAACAAACGCTCGAGCGCGAGCAACACCACCGTGATGGCGACCACCGGGGTGCCGAGCATGATCACCAACGACGTGGCGTAATGCGCCCAGATGAAGAGCGGTAGCCGGAACCACGTGAGCCCCGGGGCACGCATGCGGTGAATCGTCACCAAGAAGTTGAGCCCGGTGAGAATCGATGAGAAGCCGATCACGAAAACACCGAGCCCGACCGGAATCACGTTCGAGGTGGACCATTGCGTGCTGTACGGCACGTAGAAGGTCCACCCGGTGTCGATTCCGCCAGTAGCGATCCCATATAGCGTGAGCGCGATGCCGAGGTTGTAGACGTACCAGCTCGCGAGATTGATGCGCGGAAATGCGAGGTCTTTGGCGCCGATCATGAGCGGCACCAAGAAGTTGCCGAGCACGGCAGGGATGGCGGGAATCAGGAAGAAGAACACCATCATCACGCCGTGCATGGTGAAGACCTTGTTGTAGGCCTCCGCCTCCAGAAGATCGCCCGCCGGCGTGAGCAACTCGACCCGAACGACGCCCGCGAAGATCGCGCCGAGGAGGAAGGCGGCCGTCACCGAGCACAGATACAGAACCGCAATGCGCTTGTGATCGATCGTGAGGAGCCACGACCGGATGCCGTAGCTGACGTTGATGTAGTCCTGCGGTTCGTCCTGCAGGTCCACTGCGGTTGCCGCATTGCTCATGGCGCAGCTCCTGCCGCCGTTGTCGTGCCGGCGCCGCCAGCCTCCGGCGCTTTCAGCGACTTCACGTACTCGATCAATGCCAAGAGCTGCTCCTCGTCCACCTGGCCCTTGAAGGTGGGCATCACCGGATTGAAACCGTCCACGATCTCGGCGAGTGGCTCGAGGATCGAACGCCGGATGTACGCCTCGTCGGCGACCACGGTGTCACCGCTCTTCAACTTCACCGAATGGCCGAACACGCCGGTCAAATTCGGCCCGAGCGCAGGCGGCTCGCCTGGCCCAGGTTGGCGGTGGCAGCTCACGCAGGCGAACTTCGTGAAAAGCGCCGCGCCCGCCGCCACGGGCGAGACCTGCGGTTGCCCAGGCGCCCCGCCGCCGCCTGCGAGCCACCGCTGAAAGTCCTCGGGTTGCATCACTTCGATCCATCCGCCCATCTTCGAGTGCTCGGTGCCGCAATACTCGGCGCAAAACAGGTGATACCGGCCGGGTTTGGTGGCACGGAACCAGAGCGTGGTGTAGCGGCCGGGGAGAACGTCGGTCTTCACCCGGAACGCCGGCACGTAGAAGCTGTGGATCACGTCCTCGGACGTCATGCGCAGCTTGACTGCGCGACCGAGGGGAACGTGTAGCTCGTTGATCTCGCGCTTTCCGTTCGGGTGCTGCAGCTTCCACATCCAACGCTTGCCAACCACGTCCACGTTCATGGTGTCGTTGGGGGGACGGTAGATGTGGAAGAACACCACCGCGCCCCAGCCGAAGAGCACGAGGGCGATGACGAACGGCGCGACGGTCCAACCGATTTCGAGGGGTGTCGACCCGTGAAGCGGTGGCGGCGTGATGTTGTCCGGCGTGCGCCGATACTTGACCGCCAGCACCGGCACCAACACGAAGATCAGCACGCCGAAGAACAGCGCGATCGCGAGCCAAAAGAAGAAGAGTGCGTCGACCTGCGACGCGACCGAGGACGCCGCTTCCGGGAACAACGGGACGTTAGACCCCATGGGTCACCTCCCGTGACGTCGAGTGGACCGGGCGCGAGGAGCCGGCGCGGCTGCCGAGCACGACGAACGCCACGAGGCCAATCACCGTGACCGCGCCACCCGCGCGCACGAGGTTCAGCGCCGCGATGCCGTACTTCGCCTCGGCGGGGTCGTAGTGAAAGCAAAACAGCAGGACCCGATCGACCAGTGTGCCGATCCTCCCCTGCGAAGACTCGACCAACGCGAGCTTCAGGTCACGCGGCGCGAACTCGACGCCGAAGAAATAGCGTGAGGCGCGACCATCCGGAGTGAGCACCACGACGCCAGCCGCGTGCGCGAACTGCTTCGTCTCGTCGTCGTAGCGATAATGAAAACCGACCGACTCGGTCAGTGCGCGGATCGACTCTGGCGAACCCGTCAGGAAATGCCACCCCTCGGCCGCCTCCGGCCGTCCGTAGCTCTTCACGTATTCGGCCTTCTTCTGCTCCGCGAGCGCCGGCCCCTCCGCAGGGTTGAAGCTCACGGTCACGATATCGAACTCGTCTCCCACAGCGGGTCCGAGCGGCTTGAGCGCCGAGACCAGGCCGTTGAGCTCGACGGTGCAGAGCATCGGGCACTCGAAGTAATTCAACGTCAGGATCACGGGCTTCCCACGCATGAAGTCCCCGAGCGGGCGCGTGGTTCCCGATTCATCCGTGAAGGTCGTGCCCAGCGGCAGCTGCTGACCGAGGCGCTGATCGAACGTGACGCCTTCGAGCGACTTCGGCAGGTGGCTGGCCACAGGATCATTCGCCGTAGCCGCCGAGGCCGATCCTGCGACCACGGCGACCAGCCACGGCGCGATCCACGAACATCGCGACCTCATTCGTGGCCCGCCTTCCGTTCACCGGCGACAGACGCTCGCGAATCCGATCCGCCAGCACCGTCCGAGCCGCGATTGGTGAACTCGAATCGCTCGTACGGCTTCGCTCCCGGGCGCGCCGGAAGTCCTTCCGACGCGACGACCTCGATCGCGCGGCCGATGGGAATCCGCACCACTCCCGCGGACTTGTCCACCCAACCGTAGGAACCGAGTTGCTCGCGCTCGTGGGCACGCAACGTCGCCAGCGTCTCGCCAATCTTCGGTTCGAGGCGTGGAGCTGGCACCACTTCCGGGGTCTCGGCACGCGTCACCGACATCGGCTCCGCTTGGCGCGCCTGCTCTCGGTCGTGGAAATAGCTGAACAGCAGCTTCACCGGGATCATCACCAGGAAGCCAGCCACCAGAATCGCACCCGTGATGATCGCCACGGGCCGGACGGCTACGTCACGCTGCTCGTACGTCGTAGCGGCGCCCGTGTGCTCAGTGCCCGCCATGCTGGAGCGCCTCCTCGAGACCAGAGGTCCCGACCATCAAAAGCGGCCGCATGGCGAGCTGACGCAGGTATTCCGAGACCCACCAGCCGCCGACCGCGACCGGCGCCACGAGATCCATCCAATGGATGGAGAGCGCCTTTGGATGGAATGCCGGTGCCGTCAGCCAGAACAAATCGACCAAACGCATGAATAGGATCAGTCCGGCGATCTTCAGCACCAGCGCCGCATTGAAGTTGAAGCTACGCGGCATGAGTAGAAGGAACGGGACCGCAAACTGAAACACGACGAGACTGAGGCCGAACCACTGCCAGCCGTGCTGCAGACGTGTCACGTACCAAGTGATCTCTTCCGGCAGATTCCCGCTCCAGATGATCAGATACTGAGAGAATGCGAAGTAGGCCCACACCATCACGAACGCGAAGAGCAGCTTCGCAAGGTCGTGGAAGTGGTGGCGGTTCACGACCGAGCCCAGCGGCCCCCCGTGCTGCGTAAGGAAATAAAGAACTGCGATCGTGAACGAGTGGGCCGTCAGCACCAGGCTGATGAGCCACAACAATCCGAAGATCGTCGAGAACCAGTGCGGCTCCAACGACATCACCCAGTCGATCGCCGCGAACGCGACCGAAAGAACGAACAGCGCGAGACCGGGACCAGAAAGCGTCTTGATCTTCTTTTCGGTGGCGTAGTCCGCGGCGGCGTGGTCGAGATTGGTCGACCACTTGTTGAGCAGTCCTGCTAGCCCGAGCCAAAAGCCGAAATAGATCGCGACCCGCGCCAAGAAGAACGGCACGTTCAGGTAGCCGACCTTCGCCATCAGTACTTGATCGTGCGGATCGGGGTGCGACCAGACGTACAACACCTTCACGCCGACGAAGACCGGTAATCCCAGAATTGCGAGCAACCACAGCGTGCGGGTGCCGGCCTCGAGGAGGCGACGAATCATCACACCCCACGCGCCACCGGTCAGGTACTGAAGCATCAGCAGGCCGAGGCAGCCGAGTCCGAGACCGACCCAGAAGACCCAACCGAGCAGCCAGGAACGCAGGAACTGCTCGCGGTTCAGGAAGAAGCCTACGGCCATCAACGCTGTCGCGACCACGCCGACGATGAGTGCCAGTCGCCGCTTGTCCGCCCATGCTGCAGGCGCGCGCAGTTCACCCAAACGTGCCAGTTCGGCCGGGCTCATCGATGCTCCCCGTGCGTGGAGGCCCCCGCCGCGGTGTCCGCAGCCTTGGGCGCATCGAGCAACGCGGTGCGCTCGCTCGAAGGGATGTCCTCGACCTTGGCGTTCTGGCTACGCTGCAATGCCTTGAGGTAGGCAGCAATCGCCCAGCGATCGTGCACCGGAATCTGTGGGCCGTAGGCTGGCATTCGGCCGAAGCCGTTGCTGATCACGTCGAACACGTAGCCCGGCCGAGCTTCTCGCAAGCGAGACGAATGGAACGACGGCGGCTGGGCGTATCCACGTTGAACGACCACGCCTTTGCCTTCGCCTACTCGGTCGTGGCAGGGGGAACAGTAGATGTCGAAGCGCTCGTGGCCCCGCTCCAGCATCTCCCGCGTGACGACCATCGGGAACACCTCCACGAGCTGGCCACCGCTCTTGCCAGTGAAGAGCGCTTCGTCCTCGTTGAGGTCGCCGCGTGCGACCGCCCCCGTCACCAGGGGGCGACTGGACTGGCCGTCCGCGAAGAAGTCGCTAGGCGTCAGCGGCCGCGGCGCAGGCTGGTCCGCCATTCGCTGACGGCAGCCGACGACGAAAGCCAGCGTCACCAGCAACGCGATGCGCGTCCGGGGGTCACTGGTCGACTTCATAAATAGCCTTGGGATCGAGAGCCTCGAGGAATTGCCGTGTAGAGCCACGCTCGAACTTCGGATCGGCAGCTTCGATGCAGAGGAAGAAACGGTCGCGGCTCGCGAGCGCAAACTCGGGAACGTTGAAAACCGGATGATAGGGCATGGGCAATCCGTTGAGCGCGATCATTCCGAAGACCGCGGCGAACGCCGCGAAGAGCACCGTGGTTTCAAACGCCGGCGGGATGAAAGCTGGCCAGCTCGCGAACGGGCGCCCGCCGATGTTGAGCGGATACGAGATCACCGACGCGTAGTACTCGAGACCGAGACCCGCGACCAGCCCCGTTACGCCGCCGAGCAGCACGAGAACGGGTAGACGACCGCGCTTGTGCCGCCCCAGCGCCTCCGCCAGCTCCTCGATCGGATAGGGCGAATACGCGTCCATCTTGCGATATCCGGCCTCGTGAGCAGCGTGCGCGGCGCGCACGACGTCCGCCGGCTCCGCGAACTCCACCATCAGACCGTGAAGCGGTTGCTTACGCGCCATGGCCGCTCCCGTGCGCCTGCTTGCTACCGTTGAGCTTGGCGGATGGCAGGATCGCGCGCATCTCGTACATCGACATCATCGGGAGGAAGCGCAGGAACAGGAACAACAAGCTCACGAACAGTCCGATTGTTCCCAGGAAGGTCGCGAAGTCCCAGCGCGTCGGCACGTAGGTGCCCCACGAGGAGGGCAAGAAGTCGTTCGCTAGGCTGGTCACGATGATCACGAATCGTTCGAGCCACATACCCACGCTGACGATCACCGACACGAGGAAGAGCCAAGCAGGACTGGTGCGGAACTTCTTGAACCAGAGCACCTGCGGCGTCAAGAAGTTGCAGAACAGCAACGACCAGTACGCCCAGCCGTACTGACCGAACATGCGGTTGCTCAGCATGAAACGTTCATAAAAGTTGCCGCTGTAATACGCGAAGAATGCCTCCATCGCGTATCCGAAGCACACGATCAAACCCGTAGCGAGCATGATGCTCGCCATGTTCGTCAGGTGCTTCTGCGTGATGAAGTCTTCGAGCTTGCATACTGCGCGCAACGGAATCGAGATGAGCAACACCATCGCGAATCCCGCGTAGATGGCGCCAGCAACGAAATAGGGTGGAAAGATCGTCGCGTGCCAGCCGGGAATGATGCCGATGGTGAAGTCGAAGCTGACGACCGTGTGGACCGAGAGCACGAGGGGGGTCGAGAGTCCGGCGAGGAGCAAGCACGCCGTCTCGTAGCGATGCCAGTGCGTCGCGGCACCGCGCCAACCGAGCGACAGAAAACCGTAAATGATTCGCGCGAACTGGTTCTTGGATCGATCACGCAACGTCGCGAGGTCCGGGATCATGCCGACGTACCAGAACAGCATCGAAACGGTCGCGTAGGTCGACACCGCGAACACGTCCCACACCAGCGGGCTCCGGAAGTTCGGCCACAGTCCCATGATGTTGGGGTACGGGAAGAGCCAGTACCCGAACCACGGACGGCCCATGTGCAGCAGCGGGTACATGCCCGCACACGCCACGGCGAAGATCGTCATCGCCTCGGCGAATCGATTGATGGATCGTCGCCACGACTGACGGAGGAGCAAGAGGATGGCGGATATCAGCGTCCCGGCGTGACCGATACCGATCCACCAAACGAAATTGATGATGTCGAAGCCCCAGCCGACCGGGACGTTCACGCCCCAGATCCCGATGCCCTTGATGAAGAGCCAACCGATGCTCAACAAGAGCAGGCAGAGGAGGCCGAATCCGATCGTGAACCCGAGGAACCAGACTCGCGCCGTCGAGGTCGACAGCACGAAGGAGCTGATCTTGTCGGTGACGGTCGCGAACGACTGGTCCCCACCGACGATCGCGGGTGGCGCGCTTCGCAACGGCGCGGCTTCGGCGGAGGATAGAGGCTCGAGTTCCATCTCGCGTGCTCACTCGGCGTCGTGCGCCCGTCAGCCGTGCTCGCTTCCGAGAGCGGGGTTGGGGTTGCGCACGGCGGCCAAGTACGTGGTCCGGGGCCGCGTGTTCAGCTCGGCGAGGATGCCGTAGTTGCGTGGATCCGCCTTCGCCTGGACGATGCGCGACGCGCGGTCGTTGAGATTGCCGAAGGTGATCGACTGCGTGGGGCATGCTTGCTGACACGCGGTCACGATCTCGCCGTCGCGGATCGTGCGCCCCTGTCGTTCAGCCTCGTTGCGCGCGGTGTTGATGCGCTGCACGCAATACGTGCACTTCTCCATGACACCACGGCTTCGCACGGTGACGTCTGGATTGCGCGCGAGCTTGAGGCTCTCCGTGGCGAAGTCCGAGTATGCGAGGAAGTTGAAGCGCCGAACCTTGTACGGGCAGTTGTTCGAACAGTAACGAGTGCCGACGCAGCGGTTGTACGCCATGTCGTTCAAGCCTTCGCTCGAGTGTGCCGTGGCGGCCACCGGG
This sequence comes from uncultured bacterium, assembly GCA_964450125.1. Taxonomy (GTDB): domain Bacteria; phylum JADJOY01; class JADJOY01; order JADJOY01; family JADJOY01; genus JADJOY01. Next base: position 16,062 of record CAYVDO010000038.1, read on the forward strand.
CATACCTGCTCACACGGTGCGTTCTCGCACTGCATGCACGGAACTGGCTGGTGCCACACGACGGGGTCGTCGAGATCGCCTTCGAAGTAGCGATCGACTCGGATCCAGTGCATCTCGCGGCCGCGACGGACCTGCTCCTTGCCGACGATGGGAATGTTGTTCTCGGCAACACAAGCGATCGTGCAAGCATTGCAGCCGATACACGACGAGAGGTTGATCGCAAGCCCCCACGAATAGCGGTCGTAGGGATGCTCCGGGTACATGCTGATCGCTTCTTCTTCGTGGCCCTCGTGCGCAAAGTGCGGGTTCTTCGCGTATTCTTCGGCGGACGCGAAGCGAACCAGCGCGCGGCCTTGCATCTGGTGATGGCCATGCGTCTTCACCAGCTGGTAGTTACCGCCGGTCTTGCTGATGGTGGCATTGGAAACGACCCAGCGCGCCGCCAACGTCCGGATCGGATAGGCGTCGAACCCGACGTTGCTACCTACGCGTCCCGCTCGCACCCGGCCGTAACCGAGATGAATCGTGGCCGACCCGTCGGCGTGACCCGGCACGATCCACACCGGACCGCGCACCGAACGATCACCGACCTGAATTTCGACGACGACCTCGCTCTCCACACCGAGCTTCTCGGCTGTCGCCGGGCTCACGAGCACCGCGTTGTCCCAGACCAACTTGGTCATCGGTCGCGGCAGCTCCTGGAGCCAGCCGTTGTTCGCGAACCGACCGTCGAACACCGACGGATCCGGGCGCAGCACGACCTCTACGCCTTCGGACTTCGCGGGGACAGGAAGCGAGCCAGCCCAACCTCCCTGGACCGCAACTGGGACGGGTACGCGGGCCGAAGCCCCCACGAATCCGTCGTGAAGAGCGCGCCGCCACGCGGAGTCGGCATCGACGCCGAACTGCGCGGCCCAATGCTCCTTCACGATCTCCATTCCCGCCCGCGTCGGCTTGGTGCTCAGCACGCCGAGCACCTCGTGCAGACTCTTGCCACCGTAGAGCGGCTCGATCAGCGGCTGAACGATCGAAATCGTTCCGTCCCAGGCGCGCGCGTCACTCCACGCTTCGAGGTCGTGCGTGGCAGGCACGTGCCAGTGGCAACGTTGCGCGGTCTCGTCTTGATAGAGGCCGGTGTGAATGCGCAACGCCACCTTGTCGAGCGCCTCCCTGAACCCCAGGTCACTCGGGGCGTCGACCACCGGGTTGCCGCCGAGAAGCAGCAGAACGTCCACCTTCCCGGCGCGCATGTCCGTCACGAGCTCGGAGACCGACTGACCGTGGTCCTCCGATCGCACCGAGGGTGGCTCGATGTAGTCGACGACGTTCCCGGCCGCACCAAGCGCGTCGTTGATGAGGTGAGCGAGGGCGTGGACGTAGGCCGGCTGGGCGTCGCCCGCCACGACCACCGCGCGCCCCTTGTGGCTGCGGAGATCGGCAGCAAGGGCCTCGACCTGAGCCGGCGCGACACCGTCAGGCAACCCGATGCCGGTCACGCCAGCGACTCCGAGCGCGCCGGCCAGAGCCTGCCCGACGGCGGCGACGTCCGAAGAACGGACTCGCCACCGGTGATCGGCGACCGAGCCCGTCGAACTCGGCATGCTCTCGAAGACGTAGAGCCGATTGAGCGCGTGCGCAGCGCCCTCGCCGTGACCGTGGCCTGCGCCGATGGCAGGCGTGCGGCGCGCGCCGAAATCGCGCGCGTGACGAATGTGGTTCGCGCCCGATGCGAGGAAGTCGGCATCCAACGACACCACGACATCCGCCTTCTCGAATTGGAAGCGCGGCGCGACGTCGCGCCCAAACACGGCAAGCGAGGCCGCGCGCTCTGCGTCGCGGTTCGCAACGGCCTCCCACTGGTGCCAGCGCGCGAGCGGCAGATCCGCGAGAACTGCCTCGAGCTGAGCACCGAGAGTGGGCGAGCTGACGTTCCCCGTCAGAATCCGCAGACCAGCGCCAGCCTTGACCTTTTGCACCGCGAGCGTGTCGCGCATCGCGGTGACGAAATCCGAGTAGCCATGAATCTCGCCTCGGAACGTCACGGTTTTCGAGCGGTCGGGATCGAAGAGCTCGAGCACCGACGCCTGCATGAAGACGTCACTGGATCCGAGGCTCGCCGGATGGTCCGGGTTACCCTCGATCTTGGTCGGCCGCCCCTCGTGACTCTCGACTAGCACGCCAGTCGCCACGCCACCGAGCGTGAGCGCGGTCGCGTAGTAGAGCGGCTTGCCCAGGACGAGCTGCTCAGGCTGCTTGACGTACGGCAGGATCTTGCCGGTCTTGGGGCCTGAGCATGCCGTGAGCCCGGCGAATGCGAACGACGCACCCATGATGTGAACGAAACGACGGCGACTCACCGGGTCGAGCCACTCGTCGGCGCGATCCGGAAACTCGCGCGTGAGCATCTCGGTGAACTCGGGCGCGTCGGCGAGCTCGTCCAATCCGCGCCAGAACCGGCGGCCTTCGAGCCCACGCAGACGCTCGCGGAGCGTCGCGATTTCCCAGCGCGTAGCGCGATCGCTTGCCGTGATCTCGTTCATCGGTGACACGTCGAACAGTCGGTTCGGGTGTGAACTTGGTTGCGTTTCATCAACTCGCGCCCGAGAGCTTCCTGATCCTCGGGCGGCTCGGCGTCCATGCGGAACACAGCATCCGCGGGACTGAGATACTTCGCAGGGTCGCGGTGACACCCGAGGCACCACTCCATGTAGAGGGAGTTGGCCTTCCAGGTGAGCGCCATCTTGTCGACGCGCCCATGACAGGTCACACAGGCCACACCCTTCGCCACGTGGACGTCATGCGGGAAGAAGACGAAATCCGCCAAGTCGTGGATGCGCACCCACTCGAGGGGTTGCCCCGTCTTCCAGCTCTCACGCACCGGCTCCAGAACAGCAGCCTCCGTCCAGATCTGGGAGTGGCAGTTCATGCAGGTCTGAGTCGGCGGGATGCCGGCGAACGAGGACTCCTCAACCGACGTGTGGCAGTACCGGCAGTCCAAACCCACGCCTTGCACGTGGTGCTGGTGACTGAACGGCACGGGCTGATGCCGCGGGATGTTCACGCCGGTGACGTAGGATGAACGCTGGAATGCGTAACCGAGCGCGAATATGCCCGCGACGACCAGACCGGCACCGAAAATCGATGCGCGGGCGAGAGTATTGGTACTCCGGTGAAAAATCTGGGCCATCGGTCCCTTGGGCACTCGTCGAACGCTTCAAGCGTCGACAACCACTTGAATTTACAACTGAATTACCTACAAGATATGTGAATGTATACAGTATACATCGCGCACATTCGGGAATCAACTGCGCGAGATTCTCGCAGCGACAGCTCCAAGTCGGTGACCAAAATCACATCGGGGGCTCGGAGTGAAGGCCGTCTAGCGCCAAACAACGCGCTGTGTCAACCCAAGCACGAGCATCGCGCCAGCGCCAGTAGGAATGCCGCAAAACAGGCATGAACCTTACGCATACGCACCGCCCTTCCGCTGCCGGGACAAGCGACGTCGACGCACGGATTCAGGCTGTCGCAGGCAGGGCCCGTTGGGCGGCAGCCGTACCCGAAGCGATGCAATCGGGAATGCCGACTGCACCGACGCAGCCGCCTGCCAGATGCACGCCATCGAGCGCAGCTGCAGCGCGAAGAGTCCGCTCGACCCAGCCCAGATGCCCCACATCGAATTGTGGCATGGCATACGGATACCGATGTATGTACTGGGCCAGCGGTCTGGCTTTGATGCCAACCAGCATGGCGAGCGCTGCGTGTGTACGGGTCCCGAGCGTGGCGTCGTCGCCACAGAGCGCCTCGCGCCCCCGCCCCGCTCCACCGAGGAACGCGCGTACCAGCACACGGTCACTCGGAGCGCGCCCCTCGAACTTCGTGCTGACGAAAGTACCTCCGAGCAGCGCACTGCGCTCGGCACGCGGGACGAAGAAGCCCGAGCTCCGCGGAATGCTGCGAAAGGCGTCCGCTGCGTAAATGAGATTCACCGTCGCGCACGCTGCGTAGCGGAGGGTTTCCAGCTCGCCGCGCAACCCACCTGCGAGACCTGCGACCAGCGGCACCGCAGCGTGTGCGGGGCACGCTAGAATGACGGATTTTGCGCGAATTCTTGCACCATCGCGCAGGTGAGCCTCGAAAAACCCGAACGAGCTGCGCGTGAGGGACTGAACGCCCGCCGACGTCCGAAGGCGGCCCACGCCGAGCCGTTCGATCAGCGCGTCCACGAGCCGACTCATACCGCCCCGGAGGTACGCGCCCTGCCCCAGTGGAGCGGCGCTCCGCGACACACCGCGGGAGACGCTGCCGTGCACCCGCTCGAGCTCCAGGAACCTCGGCAACGCCGCTCGTACGCTCAGGCGGTCGGCATCGGCGAGGAGTAACCCGGCAACGATCGGCTCCACGATGCGCTCGTGCAGCTCCCGCCCGAAGCGACGGGTGACGAAGGAAGTGAGGCTCTCGTCCTCCGGATCGACTCGACGTGGTGGAATGAAACGCTCGAGCCCTATCCGTATGATTCCGGGTATGGAGAAAAGCGGAGAGCGGATCACCGGCCCCCATCGCGTCGGCGCGAAGAGCGTGAAGCCGGCGGGTAATGGGGCGAGCTTGCCCCGGTGCTGGATCTCGATCGGTGCGCGGGACGGTGAGAAGAACCGAAGCTCGCCCTGAAGTCCGAGGCGCTCGCACATCCGTACCCCATGTGGCTTCGCCGCGAGCAGCGTGTCCGGCCCGGCTTCGAGCAAGCAGCCATCGACCGTCTTCGATTCGATCTGGCCACCCATGCGATCCGCGGCCTCGACGACCAGGAAGCGGGGAGTGGGCTCGGCCTGAGCCAGCTCGAATGCCGCGGCGAGGCCGCTGATACCGCCGCCGACGACGAGGACATCGACGTCCACGGCGCCACCTCGCGTGCTGGCGGGCGGCGTGCTCGCCACTCCTCCCACCCTACCCACCTCACCCGCGATCCGGCCCCCGATCAGGGGGCTCGCTCGTCGAGAAGCTGCCGAGATCGCTCGAAAAGTTCGTCCATTCCCCATTCAGCCGAACGCTCGTAGTAGCCGCGAACCCGGCCTCGCGCGTCGACCAAGACGAAGCGACCCGTGTGCGCGATCTCGAACGGCGAGACGGTCGCCGCGGGTGCCTCACCCACCGGGACTCGCAGCCCATTCTCCGCGAACTCGACGATTGCACGACGTTCGCCGGTGAGCAGGCGCCAGCGCGGCGCCGCTGCGCCGACTTTCTTCGCGTACTCGCGGAGCGCGTCGGGGGTGTCCCGTTCGGGATCCACCGAGATGCTCACCAGCCGCACCCCATCGACGTGCTCGCGTTGGTAGCGACGATCGAGCTCCGCCATCGATTGCATCAGCGCGGGGCAGATGGACGGACACGTGGTGAAGAAGAAGTTGACCACGTAGACCTGTGCCGCGAGCTCGGCGGAACCGAAGGACTGGCCGTCCGCGTCGAGGAAGCGAAACACCGGAACCTCGCCCAGAACCGGCAGCGGCTCGGGAGCGCGCCTCAGCAACGGCCGAATGGCCGTCAAAGAGACGGCACCGATGATGAACGCCACGACGAAAAACCTGCGACCGAGAAAAGCTCTCGAGCGCGGACTCGGATCCGTCATGCCGCGCGCAGATCGTCCGGGCTCGTCCCGAACGCCTTCTCGAGGACTTCGGCGTAGCGGTATTGACGCAGGTTCTGGCGCGCGTTGAGCAGTACCAGCACGACGATCACGGCGCGCGCGCCGAGCTCGAAGTGCGGGTTGCGCACGCGCAGCACCGTGTAGAGCACCGCGAGCCCCATGCCGACGACGACGCCGATCACGCTCAGCGCCAAGAAGAGCTGCTTTCGACGCAGTGCCTGCCGCACGAAGCGAACCTGCGCCGCAGCGAGCGTCGACTCTGCTCCGAAGCGCACAGCCGCAGATGTCATCTAGCGCTCGCCCGCTTCGCGCAGCGCGGCAGCTCGCTCAGGTCGTCGCCGATGACAGATTTGGTGTCCGCTCGTCGACAGATGAGCGTTACGAGATGGTGAACTCAGAGTTGACCTGCACTCCGGAGCGGCTCTACACTCGCGGCCCATTCGTCGTTGAGTGATCTTCATCACAGACAACAAGCTCCTCAAATCACGTTGCGAGTCTAGTAGGGCCCAGGAGGGCCGGCAACGCACGGTCGCGATTCGTTCGAACGTCGTTGAGATTGGGGGGCGAGCGCTTGGCGCAGGTGTTTCCGGAATCGAGCAATCGAGCCGCGCTGGCATTGGCGGCCGGCGGTCTCGTTGCCACGACCCTGGTCATCGGCGTCGTCTGGTACTACTTCTCGCCGCGTTACACGGACGTCGGTTTCGCTCCCCGACAGCCGGTCCCATACAGCCATCGCTTGCACGCAGGCGATCTCGGCATCGACTGCAAGTACTGTCACGCGTCGGTCGAGCGATCGGCGGTCGCGAACGTTCCACCCACGCAGGTCTGCATGAACTGCCATGCAGTGGTGAAGCGAGACAGCGCGCTGCTGGCACCGATCCGTGCGAGCTACGCCTCCGGCCAACCGATCCAGTGGGTGCGCGTGCACAACCTTCCGGACTTCGCATTCTTCCATCACGCGATGCACGTACGTGCGGGAGTGGGCTGTGTCGAGTGCCACGGCCGCGTCGACAAGATGGAGGTGGTCACGCAAGAAGAGCCCCTCAGCATGAGCTGGTGTCTCGACTGCCATCGCGATCCCGCACCACGCCTGCGCCCCACGGAGCAGGTCACGAACATGCGGTGGCAGCCACCTGCGGATCGGCGCAGCGCCGGCGAACGCATCATCGCCGAGAAACATCTCGAGCCACCCGTCGACTGCTCGGGGTGCCACCGATGACGACCCCACCCGACACCGCGCGCGACGCCGCGTACTGGCGGAGCGTCGCGACCCTGGAGGCTTCTCGCATCGCGGTGAACGCGACGTCGCCCGAATTCCCCGAGGGCGCCGATCTGCCGCCCGATGTCGTCTCGCGACGGCACATGCTCGGGCTCACGGGAGCGACGCTTTCGATCGCCGGCCTCGCGGCCTGCCGTCGTCCAGCCGAGAAGATCGTTCCTTACGTCAAACCGCCGGAGGAGATCGTCCCGGGCATACCGCGCCGCTACGCCACCACCATGCCGTTCGGTAGAAGTGCCTATGGGCTGGTCGTGGAGAGCCACGAAGGCCGGCCCACGAAGGTGGAAGGAAACGAGCTGCATCCGGCGACCCGCGGCGCGTCGAGCGCGTGGATGCAATCCGCGATCTTCGATCTATACGATCCCGATCGCGCCGGGCCGGTGCAGAAGGGCGGAGCGCCGTCGACCTGGGCCGAGTTCGACACGTTCTGGCGCGGCCATGTGCCATCGCTGCGGGCCAACCAGGGTGCCGGGCTCGCCGTGCTCGCCGAGCCCTTCACCTCGCCGACGCTAGCGCGCTTGCGGGCCCGCTTCCTCGAGACCTTTCCGCGCGCGCGCTGGGCGACGTACGAGCCGCTGAGCGACGAGAACCAGCGCGAAGGAGTCGCGTCGATCACCGGGCGCTCGCTCGAGAGCCTCGTCGACTACGAGCGCGCCCACGTCGTGGTGGCCATCGATGCCGATCCGTTCGGCACCGATCTCGAAGCCGTGCGCAACACCGGCGGGTTCGCGAGCCGACGCGCGCTGGCTCACACCGCCGAACACGAGACCAGCACCGCTCCCGAGCTGAATCGGCTCTACGTCGCCGAGAACGGCTTCACCGCGACAGGCGGTCTCGCCGATCATCGCATGCGTTTGCGGCGCGGCCGCATGCCTGCGGTCGTCGCGCTGCTCGCGCGCGAGCTGGGGCTCGACGCACCGGCTCTTCCGGGCGAGGACGTCGACTCACGGTGGGTCGCGGCGGCGGCGAAAGACCTGCGAGCGAATCGCGGGCGCAGCGCGGTCGTGGCGGGCGCACACCTGCCACCCGCGGTTCACGCGTGGGTGCTGGCGATCAACGCCGCGCTCGGCAATCTCGGAACCACGCTCAGCTACAGAGAGCCGCGGCACGCCACGCGTTCGGCGCTCGGCGAGCTGACCGCGCTGGTGTCGGCAATCCAGTCCGGCGAGGTCTCGACGCTCGTGATCCTGGGCGGGAATCCCGCATACGACGCCCCCAGCGATCTCGCCTTTGCGAACGCCGTCTCCAAGGTCGCCACGTGCATCCGCGCTGGCGCGAAGGGCGATGAGACCTCGGCCCACGCTCACTGGCACCTGCCGCTCGCTCACTTTCTGGAGAGCTGGGGGGACGCAGCCACAGGCGATGGCACGCTCAGCGTGGTGCAACCGCTGGTGCTTCCGCTCCACGGCGCGCGTTCCGCCGTGGAGTTGCTCGGCGCGCTCACGGCCGATCCGTCGAAAGCGGATCTCCCGAGCGGTTACGAGCTGGTGCGCGATACCTGGCGCGGGCTGATCGGTGACGCCGAGTTCGACTCGCGCTGGGAACGTGTGCTCCACGACGGTGTGCTCGCCGCGAGCGCCACAGCCAACGAGCTCGACGCCCTTCCGGCGGGCGCCACCCCCGCAAAGCTCGTCGATTCATTGCCGCCGCCCAGCGCCGGAGCCTTCGAGCTGGTGCTCGCGCCGTCGTTCTCCGTGTACGACGGCCGCTTCGCCAACATTTCCTGGCTGCAGGAGCTGCCCGACCTGACCACCAAGCAGACCTGGGGCAACGCTGCGCTATTGAGCTACGCGACGGCGCGCGCGCTGGGAGTCAACGACGAGGACGTGGTCGCCATCGCCGTCGGCGACGCGAAGATCGAGATCCCCGTCGTGATCAATCCCGGCCAGGCCGAGCACACCGTAACTGTGGCTCTTGGTTATGGCCGCGAGAGCGCAGGGCGGATCGGGTCGAACGTCGGAGCCAATGCCTACCGGCTGCGAAGCACCAAGACGCTTGCCGGAGCAGCGGGTGCGCGGATCGAGCGGTTGAGCCGCAGCGCGGAGCTCGGCATCACCCAGGACCATTGGATCATCGACGAGCTCGGCGCGAAGGAACGAGACCGCCGCGTTCCAACCTTGATCCGAGAGGCGACCCTCACGGAGTTCCAGCACGAGCCCGAGTTCGCGAAGGAGATGGTCGAGCACCCACCGCTCGAGTCGCTGTGGCAGGAGCGCGCGTACGCGGACGGCCCCCAATGGGGCATGACCATCGATCTGAACGTCTGTACCGGCTGCAACGCCTGCGTCACGGCGTGCCAGGCCGAGAACAACATTCCCGCGGTCGGTCGCGATCAGGTCCGACGTGGCCGCGAATTGCACTGGATCCGGGTCGATCGCTACTTCCGCGGCGACCCCGACGACCCCGAAGCGATGGTCGTCCAGCCGATCCCCTGCATGCAATGCGAGAACGCGCCTTGCGAGCAGGTTTGCCCGGTGGCGGCCACCGTGCACGACGACCACGGCCTCAACGCCATGGTCTACAACCGCTGCATCGGCACGCGGTATTGCTCGAACAACTGCCCGTACAAGGTGCGCCGCTTCAACTACTACAACTTCACCAAGGACACGCCCGAGACGCTGAAGATGGCGATGAACCCGAACGTCACGGTTCGGGCGCGCGGCGTGATGGAGAAGTGCACGTACTGCCTGCAGCGGATCAGCGCGGGGCAGCAGCAGGCGAAGCTCGAGAACCGGCCGCTCGCCGACGGCGACGTGCGTACCGCCTGCCAGCAGGCCTGCCCTGCCCGTGCGATCGAGTTCGGCGACATTCGCGATGCGAAGAGCCGTGTCACCGCGGCGAAAGCGAGCCCGCGCAACTACGACCTGCTCGCAGAGCTCAACACCAAGCCGCGCACCTCGTACCTGGCGCGTATCCGGAATCCCCATCCGGACCTCGAGAAGGCCTAGCGCATGCGCCGAGAGTCACTCGCCGTGCGGCGCAGGTGCGTGTGGATCGCCACTTGCCTCGGCGTCGCATCGCTGGCGCTGGGCTCGAGCGGGTGCGCGCGCGGCTGCACCTCGGGCCGGGAACCGATCCATCTCAATCCCAGCATGGACTACCAGCCGCGCTACGACCCGCAATCGGAGAGCGCCTTCTTCTACGATGGCGGATCGATGCGGCCACCAGTGCCCGGGACGGTGGCCCGCGGCGAGCTACAGACGAATCCGACGGTCCATACCGGCAAGGACCTCGCGGGCGCCTGGGTCGCGAGCAACCCGGCAGGCAACGACGCGACCCTCGTCGCACGCGGGCGCGATCGCTTCGCGATCTACTGCGCGCCGTGCCACGACAGCCGCGGTGGGGGCAAGGGAATTCTCTACGAGCGCGGCAACGTTCCGACGCCGAGCATGCACTCGGAGAAGATCGTGAACATGCCGGACGGCCAGCTCTTCGACGTGATCACGAACGGCTCGGGCTTGATGCCGGCGTACCGGTGGCCCGTGCCGGCCCACGACCGCTGGGCGATCGTCGCCTTCGTGCGCGAGCTCGAGCGCCAGGAGCGCCCGTGAAGCTTCGCGTGCTCGTGCCGATGGCGGTGATCGCCGTGGTGCTCGGACTCGGCTCGCTCGTAGGCATCTGGATGCAGCTCGAGCACCGCGCCTACCATCCACCGACCCGAGGGACCACCGAGGTCGCGACCCCCCGCGCGCAAGCCGAGCACGACCTCGCCCAGAAGCAAGCGGCCGACGCCAAAGCGACGCCCTACAAGGAAGCCGAGTACCGCAAGTTCCCGGTGGTCGGCAGCCGAGTCGCCGTGTGGGTGGCGGCGCAGCTTCACCTGCTCTTCGCCGCGTTCGTGCTCGCGGTGCCGATGTTCGCGATCATCATCGAGATCATCGGGTACGCCACCAAGGACACACGCTACGACCGGCTCGCGTACGAGTTCACGAAGCTCTTGTCGGTGTCGTTTTCGATCACCGCCACCTTCGGCGCGATGTTGACGTTCCTGCTGATCGCTCTCTACCCGAAGTTCACGACCTATCTGATGAGCGTGTTCAGCCCGACCTTCGCGCCTTACGTCGGACTCTTCTTCGCCGAAGCATTCTTCCTCTACAGCTACTACTACGGCTGGGGAAAGTTCCATCCGCTGGTGCACATCGGCCTCGGGATCGGCCTGAACCTGGTGGGCACCGGGATCATGTTCATCGCGAACTCCTGGGTCTCGTTCATGATGTCGCCCGCCGGGGTCTCCGACTCCGGGGCGGTGCTGAACGTGATGGAAGCCGCGATGAACTTCACCTGGATGCCGATCAACGTTCACCGTCTGATCGCCAACGTCGCGTTCGGCGGCTCCGTCGCGGCGGCGTACGCCGCGTTCCAGTACCTCGGTGCCAAGACCGACGAAGAGCGTGCCCACTACGACTGGATGGGCTACATCGGCAACTTCGTGGCCATCCTGGCGTTCCTGCCGCTGCCTTTCGCCGGCTACTACCTGGCGCGCGAGATCTACGGCTTCAACCAGGCACTCGGCATCATGATGATGGGTGGCGCCTTTTCCTGGCTCTTCATCATCCAAGCGGTGCTCATCGGCAACCTGTTCCTCGCTGCCAACGCCTATCTGTGGCTGGGGATGGGGCGAATCGAAGGCGCGCAGCCGTTCCAGAAGTTCATCAAGTATCTGCTGATCACGATCGCGCTGTGCTTCGCGGTGTGGGCTACGCCCCGCTCGATCATCTCCACCGCTTCGGAAGTCAAGGCGATGCGCGGATCCACGCACCCGATGCTCGGCTTCCTGGGCGTGATGTCGGCGAAGAACACCGCCGTGAACATCCTGATCCTGACGACGTTCATGAGCTTTCTGCTCTACAGACGCAGTGGTAAGCGATCGGTCCAGCCGTGGGCGACCACGGCGAATCTGGCCCAGTTCGCCCTGTTCTTCGCTTCCGCGGCATGGGTGATCTTCCTCGGAATCTACGGCTACTTCGTCGAAGCGAAGGTGCGGATCGGCTACTCGGCGTACCAAGTGCTCGCGGTGCTGGCCGCGATGGTGAGCATCACCGCGATCGACGTACCGCTCTACCGCGGCGCCGAATCCACGGGTGAGACGCGTTGGGGCCGCATGCCGCCGCTCTCGCAGTACATCCTGATCTTCATCGCCGTCACGTTCACGTGGCTCATGGGGCTCATGGGCTACGTGCGTTCAGGGCTGCGCCAGCACTGGCACGTCTACGGCGTCGTCCGCGACACCTCGGTCGATGCCTTCACGCCGACACTCGGCTTCGCTACCCAGGTCGTGTCGGTCACGGTGCTGATCTTCTTCGCACTCATCGGCATGGTGTTCTGGCTCACAGGCCTCTCGCATGCACCGGATTGGGACGCCCGAAGCGGCGGAGGTAGGCACGCCCCGCACGGAGGCGCCTCGTGAAGGTGCCGCCGGCGGTCAACGTGCTTCTCCTGGTCGTCGCAACGACTGGTTTTTACACGTATGTCGGCCAGCTCGTGCCTCAGAAGGAGCTTCAGCCGCCCGTCGACGTGAAGATCACCAAGGACATGTCCACCGCGGACCTGGTGAAGATCGGCGACGAGATCGCCCACGACAAAGGCATGTGCGCCACCTGTCACACCATTGGGAAGACGGGAGCGCTTCGCTACCCGGACCTGCAAGGTGTCGGCGAGCGCGCGAAGACGCGCAAGCCCGGCATGAGCGACATCGACTACTTCGCCGAGGCGCTCTACGAACCCGACGCCTTCATCGTCCCAGGTTTCAACAAAGGCATGCCGACCATCAACAAACCCCCCATCGGCCTCACGGACGAGGAAATCCTCGCCGTCATTGCCTGGCTGCAAAGCCAGGGCGGCACGCCAACCGTCACCCTCAAGACCACCCACAGCCATCGACAGAAGGCCGACTGACGAGTTGCGACTCGCAACGCGAAGGCACCGAGAGCACCGCCCGTGAACTTCATCGTCATCGCCGGCATCCTCCTGGTGTTGATCGCCCTGCGGTTTGCGAAGCCCGCGCTCCTCGTGTGGCTAGGCGCGTGCTGGCTCGCCGTGTTCGTGTTCGTGACCTGGGCATTCACCACGCCGGTTCCCGCCTCGGCCATCAAGATCTATCTGTCGATCACGACGCTCGCGCTGTTCATTTATGCATTCAGCTCGCGTGAGCGCGCGGAGGCGACGGTCGGGCCAATCAACAGGCTCCTCACCGAGCGCCGATACACCCCTGCGTTGGCATTGGTGACGGTGGCGATTCCCGCGCTCGTCGCCTACGACGTGTATCGAAGCCGGACGGCGCCGATCGAGGCGCCCTTCTTCGCTCGCACGATCCACCCCTCGCCGCCGACCAGCATCACGGTGCACGACACGGCGGTCGATTTGATCAAAACCGAAAACCCGTTCCGGCACCTCAAGGACGCGGATCCTGAAGCGTATCAGCGCCACCTCGCCAGCGGCCGAACGGTGTACTACCAAAACTGCTTCTACTGTCATGGTGACGGGTTGGGCGGCGACGGGGTGTTCGCGCACGGCTTCAACCCCCTCCCGACCAACTTCACCGATCCCAACGTGCTGCCGAACTTTCAGTCGTCGTTTTTCTTCTGGCGTGTGTCGAAGGGTGGACCGGGTATGCCAGACGAGGGTGGTCCCGGGGACTCGGCCATGCCGCCCTGGGAGAAGTTTCTGAGCAACGACGAGATGTGGGAAGCCGTCCTGTTTCTCTACGACTTCACCGACATGAAGCCCAGAGCTCTGGAAGAGCACGGCGCGAAAGAATGAAAGCGCTTCACGTGACGGCGCTGTGTGGCCTCGGTTTGATCGCGGGACTGCGCCTGGCAGCCGCCGCGACGCCGGATCTCGGCACGCCGGCGCAGCGCGAAGCCGGCAAGCAGCTCTACGACAAATATTGCAGCCAATGTCACGGCGAGAAGGGCGACGGTGAAGGCGTCGCAGCGGCTCATCTCAAACCCAGACCGCGCGACTTCACGAAAGGCAAGTTCAAGATCCGCACGACACCCGGCGGTACGGTGCCTACCACCGCGGACCTGGAGTCGATCATACGCCGCGGGATGCCGTACAGCACCATGCCGGCGTGGCCGAACTTCAAGGACGACGAGCTTCGTTCACTCGCGTACTACGTCAAGAGCTTTTCGCCGCGCTTCTCCGACGCCGAGTCGAACGCGGACCCCGTGGCGCTGCCCGCGCCGCCGGCCTTCTCGAAGGAACGTGCCGAGCAAGGTAAGCAGCTCTACGCGGACACCGGCTGCGCTCGCTGCCATGGCGTGGAGGGGCGGGGCGATGGCCCGTCCGCACCAACGCTCAAGGACGACTGGGGGCATCACCTCCATCCGGCCGACCTGGAGCGCCCCTGGACGTTACGCGGCGGAGCGACGCGCGCGGATATCTTCCGCGCCATCACCACCGGGCTGACCGGAACGCCGATGCCAGCGTTTCAGGAGGCATTGAGCGACGAGCAGCGCTGGCAGCTCGTGGACTTCATCGCGTCGCTCTCGGGGCGCGAACAGCCCAACTACTCGAATCTGGCGCGCGCCGCGCGCATCAACGGCGAGCTCGACCTCGCGAAAGCCGACGAGCTCTTCGCGCCCGCCGAACCCGCGTTCTTTCCAGTCGTGGGCCAGATCTCGCAACCTGGACGCGAGTTCCATCCTTCCTGCAACGGCATCGAGGTGACGGCGGTCCACAACGGCACGGATATCGCCGTGCGTCTGCGGTGGAACGACATGCGCGCCGAGACCAGCGGCAAGAACGATCCGTCGCTCAAGGTGCCTGACTGGAAGGACGACCCATTCGGCGGGCAAGCCGAGGCAAGCAGCCAGGAATCCGGGGACATCTGGGGCGACGAAGCTGCGGATTCTCCCGCCGCCACGGCCCCGGCGTCGGGCGACGACTTCTGGGGGGATGGTGAGGGCCAACCCAGCGCGGCGGCACAGACACCCGAGACCGAGTTCTCGGATGCCGTCGCCGTGCAGTTTCCACTCGATGAAGGCAGCAGCATCCGCCGCCCGTATTTCATCTTCGGTGACTCGGGACATCCGGTCGACCTGTGGTTCGTGGATCTCAGCAACTCGAAGCCGCTGCAATATGTCGGCAAGGGATACGAGGCGCTCGAGTCCCAGGGCATCGGCGACCTGCAGGTGACCAAGCATTACGACGAGGGCCGCTGGACGGTGACCTTCGTCCGTCCGCTGCGCA
>CAYVDO010000039.1:0-2111 GCA_964450125.1 uncultured bacterium
GCTCTTCGCCGGATCGGCGCCCGACTTCTACGACGTGCTCGGCCTGCACCACTACGACGACTGGTCGACGCTCGACGACGTGATCGAGTTCCACCGCGCCCGCAGCCGCGGCATCAAGCCGATGTGGATCACAGAGCTCGGCATCGCCGACCAGCCGCCCGCGGGCAACAAGAGCTGGGTCAGCGAAAGCGATCAAGCCGTCTGGCTGGCCAAGAAGCTCACGGTGGCACTGGCGCTCGGTGTCGAGCACGTTTCCTACGCACCGGTGCTCGGTATTCCCGGCTTCGCCGCGATCCATCCGAGCACGACCACCGAACGCCTCGCGCGCCGCACGCTGCAGCTCTTCGGTCGCACGCTTCGCGCCGGTTACGCCGTCTCCGACGCCACCGTCGGCGACGACGCCACGCGCGTGATCTTCGAGAATCGCGACGGCCGCTCGCAGGTCTCCGTCACGTTCGCCGACAGCCCCGCGCGTTTGCGCGAGCTGGCGGGTGCGATGGGCGGAGCCGACCCGTCGCGGCGCTCGTTCGACGTGCTGGGACGCCCGGTGACGGCCGAGTCGACCGGAAGCCTGTCCACGGATTCGCCGATCCTCGCGATGTGGGGGCCCGGGATCGTCGACGCCGACGGCGATGGTTACCCGGCCCCCTTCGATTGCGACGACGGTGCGGCGAGCGTGAATCCCGGCGCGACCGACGGCGGCGCCGATTCCCGCGACGACGACTGCGATCCGATCACCCGCTGAGCCACCCGAGCCGCACACCGCACTCGAGCCCGATCACCCGACTCCCAGGAGATCACCCCCGTGCCCACGCGCATCGTCGAGACCGCCGAGCTCGGTCGACATCGCGCGCCCAGGTCCGGCGAAGGAGAGCGCATGAATCCCGTCGTCCCTTGCTCCGAGCCCACCCAGCGCATCGTGATCCCTCGCGGGAACCCACTGACGAGCGTGCTGAGCCTGGTGGTGCTCGACGGTCCGCGCCCGCACGAGCGCTTTCGCGTACCGTTCGACAGGCGCGCCTACGTGATCGGGCGCGGGGAGCTGGCAGACATCCTCGTCGACGACGAGACGGTGTCACGCTCACACGCGACCATCTCGGCGGAAGGCCTCGACGAGCGCAACCGCGTGGTGCGGGTGATCGATCTCAAGAGCCGTAACGGCACGTTCGTGAACGGCACTCCGGTCGAGTGCGCGTGCCTCTTTCCGGGCGACAAGCTGCAGGTCGGACGCGTGATGCTGCGCCTCGAGCTCACCGACGAGGTCGACGAGAGGTTCCACGCCGCGGCGCGCGCCGCAGGCGCACACGCCGTTCGCCCCAGCGCCGCCGAGCTCGCCGTTTTCGAGCGTGCTCTCGAGCGCCTGTGGTTCGCCTTCCAGCCGATCGTGAGCACCCGCGAGCGCCGCATCGTCGGATGGGAAGCCCTGGTGCGCAGCGATCAGCCCAGCCTCGAGCGTCCCGATTCGCTGGTGCGCACCGCGGAAGCCCTCGGCCAGGTACACACGTTCGGACGGGCGGTTCGGGCGCTGGCCCATACCTATGCTCCCAAGCTGCCAGCGGGGACCTACCTGGCTGTGAATCTCCACCCCAGTGATCTCACCGACGACGAGCTCGTCGACCCAGACGCACCGCTCTCGCGCGTGGCGTCGCGGGTGATCCTGGAGATCACCGAACACGCATCCATCGAGCGCTTCGAGCACTTGGAGCGGCGGATCGCGATGCTGCGTGAGCTGGGCTTCCGGCTCGCGCTAGACGATGTCGGCGCAGGGTACGCAGGGCTCGGCACCGTGACTCGTTTCGTTCCCGACGTGCTCAAGGTGGACCGAAGCATCGTGAGCGGCCTACACCTGAGCGCCACCAAGACCAAGGTCGTCCAGTCGCTGGCGGCGCTCTGCGGTGAGCTGAACACGAGCATGGTCCTCGAAGGCGTCGAGTCCGTGGAAGAGATGGTCGCAGCACGCGACCTGGACTGCGATCTCATGCAGGGATACTTCTTCGCGCTGCCCCACGAGCGCGAGCCGATCACGACCGTGAATTTGTAGGCGGTTGGTCGTTTCTCGGGGGTCTGTTCCAGACCCCCGCCCGCCGCGGCAGAGCCACGGCGGGGCCCAC
>CAYVDO010000039.1:2211-31156 GCA_964450125.1 uncultured bacterium
CCCCAAGGCGCTTCGCTGCGCTCGCGGCTCGCCGCTGGCTCGCGGAGTGATCGACACCGAGCGTGGAGACCGATGCGCAGATCGGCTGGAGAGCCGTCGGTCCCGCGACGGCCCCGCTCATTCGACGCGCACTCAGCGCCGGTTCCAGACCCCCGCCCGCCGCGGCAGAGCCACGGCGGGGCCCACCCCCAAGGCGCTTCGCTGCGCTCGCGGCTCGCCGCTGGCTCGCGGAGTGATCGACGGCGAGCGTGGAGACCTGTCAGTCACTCGTTCGGCGCGGAGCGCGATTGGCGTATGTTCCCTGCCCTCGCCTCGCAGCATCGCGTGAGCGCCCGCTCGGCCGGCGTCGCCCGCGGCGCGCGCCTGATACGCTCGCCCGTCTCGCTCGGTTCTCGGGCCCTCGCGATGGACGACGTCGGCGCAGCGCGCCCCCTGGCGCTTGGTTGGATCGATTTCTGGCTGCTCACGGTGGTCGTCACCTGGGCCGTGAACTTCCGCGCCGCCCAGATGGCCGGCGAGCTCGTGAGCGGCGGTCGGCTCGATCCGCGCACCTTGATCTTGTTGCGGATGGCGCTGGTGGTTCCGGTGCTGGTGCCACTCGCGGCCAAGCTCGGAAAGCGTTCGATCCGGCAGATCTTCACGATGTCGCGGCGCGAGCTCGCGATCCTCTTGGCACTCGCGTTCGCCGCCATTCCCTGCAATCAGTTCCTGTTCGTGTGGGGGATGCAGCACACCAGCTCGATCCACGGCGCGTTGCTCTTCGCGACCAGCCCTGCACTCGCGAGCCTACTCGCACAGTCGGCCGGCATCGAGCGCACCGGCCGGCGCGTGTGGTGGGGCATGGCCATCGCGTTCCTGGGTGTGGCGCTGGTGGTCTCGCGCTCCAGCGTGGTGCCGGGCTCGATCCGCAGCGACGCCGACCCCGGGCTACTCGGCGACGTCCTCATCCTCGCCAGCGCCACGAGCTGGGCGGTCTACTCCGCCGCCTCTCCACCGATGCTGGTCCGGCGTAGCGCCATCGAGCTGACGGCGCTCACCATGAGCTTCGGGCTGGTGTGGACGCTGCTGCTCTTCGGGCGTGCAGCGTGGCGTGACCTGAGCGAAGCGGGCGTGTCGCAGCTCACCGCCGGCGGGATCGGCGGCATCGTCTACATCGCGTACATGGGCGCGCTCTATGGCTGGGTGGTGTGGACGATCGGAGTAGCTCGGATCGGCACCACCCGCACCATGCTCTACCAATACCTGGTGCCGCTGCTGTCGATGGTGCTGGGATTGGCGTTCTTCGGCGAGCACGTCGAGACTCGCGCCGTCGCCGGAGCCGCGTTGATCCTCGCAGGCGTGGCGCTCGGGCGGAGGGGGTGAACCCATGATTCGGCGCGCATTCGGATGCACGGGAGTCGACGTTGCCGTGATCGGCCAGGGGACCTGGAAGCTCCGCGATCCACGCTCTGCCGAGCGCGCCATTCGCGCCGGTTTGGCGCTCGGGATGAACCACATCGACACCGCCGAGCTCTACACGGGCGCAGAGTCGATCCTGGCACCGATCGTTCGTGACCATCGCGACGCGCTCTTCCTGGCATCCAAGGTGCTGCCCGAGCACGCGACGAGCGCGGGGATCGCACGTGCGTGCGAGCAGAGCCTCGCGCGCCTCGGCACCGATCGGCTCGACCTGTACCTGCTCCATTGGCTCACCGAGGAGGTCTCGCTTCCCGAGGTGATCGGTGCGCTCGAGAAGCTGGTGGACCAGGGCAAGACACGCTTCATCGGTGTCTCGAACTTCGAGCTGCGCGAGCTCGACGAGGCACGGCGCCTGGCCACGCGCCACCCGATCGTCTGCAACCAGGTCCTCCACCACCTGGGCGATCGCGGCATCGAGAACGAGCTGCTTCCGCCTTGCGCTGCGGCGAATGTGGCGGTCGTGGGCTACTCGCCCTTCGGCAGCGGCGATTTTCCACCCGCCGGGCGGCGCGCGCGGCGCACACTCGAAGCCGTCGCCGGGCGCCACGGGAGGACGCCGCGCCAGGTGGCCCTCAACTTCCTCACACGCACTCCCGGCGTGTTCACGATCCCGAAGGCCGAGAACGAAGCGCACGTGCGCGAGAACGGCGCTGCACTCGACTTCACGCTGACGGATGCCGACGTCGCCGAGCTCGACGATGCCTTCCCGCGCCCCGCTGCCGATCAGCCGCTAGGCACGATCTGACACCGCGTCAGGAGCGCAAGAACGCGAGCAAGGGCTTCGCGAACGCGTCCGGTGCTTCGCGATGGAGAAAGTGCCCACCAGGGGTCATGACCAGCTCGTAGCGATCGGTGAACGCGCGCGCGCCCGCACGGAAGTCGGCCTCCCTGAGCACGCCGTCGTCGCGCCCTCCGAAGCAAAGCGTGGGCACGCTCACACGCGCGAGCAGCTCCCGTGGAGGTACCGGCGACGACGCGCGGTAGTAGCCGAGCGCCGCGTTGGCACAACCCGGGGCCGCGAAGGCGTTCTTCGCGGCCTCGAGCTCGCCGTGAGGGACATCCCACGTCGGTGACCAGCGGCGATAGAGCGCATCCACCATGGCGAAGTCGTCGGCCACGAAGCGGCGCACCGCGCCCGGGAGCCGAAGCGTGAGGAAGTGGCGCGCGCCCCACAGCGTCGACAGCCGCGGCTTCAACGTGGCCGGATGCGGGATCGCGACGGTCACCAGCTTGGCGACCAGGTCCGGGCGAAGCGCCGTCGCTGCATAGGCCGCGGCCGCGCCCCAATCGTGGCCGACGACCACCGCCGGCTCGCCTCCGCCCAGCGCTTCGATCAGGCCGACCACGTCCCGCCCCAGCGTGAGCACGTCGAAGGCGTCCCCCGGGGGTATCTCCGTCGGCGCGTAGCCACGCGTGAACGGCGCCGCGGCGCGAAAGCCGGCGGCGGCGAGCTGCGGCCGGATCGCATCCCAGGTATGCGCAGTGTCGGGAAAACCGTGAATCAGGACGACCAGCGGACCGGCGCCTTCGACGAAACACGCGAACGTGAGTCCGTTGGCGCGCACCGGTGTCCAGCCGCTCTCGGGTAGGTGAGCTCGCATGCCGACAACCTAGTGCACACCTCGCATTCGGCAACGCGAATCGGGCCTCACGCGAGCAGCCTCAACTCGATCCGGAGGCCCGGCGAGCCCCGCGACGCCGTCTTTTTGACCACCCGAACACGGGTGGTACGCTCCGCGCCCATTCGAGAGTCCCGAACCCAACGCGATCGCGAAAGGAGCAGGAACATGGCCATCCAAGCAGGGGAGAAGCTGCCCACGGACGTGAAGCTCAAGGAGATGGGCGAGAGCGGCCCGAAGGACGTGACGGTCGGTGACGTGTTCGCCGGCAAGAAGGTGGTGCTGTTCGCCGTGCCGGGCGCCTTCACGCCGACCTGTTCGGCGAAACACTTGCCGGGCTTCCTGGAAAAGACCGACGAGCTCAAGAAGAAGGGCGTCGACGAGATCGTATGCGTTTCGGTCAACGACGCCTTCGTCATGGGTGCGTGGTGTGACGCCAACAAAGCCAAGGGCAAGGTGCGGATGCTCGCGGACGGCAACGGCGACTTCACCCGCGCCGTGGGGCTCACGCTGGACGGCAGCGGCTTCGGCATGGGGCAACGCTCGCAGCGCTACGCCATGATCGTGCAGGACGGGGTGGTGAAGGATCTGCTGGTGGAGCCCGGCCCCGGGCTCAACGTGTCGAGCGCCGAATCGGTCCTCGCCAAGCTCTGACGCAACACCACGGCGTGAGCGCCACGCTCGCGCCGTCCATCCTGCGGTAGGATCGGCGCGCTCTCGGGCGCGCCGATCTGCGTTCGGCGCGCAACCGCGCGAAAGCGCCAGGATGGAGTGCACCGCATGGCGAGCTCGACCACACGATCGCTGTGGGCGGTAGCGCAGGAATCGAAAGCATCCGACCTGCACGCGGTCACCGATCAGCACGCGGTGCTGCGTGTGGATGGCACGTTGCGGCGCGTGTCCAAGGAGCCGCTCACCGGCGCCGAGGTGCACGCGCTCCTGAGCGAGTGCCTGAGCACCGAGCAGATCGAGCGCCTCACCGCGGAGGGCAGCCTCGAATGCGCCCACGAGCTCGCGAACGGCGAGCGGCTGCGCATCAGCGCCTACGTGGTCTCCGGCAATCCCGGGTTTTCGGCACGTCTGATCCCCACGGCGATCCCCACTCTCGAGCAGATCCGGATGCCCGAGGCCGTGCTCGAGCTCTGCCGGCTGCGCCATGGGCTGGTGATCTTCACGGGACCCTCCGGTTGCGGGAAGTCCACGTCGATGGCGGCGATCTTGGCGGCGCTCGCCAAGGCGTTTCCACTGCACATCGTGACGCTCGAGGATCCGATCGAGTACCGCTATCCCCACGGACTCTCGCTGGTGAGTCAGCGCGAGCTCGGGAGCGACTTCCACTCGTTCGGCACCGAGCTGAGCAAACTCCTGCGCCAGGACGCCGACGTGGTGATGGTGGGCGAGATGCGCGACCTCGAGAGCATGCGCCACGCCATCTCCCTCGCCGAAACGGGGCATCTGGTCTTCACCACGCTTCACACCGCGGACACGATCCAGACCGTCGACCGCGTGGTGGCGAGCTTTCCTGCGGACGAGCAGCCGCTGGCGCGCAACCGCCTCGCCGCGACACTCAGCGCCGTCGTCGCCCAACGACTCTTGCCCTCGACGCGCGGCGGGCGCGTGGCCAATCGCGAGATCCTGGTTCGCACCGCAGCGGTCTCGAACATGATCCGCGAGAACCGCACCGCCGAGCTGCGCAACGTCCTCGAAACCAACGCCGACGTGGGCATGACCACCTTCGCCCGCGACTTCCAGAACCTCGTCGCCCAGGGGCTCGTCATGCGACCGGGGTGAGACGGGACGACGTCCGTGATCGCGCCTCGGTGCACCACCGTCGCAGCCGTTGACCCTCGCCGCAGTGGAACCTAGAGTCCCGGCATGAAACGCACGGTTTGCTTGATCCCGGGTGATGGAATCGGCCCCGAGGTGACCGGGGCTGCCCGGCGTGTGATCGACGCCGCGGGGGCCGACCTCGAGTGGCTCGAGCTGCCGGCAGGCGCAGGTGCCGTCGAAACCCACGGCGACATCCTTCCGGACGTCACGCTCGCCGCCATCGAGAAGCATCGGCTGGCTCTCAAAGGGCCGCTGACGACACCCATCGGCAAGGGCTTCAAGAGCATCAACGTCGCGCTGCGCAAGCGATTCAACCTCTACGCGGCGGTACGGCCCGTGCGTTCGCTCGCCGGCGTCCGAACTCGATACGAAGGTGTGGAGCTGGTGGTGGTCCGCGAGAACACCGAGGGGCTCTACTCCGGGATCGAGCACGAGGTCGTGCCGGGCGTGGTGGAAAGCCTCAAGATCGCCACCCGTGCCGGCTGCGAGCGCATCGCGCGCTTTGCTTTCCGCTACGCCCGCGAACGTGGCCGCAAACGCGTCACGGTGTTCCACAAAGCCAACATCATGAAGATGTCGGACGGGCTCTTTCTCGATTGCGCCCGCAGGGTGCACGCGGAGATCGGCGAGGGCATCGAGTATCAGGAGCTCATCATCGACAACGGCTGCATGCAGCTCGTGCGCGACCCGACCCGCTTCGACATCCTGCTGATGGAGAACCTCTACGGCGATCTCATCAGCGATCTGTGTGCGGGGTTGGTGGGTGGGCTGGGCGTGGTGCCGGGCGCCAACATCGGTGACGACTGCGCGATCTTCGAGGCGGTGCACGGCAGCGCTCCGGACATCGCCGGGAAGAACGTGGCCAACCCGCTCGCCGTGCTCATGAGCGGCGTGATGATGCTCAACCACATTGGCGAGGCTGCTGCAGCCACCCGCATCCGTACGGCCTACGACGCCGTGCTCACGGCGGGGGATCCTGCGACACTCACGCCGGATCTCGGCGGCCGAGGCACCACCACGACCTTCACCGACGCGATGCTGCGTCGCTTGTGAGCTAGGATTCGTGGCGCCACGGCGGTCGACGATCCTCCATCGTCGCGGCGCCGCGTTCGCTGCGCTCGATCGCGCGAACGGCAAGATCCGCTGGCGCTGGCCGATCACGCAGCCACCAGGCGCCTTGCACTGGGGTTTCGCCGCCGGTGCGGTGCTCGACGGCGACGTGCTCGTGGTCGGTGGCCTCGATGGCACCGTCTACGCTTTCCCGGCGACCTGAGATCCGCCGATGACGCGAGCCCCCTTTCGCCAGCTACCGTTCGCGGCCCTTCCCGAGGTGCCGCGCCTTCCCCACGCGTACGCCTCGAGCCGCGGCGTGAACGCGACGCTGGACTCGCGAGCCTTCGGCAAGCTCGACGTTCACTACCGCGTCCATGGTCACGGCCCGCCACTGCTCCTCGTCCATGGCCTGATGACGTCGAGCTACTCGTGGCGCTACGTCCTCGAGCCACTGGGCCAGCACTTCACCGTGTACGCGCCGGACCTGCCGGGCTCGGGACGCACGGCCAAGCCGGATGCTCCGTATCACCCGGATGCGCTGGCGGACTGGATCGCCGACTTTCAAGAGCAGGTCGGCATCCGCAGCGCACCAACGATCGGCAACTCGCTCGGCGGCTATCTCTGCATGCGTCTCGCGCTCCGCGATCCCGGGGCCATGTCCCGGCTCGTGAACCTCCACTCGCCGGGTGTACCGCTCGTTCGCCTGCACGCCCTGCACGTGGCGCTCTCCGTGCCGGGGAGCGACGCGCTGCTGGCGCGGTTGATCGCAAGCGATCCCGAGCGCTGGGTGCACCGGAACGTCCACTACTTCGACGAGACCCTCAAGTCTCGCGAAGAGACCCGCGAGTATGCAGCGCCGCTCCGGAGCCTCGAAGGAGTTCGTTCTTTCGCACGCACGCTCCGCGAGACCCTCGCTCCGTCGGCGATGGCGACCTTCACGGACACGCTCGAAGCACGCCGCATCCGAGGCGAGAGCTTCCCGATCCCGCTGCAGCTCGTGTACGTACCGAAGGATCCCATGGTGCCGCCATCCGTCGGCGACCGCCTGCGCGCACTCGTTCCCGACGCTGAGTTCGTCCGCCTCCCCGACGCCTCACATTTCGCTCACGTCGACAACCCGCAGGCGTTCCTTGCCGTGGCGCTGCCGTTTCTCATCGCCGGCGTCGACGTAGTGCCCTCGGCCCGAGGGTGAGCTCGAGCTGCGCTCCCACGGCGCGATCGAAGTCGAGACCGAGAATGGCGAGCACCGGTTCCGCCACGGGACGGAGCTGCTTCTCCACGTAGTGCTCGTGATCGATGGGACTGCGTCTGCGATCGGCGGGCTCCGGTCCGACGGTCGTGATCACGTACGCCACCAGGCTTCCCGGCTTGGCACCGGTGATCCGCGCGGCGGCGACGTGGGGCGGCGTGGTCTTGGTGTACGCCCCCGTGGGCTTGCGCAGCATCTTCCGGTACACCAGCTCGTCGTCGAGTCCGCCAGCGCGGATCTCGTCGACGACGCCGCGCAAGAACGGCTCGATGGGCCGCTCGGTGAAGAGGCGTTCGTAGAGACCGTGCTGCACTCGCTTGGCGAGCTCCGTCCAATCGCTGCGCACCGCCTCCATGCCCGTGAACTCGACGTGTCCGTGGCCAGACGGGTCGCCGCGCTCGGAAACGTCCTCCACCCAGCCGGCATAACGCTTCCGCGCGCCACCCGTACCGTGCCGGAGCGGGAGCAGGAGCAGCTTGCGGTAGAGCGTGTCGAGCTCGAGATCGAGCTTCGACTCGACCTGCCAGCGCTCAGCCACGTGCGCCGCGAGCGCGGCGTTGAGGCGGGCGCGCAACGACTGACCCAGCTCCCGGGCGTGTGTCAAGCCGCGAACGTCGGCCCCATCGCTCGCCAGCCAGACGAACAGACTGTCGGTGTCACCGTAGAGAACTGCGTGGCCGAGGGCTTCGATCCGCCCCTTGGTCCAGAGCAGGAGCTCGCGGCCGAAGGCCGTGATCGCGTTTGCCACGTCGGGGTTGAAGAAGCGGCAGGCGGACGTCCCGAGAACGCCGTAGAACGAGTTCATCAGGATCTTGATGGCTTGCGCTTCGAGCGGGCGGCGCTCGGCCTTGGCACGCTCACGGCGCGGAAAGAGCTCGTCGAGCAGGCCGGGAAGGATGCCCGGAGAACGGCGGAACCGAGCACCGTTGGGCGCGACGATCGGATCGTCGATCGCAACGTCCGCCGGCACGAAGCCGAGGGGATCGATCTGGAAAGTTCGCATCAGCGACGGATAGAGGCTCTTGAAGTCGAACACCACGACCCACTCGTAGAGTCCGGGCCGCGGCTCGAGCACGTGCCCGCCGAGCATCATCGGGCTTCGGTCCTCGTCGCGCAGGTTCGAGGTGCGCGACGGCGACCGTCCCGGCCGAAAATCGCGTCGTGGTTGCGGCGCGCTCGTCACGCCGACGTCCGTCGGCGCTTCGAATGGGAGCTCCAGGTCGTCGAGCCCGAGCGCCGCGTCCTCGCCGGCGTCCGCACGGGCTGCACGATCGGCGTCCCAGCTCCGCGACGTCGCCAGCGTGGGTCCGACCTGCCCGCGTCGCGCCATCTCCGAGAGGTACAAGAACTCGAAGGACGCGATGCTCGCTCCCACGCGATCGAGGGACATGCCCGTGAGCAAGCTTCGTTCCACCGCGAGGTCG
Organism: uncultured bacterium; assembly: GCA_964450125.1. Taxonomy (GTDB): domain Bacteria; phylum JADJOY01; class JADJOY01; order JADJOY01; family JADJOY01; genus JADJOY01. Next base: position 10,845 of record CAYVDO010000039.1, read on the forward strand.
ACGAGCGCCAAGCGATCGAGGATGTCGATCACCAAACGCGCGTCGTTGAGGTTGTAGGCCACCAGCCGCGAGCGATCTTCCTCGAAGAGCCGCAGGATCTCGTCGGCACGTTCGTGGCCCGTCAGGAGCTTGCCTTCACCCAGGATCGAGCGTGCTACGGCATCGAGGGCGTAGCTCTCCATGCGCACGAAGGAGCTCTTGAGCGCGTGGATGCCATCGAGCGCAACTCGGCCCGGGATCGACGCCGACGCACGATCCCAGAAGCTTCGCGCCGGACGGATCCGGACCTCTCCGAGGCCGCGCCCCAGCACGAGCGGAACGCGCGCAGATTCCGCGATCCGCGCCAGCACGGTGAGATCGAAGTCGATGAAGTTCCAACCCGTGAGCACGTCCGGGTCGAGCGCGTGCACCCGCTCGGCGAGAAGCCCCACGAGCTGCCGTTCGTCGCGCGCAGGCGTGGCGGTCTCCGGGCACGCGTAGCCACGAGGCGAGAGCAGCAACACCTCGGCATGGCCGCACCCGAACAGCGCCACGGAGAGGAGTCGGCGCGCGCGTGGATCGGTCTCGATGTCGATTGAGAGAACGCTGGGGCGCGCAGCCGCCGGAATCTCACTCGTGCCGAGCGCCTCGAACGCAGGATCATCGAACACGACATCCACGCGCTCCTCGACACGTGGCCGTCGTTCGTCTCCGGTGATTCTGAGCCGCGAGCGGATGCCTCCATCGAGGAGCGGGCGGAGCGCGAAGCGGATGTCGGCCTCGAAGCAGCGGATCCCCGCGGCGGCAAGCTTCTCGCGGAGCGGTGGCACCTGCGACGGCAGATCCGCCTCCACGCGCGCCGTCGGCTCGCCATCGAAGCTCACTCGGGGCACCTCGTCGGGCTCGGACACGACGCGCGCGCCCAATTCCCGAGCGCGTGGTGCATCGCGCTCGGTAATCCAGAAATGCGGCACGTGGCGCGTGTCGCGAATCAGGAACGTGCGACCGTCGTCGAGACGTCCCCACATCTCGAGCACCGGCCGCCCCGATGCGATCCGGTAGGTCGCTTGGAGCAGGAACGCTTCGGCGATCATCGGTCGACCGGAAGTGGCCGTCGTTCGTCGCGAGCGCAGCGCACGGACGCCGCGAGCGACTCAGCCGCCAGCGAGCTGGAACGGATAGAGCGAACCCAACCCCAGGATTCCCGTCAGCTCGTCGAGGGCCGTGCGTGATTCGTCGAGCAACGCCGAGTCTGCGAGGTCCGCGGCCTCGAGCCGATCCCGGTAATGTCGCTCCACCCAAGCCACGAGCCGTGCGTGGAGCACGTCGTCGAGAAGCACGCCCGTCTCCATCGCTGCCTGCTCGGCATCGGTGAGCTCCACCCGCAGACGCAGGCACGCGGGGCCGCCGCCGTTGCGCATGCTCTGACGCAGGCCGACGAAGTGCGCGGATCCGATCGGGCGTCCCGGACCGACGAGGCGCTCGACGACGGCACGCGCACCTCCGTGTTCCGAGACTTCTTCCGGTGCGATCAGGGCGATCGATCCATCACCGAGCGTCACGAGCTGACTGTTGAAGAGGTAGGTCGCCACCGTATCGGCGAGGCTGAGCTCGCGATCACTCACTCGCAGAACGCGCAGCTCCGCCTCGCAGCGGCGCTCGAAGCACCGCTCGAGCTCGTCGATCACGGCGTGGCCGTCGAGCCACGCGCGCTCGTGGACGAGCAGCACGTCGCGATGCCCGACCGCCACCACGTCGTTGTGGAAGGCCCCTGCATCCACCGCCGCAGGCTCCTGGCGGATGAATGCGGTCGCCGCATTCGAAAGCCGGTGGAGCCGTGCGACCGCTTCGGACGCGTCGCGCGTCTGGCGCGCACCGAAGCGCGCTTGGACCACGTGCTCGGCGTCCAGACCCTCGCGCCCGAAGATGAAGACCTCGATCCCGGGCTCCCCGAACGCTCGACAGAGACGCATGTGGTTGGCAGCGCCCTCGTCGGAGAGCGCCTCGGCTGCGAGCAGCGGCTCGTGGTGCGCGAAACGCGCCGGGTCCGGAAAGATGCGATGAAGCACGCATGCGACCAGCGCCGATTCCAGCGAACGGTGCAGATGCGCCACGAGATTCGCCGGAGTGACGTGGACGCGCTCGTCACCGGTGTCGGCGCTCGGCGAGATCGTCGCCGCGTTCGCGGTCCACATGCTCGAAGCGCTCGCCACCGCCGACAGGATTCGAGGATCCACGTGTGCCGCCGCCCGCAGAATCTCGGCGTCCGCGCCCGAAAAGCCGAGTCGGCGCAGCGCCGCCACATCCGGCCGGTCCTGAGGCGGCAGCACGCCCTGCGGCACACCGAGATCGGTCAGGCGCTTCGCCTTGGCGAGCCCTTCCAGCGCTGCCGCGCGGGGGTTCGACACGACGCCGCGGTTCGCCGCCGCGGCCACGTTGCCGTGGGCCAGACCCGCGTAGTGGTGCGTGGGGCCGACCAAACCGTCCAGGTTGAGCTCGATCGCCGCCATCACGGCATCTCGATTCCCGGCAGCTTGCGATCGGGCGCTTCGAGCGTCGCGCGCTCGAGGCTCGCCACTGGATACGAGCAATAGTCCACGGCATGGAACCCACTCGGCCGGTGGTTGCCGCTCGCGCCCATGCCGCCGAACGGCAGCGCACCGCTCGCGCCGGTGGTGGGACGGTTCCAGTTCACCACGCCGGCGCGCACGCGGTTCAGGAACTCGGTCCAGAGATCCGCGTCCTCGCTCACCAACGCCGCAGCGAGACCGAAACGCGTCCGATTCGCCTCCGCGACGGCGTCGTCGAAGGTGCGCGCTCGAACGACCTGCAGGAGCGGGCCGAAGATCTCGCGATCCTCACGGTCCTTCACGTCGGTGACGTCGACGAGGCCAGGCGAAACCAGGCTCACCCGCGACCCGAGCGCTTTCGCCTCGACGAGCACGTGGCCGCCGCGCTCGCGCAGCGCCGTCTGCGCCGCCAGCACGCGTTCGCCGGCGGCCACCGAGATCACCGGACCGGCGAACGGTTCGGGTTCGGCGGTGAACGGCGCCACGCGCACCCGCGACGTCCATTGCATGAGCCGAGCGAGGAAGTGATCGCCCTCCTCACCACGCGGAACGATCAGCCGCCGCGCGCAGGTGCAGCGCTGCCCGGCAGTGACGAACGCCGATTGCAGAGTGAGGAGCGCCGCCGCGTCGAGGGCTCCTTCGCTCACGTCCCACACCACCAGCGGGTTGTTACCGCCCAGCTCCAGCGCGAGGACCCGTCCGGGATGCTCGGCGAATCGTTGGCTCAGACGGATCCCCACCTCGTAACTCCCGGTGAAGAGCAAACCATCGAGGTCCTCGTGCACCGCCAAAGCCTCGCCCGACTCGCGCCCGCCTTGCACCAGATTCAAGACACCAGGAGGCAATCCCGCTTCTTCCCACAGCGCCACCGTGTACTCACCGACCCACGGCGTGAGCTCGCTGGGCTTGAACACCACCGTGTTGCCAGCCAACAGCGCCGGCACGATGTGCCCGTTCGGCAGGTGTCCCGGCATGTTGAACGGGCCCAACACCGCCAGCACGCCGTGGGGGCGATAGCGCGTCGCTGCACGTTCGACGCCCTTGTCGTTCACGTGTGCCGAGGTGCGCGTCCGATACGCGTCCAGGGTGAGCGCGATCTTGCCGATCATCGTGCCGACCTCGGTCGCCGACTCCCAGAGCGGCTTTCCGGTCTCGCGCGAGATCGCCCGTGCCAGCGACTCACGGTGGCGCTCGAGCTGGAAGCGGAAGGCATCGAGATGGCCGACACGCGCCTCGAGCGTACGCTCGGCCCAGCTCGGGAACGCGGCGCGAGCGGCGCGCACCGCGCGATCCACCTCCACGGGAAGCGCGGCCCGCCCCTGCCACACCAGCTCTCCGGTTGCAGGATCGTCCGAGACGAGCGTCGCGCCGGCGCCTTCGATCCAACGTCCGGCGAGGTGATGCCCCCGGGCACGGTGAAGCCCGCTCATCGGTTCCCCTCCCACTGCCGCTCCGATCGGAGCGGCGCGAAGCGCACGCGATCCCCGACCGCGACCCCCAGACGCTCCGCCAGCGCCGCCGCGAGACGCACATCGCCACCGCGGGTGAGCGCGACCGATCCCACGGCGGCGCGAAAGTCGGGCTTCGCCGCCGCGCGGCTCACGAGCACGGCGTCGCCGTCGGGAGGGTCACGAAGCAGCTCGGCCACCTCGGCGCGCACGCTCTCGCGGACCGTGCGCACCTGGTCGAGGCGGGCGTGAATCACCGGGCCGGCGTCGAAGATGTCCACCAGCTCGCCGCGGCGGAATCCCTCACCTTCGAGCAGCTCGAGCGCGGCACGGCTCGCGGGATGCGGCTCGCCGATCACCGCTCGTGCCTCCTCGGGCAGAAGCGGCAGGTAGATCGGATGGGTCGGCATCAAATCCGCGATGAACCGCTTGTTGAGCAGGCTCAGATAATCCGCCTTGGGGAAGTCGATGTCGAAGAAGCGCCGGCCCAAGGCTTCCCAGAACGGCGACTCGCCGTGCTCGTCGCTGACGCCCCGGATCTCGGAGATCACCTCGGGATCGAAGGGGTGCGGGTGCTCGGCCATGAAGAGGAAGCGACTCAGAGAGAGCGCGCGGCCGCGTCCGGAACGCCGCTGCGTCGGCGCGAGGAAGAGGCCGCCGACGTCGCACGGGCCGCTGTGCTCGCGGACCAGATGCAGCATCGGCACGTCCTTGCGCACCCCGAGCATCTTCGACTCCATCACGGCAGTCTCGAGCCGGTAGGCGTAGAAGGGCTCGAAACCGCCCACCTTCGACCAGATCGAGCACGTGCCGATCACCTCGCCGTCGCCCGCTTCGAGGACGAAGAGATAGGGCTCGCCGCGCGGCTCGTCCGCCTCGTGGGCGAAGCTGCGCTCGGATTCGCTCAGCCGCTTGCGCAAGAACTCGGCGTCACGCGGCAACGACGTCAGGCCATATCCGGCGAGAGTCGCGAGATGCAGCAAGGCATTCAGGTCCGCCGCCTGAGCCGGTCGGACCACGTCCACGGTCTCAGCTCCGCGCTCCGGACCGGTCTCGGACCGGCCACTCGATCTCTCGGGTCGCGAGCCGAGTGAGCAGAAGCGCGCTCAGCTTGGCGCGCTCGGTGAGCGTGTCGAGGTGCACCACCTCGCGGTCGGTGTGGATGCCGATGCCGCGCGGTCCGAGCGAATCGACGGTGGCGAGCCCGGCTGCAGCGAGCCGGTTACCGTCGCACACGCCTCCGCTGGCCTCGGTGGCGAGATCGAGGCCGAGCTGCCGGCCACAATCGATGACGTGGTCGAGCAGCGCGGCACTCGGCCCCACGAGCGGCTTGGGTGGCGCGCCGAACCCACCGAAGAGCTCGGACGCGATTCCGTCCTTGCTTTCGAGCCCCGCCATCACGTCGCGCAAACGGGCTTCCACGAACGCCTGATCCGCGGGCTCGACCACGCGCACGTTGAATCGTGCCACCGCCACGTCCGCCACCACGTTCACGGCGCCGCCACCGGCGATCCTGCCGACGTTCACCGTGAGCCCGGGTCGCGTGCCGGAAAGCCGCGCCAGCGCATCGACCGCGGAGGCGAGGGCGTGGATGGCGTTGCGACCGCGATCGAAATCGCGGCCCGCATGCGCAGCGCGGCCGCGAACCACCAGCGTGTAGTTGCCCGAACCCTTGCGCGCCTTCACCAGAGCGCCGCTGGGCAACGCGGGCTCGAAGACCAGTCCCACGTCGGCGTCACGTGCGCGCTCGAGGAGCAGCGCGCGCGAGCCCGGCGAGCCGATCTCCTCGTCGGGGTTGAGCACCACTTCCCAGCCGATCGCGTCGGCGGCGTCCGAGCGCTCGAAGGCCTCGAGCGCCGTCAGCATCACCGCGATCCCGCCCTTGCAGTCCGCGACCCCCGGCCCGCGCAGCGTGTGCTCGTCCACCACCGAAACCCGCTGAAACGCGTCCTGCGCTCCGAACACGGTGTCGAGATGAGCGACCATCAGCACCTGGAGCGGCGCCCCCGGTCGCTTGCGCACGCGCACGAGGCTGCCGAGCGGCTCCTCGGCGCGCATGCCGCGGTCGTCCACGCACGCGAAGGGCGGGACGTCGCTCAAGGTGACCTCACCGCCGAGCGCGGCGAAGCGCTCGGCGACCTGCTGTGCGAACGCGCGAAGCCCCGCGACGTTGTGGGTACCGGTGTTCACGCTCGACCATTGCGTGACGAGCCGGCACATCTCGTCGTGCCGCGTGTGGATCCAGTCGACGTGCGCGGGAGTCGAGGTCATCCGGTGCTCCGAGGCGTGCGGCTGCGAGAGCGCCCAGCCTACCTCAACGGGTCGGCGCCCAGACGCGTGTTTCGCACCGCGCCGCCGCGGAGCGGGCGCCGCGGCCACCACCCGAGCGGGGCAACGTCCGGATGCCGGCAGCAACGCCATCCGGCGCAGCGGGGGATTGCGTCACGTTGTACCGGGCGGGGTGCGCTCGCCACTCACCCGCGATCGATCTGGAGGCACGGACCGGATTCGAACCGGTGCATAACGGTTTTGCAGACCGCTCCCTTAACCACTTGGGTACCGTGCCCGGTGCTGCTGCGACTTCCCTTTCCCCTGCTGGTGGCCGAAGACGAACGAGGCCGGGATTCCCCGGCCTCGTTCATCGTCTGGAGCGGGTGGCCGGATTCGAACCCGCGACCCCGACCTTGGCAAGGTCGTGCTCTACCAACTGAGCTACACCCGCGAGCGTTCGCCGACGTCCGTCTTGCGACGAGCCGCGAAGGTTTGCATCCGAGCGTCGGGGCGTCAAGCGTCCTCGGCGCGGAATCGGCTCTGCACGGCTCACGCATCGCTCGTGGCGCACATTCGCGTGGAACCCGATCCAGGTGTGCGGACCGGGGGCACATCGGAGGACCCTCCGCGGTGGCGAAGCTCGCGTCGCACGCACGGGCAAGTGAGCCACGTCGTGGCGCCGCGGCGCAGGCGAGCCTTCGGAACCTTGAGTCGTGCCGGGGCGAGGCCTGCCCGCCGACGAATTCCCCCTGCCACGCGCCTCGACCGACGCATCCCGCTCGATGGGAACCCGTGCCCACACCCCGTCGGGCTAGCGATCGGATGGGGCGACGGGGCACAATGGTATGCTCTTGTCACTCACCCGCGCGCAACGCTTCCGGCACGGCGAGCGCGTCATCCGAGGATTCTGGGAAATGCAGAAGACAGGACCCACGACCCGGGACGTGGCACTCATCGACGCCGGCCCGCGCAACCTCCGCAAGCCGTTCTTCCCCAATCTCGGCATCGGCTACATCGCCACGGCGCTCGAGAAGGAAGGCATGAGCGTGGAAGTCGTCGACCGCGAGGTCGCGGGCGACGCTGGCTGGGCGACCTTCCTCGAGCGCATCCCGCCGGTGGTCGGGATCACGGCCACGAGCTTCACGTGGGACCGCGTGATGATCTCGATCGCCGACATCAAGCATCGGCGCCCCGAGACCAAGATCATCGTGGGCGGACCGCACGTCTCCGTGAGCGAGGCGCAGGTCCTCGACGTGCCGTCCATCGACTACGCGGTGATCGGCGAAGGCGAAGAAGTGATGCCGCTGCTCACGCGCCTGATCCTGGACGGCGCGGACACGCCGGAACGACTCGCCGAGGTCCCCGGCCTGATCTATCGCGATGGCGGCCAGGTCAAACAGATCGAGAAAGCCGCGTGGATTCGCGATCTCGGGGCGCTGGGGCGCCCCGCCTTCCACCTCTTCCAGATGGACTCGTACGAGTGCTACCCGTTGCTCACGAGCCGCGGGTGCCCGTATCAGTGTGTGTTCTGCTCGGTGCCCGCCGTGAGCGGCCGGCCGTGGCGCTATCGCAAGGCCGAGGATCTCGTGGACGAGATCGAGTGGGCGCTCGGAACCTGGAAGATCCCCCACCGCTGGTTCGTGATCGTCGACGACACGTTCAATCTCAAGCTCCAACGCGTCCACGACTTCTGCGATCTGGTGCAAGCGAAGAAGCTCGACATCGTGTGGGGCATCTGGGGGCTGCGTGCGGACCGCGCGCCCCGCGACCTGTGCGAGAAGATGCGCAAGGCCGGCTGCCTCACCGTCGCCATCGGCATCGAGAGCGCCGACGACGAGATGCTGCTCAAGATCAAAAAGGGCGAATCGCTCGCCGATCTCGAGCAAGGCATCGCCAACCTCGCGGGCGCCGGTATCGAGATCACCGGTCAGTTCATGATCGGCAATCCCGGCGATACGCCAGAAGCCATCGAGCGCAGCATCGACTTCGCGCGGCGCATGCCGCTCGCGACCGTCGAGTTCTACCTGGCCCGGCCGTATCCCAAGACGGAGCTCTGGGACTTCGCGAAGGACAACGGCCGGATCATCCACGCCGACTACACGCGGTTCCACCACTTCTCCAACACGCCGGTCTTCGACACACCTGATTTCCCGGCAGAGGAGCGGATGCGGCTCTATCGCAAGGCGCGCCGACTCGTCATCCAGCGCAACACGATGACCACGCTCAAGCGGAAAGCGCGCATGCTGCGGAAACGCATCTTCGCCGAAGCCGCCGCCTGATCAGGCCTCGCGGCGAGACCGGCCAACCGAAAGGGCGCGGGACGATCCCCGCGCCCTTTCTTCGTCTGCGGCCGGCCGTCAGCCGAGGGCGGGGCGATCCTCGATGAAGACGCGGAGCTTGCGCAGGCTCACGAAGACCGTCTCGCCTTCGTGGAGCGCGAGCTCCTGGAAGCGTTCGCGGCTCATCTCGGCCTCGATCTCGGCTCCGGCCTCGGCGCGTTCCAGGTAGAGCCGCACCCGCGGCCCGAGCGCTTTCACGTGCCGCACCGTGGTTTCGATCGCCGGCGCGCCGTTCCTGTGGCGCGCCACGTCGACGTCGTGCGGCCGCACGAAAGCAACGGCGGCGGTATCGAGCGTGCCGTGGTGCTCCGGAACCGAGACCTCGAGATCGCCGAGCTGGGCCTGTCCTTGGTGCACGCGACCGTGGAAGAGGTTCACGTCGCCGAGGAAGTTGTAGACGAACCGGCTCGCGGGATGGTCGTACACGTCGTCGGGTGCACCTACTTGCTCGATCTTTCCCTCGTTCATCACCACCACGCGGTCGGCCACCTCCAGCGCTTCCTCCTGGTCGTGGGTGACGAACACACTGGTGATGCGCAGATCGTCCTGCAATCGGCGTAACCAGCGCCTGAGCTCCTTGCGTACCTTGGCGTCGAGCGCGCCGAAGGGCTCGTCCAGCAGCAGGACGCGTGGCTCGACGGCCAACGCACGAGCCAGCGCCACGCGTTGCCGCTGACCGCCCGAGAGCTGCGACGGATAGCGATCGGCGAGCCAGCCCAACTGCACCAACTCGAGCAGCTCTTGAACTCGGGCTCGGATGTAGCCCTCCAGGGGACGGGCCTTTCCTCTTCGGACGCGCAACCCGAACGCGACGTTCTCGAACACCGTCATGTGACGGAAGAGCGCGTAGTGCTGGAAGACGAATCCCACCTGCCGCTCGCGCACGTGCCTATCGGTCGCATCCTCGCCGTGAAAGAGCACCGAACCGGCATCCGCGACTTCGAGGCCGGCGATGATGCGCAGTAGCGTGGTCTTGCCCGAGCCGGACGGACCCAGGAGCGCCACCAGCTCACCGGTGTCGACGTGCAGGTTCACGTCATCGAGCGCATGAAACTTGCCGAAGCGCTTGTGAATGCCTCGTACCTCGATGCTCACCTTGTCTCCTTCGGGGGTCTGTTCCAGCCCCCCGCCCCGCCAAGAGCGCGGTCTCGGCGGGGCCCCACCCCCAAGTCACTTCGCTGCGCTCGTGCGGTCGCGCCGCGACCGACCGCTCGGCGAGCCCCCTCGTGGACCGCTATGGGCCGTTCGTTGCGCGAACCCGCGCCGCTCACGCTTCGGCCTCGGCCAGCGCTTCGCGCACCACTGCGCGGGCTCGCCACTCCACGAAAGACTTCGCCGCGAGCGTCACCAACGCCAGCAACGCGAGCAGCGACGCGATCGCGAACGCCCCCACGAAGTCGTATTCGTTGTAGAGAATCTCGACGTGCAACGGCATGGTGTTGGTCTGGCCACGGATGTGGCCGGACACCACCGACACCGCGCCGAACTCCCCCATCGCGCGGGCGTTGCAGAGGATCACGCCGTAGACGAGCCCCCACTTCGCGTTGGGCAGCGTCACGTTCCAGAGCGTGCGCCAGAAGCTCGCGCCCAGCACCACCGCGGCCTCCTCCTCCTCGGTTCCCTGCGCCTGCATCAGTGGAATCAGCTCGCGCGCCACGAATGGAAAAGTGATGAACACGGTGGCGGTCACGATTCCCGGCACCGCGAAGATGATTCGCACGTCGTGATCGTCGAGCCACGGACCGAGCCAGCCCTGGAGCCCGAACAGCAGCACGAAGATCAAGCCCGAAATCACCGGCGACACCGAGAACGGCAGATCGATGAGCGTGATGAGCAGGTTCTTGCCGCGGAAGTCGAACTTCGCGATCGCCCACGCCGCAGCGATCCCGAACACCAGATTGGTCGGTACGGCGATCGCCGCGGTCAGAAGCGTGAGCTGGATGGCCGCGAACGCGTCGGAATGAGCCATGGCGCCGAAATAGGCCGCGAAGCCCTTCGAGAGCGCCTCGGCGAACACCGCCGCGAGCGGCATGACCAGGAAAAGCCCCAGAAACGCCAGCGCCGCGATCACCAGCGCGAGCCGCACCAGCGGCGGCTCGCCGATCACTTCGCGCCGATGGGCCGTGCCCGGTGAGCTGACGGGGGAGGGAAGAGCGTGCATGGCGTCGTGGTCTCCTCAGCGCGTGCTGTCGGGAGCGGTGGGTGCGCGCGTCGTCACTTGGCCAGGTGGCGCCCCTGCAACCGGGCCTGCAGCACGTTGATCACGAGCATCAGCGAGAATGCGAGCACGAGCATGAGCACGGCGATCGATGCGGCGCCCGCGTAGTCGTACTGCTCCAGCTTGGTGACGATGAGGAGCGGCACGATCTCCGACTTCATCGGCATGTTGCCGGCGATGAAGATCACCGAGCCGTACTCGCCCAGCGCGCGAGCGAACGCCAACACGAAACCCGTCAGGACCGCGGGCCAGAGCGCCGGCAGCAGCACGCGCCGGAACGTCGTCCAGCGAGACGCGCCCAGGCTCGCCGCCGCTTCCTCGAGCTCGGCATCGAGGTCTTCGAGGATCGGCTGCACCGTCCGAACCACGAACGGCAATCCGATGAACGTGAGCGCCACGAACACGCCTGTGGGCGTGAACGCCACCTTGATGCCGTGCGGCTCGAGGAGGCGACCGATCCAGCCGTTCGGCGCGTAAATGGCGGTGAGCGCGATGCCCGCCACAGCCGTGGGCAACGCGAACGGCAGATCCACCAGCGCATCGACGAGCTTGCGCCCCGGAAACGGATATCGAACCAGCACCCACGCCACCAAGAACCCGAACACCGCGTTCACCAGCGCCGCGATCAGCGACGCCCCGAAGCTCAAACGCAACGAGGCGAGCACCCGCGGCGACGAGATCGTCCCCCAGAACGCGGCCCAGTCGAGACCGGCGGCTCGCAGGAAGAGCGCTGCGAGCGGAACCAACACGATCGCGCTCAGGTACGTGAGCGTGAAACCCATCGTTGGCCCGAATCCGGGAAGCACGCTGTAGCGTCGAAAGCCCATGAGGTTGGCGGTGGACATGATCGGCTCGACTCGTTTCTCGGCTTGCGCTCCGGGAATCAGCCGCGTGCGACGACGACGTCGATTCCCCAAAGGCTGGGGACCACCCACTCGTGGAATGGACCACGCCGGACGAGCGTGTCCCGAGGAGACTTGGGGGGTCTCGAGCGGGTGGTCCCCAGGACGAACACAGGCTGCATGGCGGTGCTCAGACGCATGCCGTCACTTCGCGGCGTAGATCTGATCGAAGACGCCGCCGTCGGCGAAATGGGCCTGCTGCGCCTTCTTCCAACCACCGAAGACTTCGTCGATGGTGAAGAGCGCGACGTTGGTGAGCTTGGGGCCGCTGGCGGCGGCGCTCGCAAGCCGCGGCCGGTAGTAGTGCTTGGCGGCGATCGCCTGCCCCTCGGGTGAATAGAGGTACTGGAGGTATGCCTCGGCCACCTCGCGCGTCCCTTTCTTGTCGACCACCTTGTCCACCAAGGTCACGGGCGGCTCGGCCAGGATCGATACCGACGGCACGACGATCTCGAGCTTGTCTTTCCCCAGCTCGTTCACCGCCAGATAGGCCTCGTTCTCCCACGAGATGAAGACGTCGCCGATCTCGCGCTGCACGAAGGTGGTGGTGGAGCCGCGCGCGCCGGAGTCGAGCACCGGCACGTTCTTGAACAGCTTGCTCACGAAATCGCGGGCGCTGGCGTCGTTGCCACCCGGCTGGCGCAGCGCGTAGCCCCACGCGGCGAGGTAGTTCCAGCGCGCCCCGCCGGAGGTCTTGGGATTCGGCGTGATCACCGACACTCCCGGCTTCACCAGGTCGTTCCAATCGTGAATCCCTTTCGGGTTCCCGGTGCGCACCACGAACACGATGGTGGACGTGTAGGGCGAGCTGTTGTCCGGCAGGCGACTCTGCCAATCCTTCGGCAAGAGACGCGCCTTCTCGGCGATCTCGTCGATGTCGTAGGCGAGGGCCAACGTGGCGACGTCGGCCTTGAGACCGTCGATCACGGCGCGCGCCTGCTTGCCCGACCCACCGTGCGACTGTTGCACGGTCACGGACTTGCCGGACTTCTGCTTCCAGTAGGCGGCGAAGGCTTGGTTGTAATCCTCGTAGAGCTCGCGAGTGGGATCGTACGAAACGTTGAGCAGCGGCTCGTCGGCGGCACGAGCGATCTGCGCAGGCCTCGACGAGGCTATGAGCGCGAGGGCGAGGGCCAGCAGGAAAGACGAGGTCTTGCGCGAAGGCATGGGAGGAATCTCCGAATGTGGATTGGCTCGAGCGGCGGTCGTTCTCGCGTTCACAGCGACACCTGGAAGCGCGTGAGGAACGCTTTCTCGGTCTCGCGGTCGCCGTTCTTCGCGCCACCGTCGAACTTGGTTTGCTCGTAGTCGAAGTTGATCTTGTAGTTCTTGTTCAGGTACCAGTTGGCGCCTGCCGCCCAGGCCGAGGCCTTGCGTGCCGACTTTGCGGGATCGGCGAAATCGGGGAACGCCGCATCGTCGATCGAGAGCTCGTTCCAGCGCGCCTTGAGCTCGAACGCGCCCCAGTTGCCGTCCGCGGGGCTGAACGGATTCTTGGGATTGACGCCCTTGAAGCTCGCCACGTCGTCCGTCAAGAGATACGAGACGGCGACCTGGTAGGAATCGTTCGAGATGTCCTTCCGAACCTCGTCCTTGCGGATCTCCTGCGACGACACGACGTACTCGCCGAGCAGCCCGAACGAGTCCCAGTACCAATGGAGCTGGGGCGCGAACCGGGTGCGCTTGCCGTCGGCGCGGGCGGTGGCCGCGTCGGTCGCTGCGACCGTGGCCGTCGCGTCGGTCTTGTAGCGGAAGAACGTGTTCTGCCCACCGCTGCGGTAGGATCCGAGCGCCGGCGCCGCGGCGGTGCTGTGCTGGCTGCCCCACGACCCCGCCACACCGAGCCCCAGCCCCGCCAGCAAGTCGATGTCCGTAGCTTTGAACGGCTGCGCGAAGATACGTGCGGCGAAGTCCTTGTCGTCGAAGGCATCGAGATCGGCACTGCCCAGGTCGGGCACACCGTTGAAGACACCGAGCTGATAGCTCAGCGCGCTGTCCCAGAGATCGCCCGCGAGCTGGACTCCCACGTCGCGATTGGGAACCAGATTCGTGGGCAGGCCGCGCTCGACGAAGAGCAACGCCGCTCCCGACTGCAGCCGCTCGAGACCGACGGGCGGCTTGAACTTGCCGACGCGCAGCTTCAGCTCGGGAAGGAAGCGGGCCTCGGAGTAGGCATCCTGGACGCTAGCGGTGCCGCCACCGAAATCCGTCATGATTCGGAAGTCGATGATCTTGAACACGGTCGCGGTGAGATCAGCCCGCACACGCCGCATCAAGAACTGGGTCGGCAGCTTCGACACCTCGTCGTCGATGAAGGCGCGCAGATCGCCTTGCACGTAGCCGCCGAGCTTGAGCGAGAACGACCCGTCAGCCGATTTGAGCTGGAAGCCATCCTTGGCGCTCGCGGTGAGCGTCGGCGATTCCGCCTTCTTCTTGTCGGCCGCTTCCTGGTCGAGCTCACGCAAGCGCTCGAGGACCTTCACCTTCTGGTCGAGCTCATCGAGCTTGTTCTGGGTTGCGGGGTCCACCGGTGCCGAGCTGGCCGGCGCAAGCGGTGCGGTGGCGGTCGGTGGCCCGGCCATCGCGGGCGCGGCAAGCGCGAGCGCCGTCAGCACCATCGCGCGAGTCCTTCGAGTCGTGGTCATGGGGCGAGATCTCCTTCGGCGAGGAGCCGCCGGAGATCCGGTGGGCACCGCTCGGGTCGGCACGAAGAGGCCGTTGCGGGTGATTTCACGGTGCTGGCCGCCAGTCGTCTGGAAGGTCAGGTCGGGTTGGCGTGACGATGCAGGTTCGCGTGCGTTGTTCAGCGTTCGACACGAGACGCGGGGTCGTGAGGACGCCCCGAGCCGGTGCCACACGACGCCTTGTCGAAGCGGACTTTCTCGCGTCGCTCGATCTGCACGACACGCGAGTCGTGGATGACGATCTCGACCGAGCCGAAGCGGATCTGGCGCACGGCGCGCGCGATCTCTTCGAGGGGAAGGTCTGAAACGGTGGCCGGAGGAACGGAGGTCATGCTCGGGCTCCTGGCGAACCGGTGGTCCGGCCGCGAACGAGCGAATCGACGGAACGTCCCCCGACAGTGCACCCGGCGCGCCAACGCGCCGCGTCGGCGCTGATCAGCGCGAGATCACGGTGCTTTTCGAGGCGCGCGCCGCCCGCGCCGTGAAGCGCATGCGACAAATCCGTCGCATATGACGGATGTGGCGTCCCATGACCGTTGAATTCACCAATTTTTCCGTTACATTCTATGGGTGATCCATCGCGCGCCCCGGACCTACTCATGGCCATCCTTCTCGACGTCTGGCGCGAAGCCTGCCGCCACCTCGACATCGGCGAATCGGTGTCGCGCATCGCGCCCGTACTCGCCCGCCGTCTGCCCGTCGGGCTGGTGCTGGTGCGCCGGATCGACCTGAAGCACGAGCGCATCGAGACCGTCGCAGCGGGCGTGTGTGGCGAAGAGCCGCCCCCGTCGAAGGTGCGCACCCGCTGCAGCGCAGCCGAGCTCGAGCGTGTCGCGACGTGGTGCCGGCGCGGCGGTGTGCTGGTCGGCAAGGGCGGTGGCCCCGACCCGCTGCTCGCGGCGCTGGTGCCGGAAGGGATCGCCAGCCGCGTGATCGCGGGCCCCCTCGTCGACGACTCCGGCCCGGTCGGCGTGCTGGTGGTGATCGCGCGCGGTCAGCAGCGCTTCACCCCGCAGCACGAGCGCGTGGTGCGCTCGCTGCTCGAGCCGTTCACGGTCGCCCTCGACAACGATCAGCGCTTCCACGAGCTGGCGCGCCTGCGCGAGACCGTGGAAGCCGACAACCGCGCGTTGCTGTCGCGGCTCGAGCGTCAGGACATCAGCGAGTCCGTGGTCGGTGGCACGGCCGGCCTCAAGGACGTGATGGAGCGCGTCGCCCAAGTGGCGCCCACCGACGCGCCCGTCTTGATCCTGGGCGAAACCGGCTCGGGCAAGGAAGTGGTGGCACGCGCCATCCACTCACGCTCGCGACGCGCAGGCGGCCCTTTCTTGCGCGTGAATTGCGGCGCGATCCCGCCCGAGCTGGTGGACTCCGAGCTCTTCGGTCACGAGCGCGGCAGCTTCACCGGCGCCATCGCCACGCGGCAGGGTTGGTTCGAGCGCGCGGACGGCGGAACGCTCTTCCTCGACGAGCTCGGCGAGCTTCCCGCCGCGGCGCAGGTGCGACTCTTGCGCGTCCTTCAGGACGGCACCTTCGAGCGCGTCGGAGGACAGCGGAGCCTGACGGTGGACGTGCGCATCGTCGCCGCCACTCACCGCGACGTGGAACGCCTGGTGGCCGAGGGAGTGTTCCGCCAAGACCTCTGGTACCGCATCAGCGTCTTCCCCATCCGGCTGCCGCCGTTGCGCGAGCGCATCGAAGACATCCCAGCGCTCGCCACCCACTTCGCGTGGCGCGCGGGCCTTCGGCTGCACGGCAAGCCGCTGGTGCCCAGCCCGACGGCGATCGAGCTCTTGGTGGGCTACTCGTGGCCGGGCAACGTGCGCGAGCTGGCGGCGGTGATCGAGCGCGCGGCGATCCTCGGCGACGGTACACGGCTCGCCGTGGCGCAAGCGCTCGGCGTCACGGCGCCCGAGCACGAGCACGAGCCGCGCCCCCCCGATTCACGACGACACGCGTTACCGCCGCCACAACTCCCGATTCCCGCGTTGCCGTCGTCGCGAACCGATCTTCACGCGGGTGCCGCAAGCCTCGACGCCGCGATGAAGCGCCACATCGAGGAGGCGCTGCGCGCGTCCCTGGGCCGAATCGAGGGTCCATTCGGCGCTGCGGCTCGGCTCGGCATCAACCCGCACACCTTGCGCGGTCGCATGCGCAAGCTCGGCATCGACTGGGCGGAGTTCCGGCGTCACGGGCGCTGAGCGATCCTTCCCGCATACTCGCCGAGAGCGCCCGATCGCTTCGATCCGAGGTCCGCCCATGGCCACTCGAACCCGCCGACGCCCCGCAGCTCACTCCCCTGCCCGCTCGCGGCGCGCCTCATTCAGCTCGCTAAGCGTTGGACACGCGTGCGTCGACATCACGCCGGCCATCGGCGCCCCGCTCGCCGGCGAGACCGAGTGGAACGGCCGCTTCGCCGAGCGCGTCCGCGATCCTCTCCATGCCCGCGCGCTCCATCTGGAGATCGGCGCGAGTGCCGCAACGCTGGTGATCGCCGACCTGCTCGCGATTCCAGCACCACTCCATCTCGCCGTGGCGCGCGCTGCCGAGATCGCGCCCGAGTCGCTGCTCCTCGCCGCCACCCACAGC
Source organism: uncultured bacterium (assembly GCA_964450125.1). GTDB lineage: Bacteria > JADJOY01 > JADJOY01 > JADJOY01 > JADJOY01 > JADJOY01. Next base: position 27,845 of record CAYVDO010000039.1, read on the forward strand.
CACTCGGCAACGGGTGGATATTGGGACGGCGGTCCACTGGTCCGCTACTTCATGGGGCGCTACCAGGACTCGATCTTTCGCGAGCTGGTCACGAAGCTCGCGGGGGTCGCACAGGCTGCGCGCGCGCACACGACCCCGGCGCGGCTCTCCGGCAGTCGCGTGGCGCTCACCGGAGTGAATGCCAACCGTCGCCGCCTGCTGGGGCCGATCGATCCCGATCTGACGTTGCTGCGGTTCGAGCGAGAGAGTGGACGGCCCATCGACCTGGTGAGCTTTTCGGCGCACCCGGTGATCGGCTCGGAGCGAGATCGTCACGCCATCAGCGCCGACTTCCCTGGTGAGCTCTGCAGGCGGATCGAGGAGCGGGGTCGCGAGGCGCTCTTCTTCCAGGGGGCCGTGGGCGGCATGAGCCCGCTCTTCTCCGAGTTTCCCCAGCCGATCGACGTGCATCTCGCGTTGGTGGGTGCCTTGCTCGAGGACGGTGTCGATCGCGCCGAGCACACGCTGGCGCCCCTCACTCACGAGCCCTTCGAAGTGCGACTCGAGCACATCCCCCTGCCGCCGCCGACCTGCCGCGTGTTTCCCGCCACGATGCGCCGCGGCTGGCTCGCCGAAGCGGCCACGTTCCCGCTGCGACGCCTCGTCGAAAACCAGGCGCGCCAGGCGCGACGTGGAGATCCCGACGCGCCGCTGCACTTGTTGCGACTCGGCGAGGCCGCTTGGCTCGGCACGCCGTGCGATCTGGGCGTGAGCGTGGCGCTGGCGCTCAAGAAGGCGCTGAGCGAACGCGGCGTACGGCTGCCGCTCGTGGGATCGCAATGCGACGGTTACGTGGGCTACGTACACCTGCCCGACGATTACCAGCACGTCCCCGAGCGGGGCTTTCGCGAGATGGGCTTCTACGAGAACGCCATGAGCCTCTCGGGATGGAACCTGGGCGCCGACTTCGTCTCCGCCGTTCGACGCTGGTGAGCGCGGAAGTGCGGCCCGCTCACGCCGCCTGGCGAACCTCCGCATCCGCCAGCAAGCGGCGCGCGCGCTCGCACGCACGCTTCCAGGTCTCCTCCAGCTCGGAGCGCATCAGCGATGCACCGGCGATTCCCCAACGCTCCCAATTTCCAGCGGGAGCTGGCGATTCAGCCGCGAGCCGCGCACGACTGGCCAGTAGGCGGACAGCCCCTTGGAGCGCACTCGCGACCGGCCAACCACCTTCGCGAAGACACCACGCCGCGACGTCCCAACCGTGTCGCGCGTGAACTCCACGGTCGCGAACAGCGTCACGAGGGCGCCGAGGCCCGCGCAGAGAACGTGTGCCAGAACGATCACGGCACGCTCGAAGACCGAGAGCGCTCGGATCGCCGCGGGCATCCGTGAGAGCGGCAGCGTCACCGCACGCATCACGCCCAGCGCGGAGACGACGATCGAGGCGCCCACACCCACGGTCGCAAGCGGGGCGGCGAGCCAGCCGAACCCTGCGTCGCTCCCGCTGGTGCGAAGCGCCGACACACACACCACTGTGATCACGATCAGGAGCGCCGAGAGCCCGAGCAGCATCACCGAGCTGAGCCGGCGCGGCGCTCGCGCTGGACCGGAGTCCCCCGCCTGCTCGAGAGCGAGGTACGGGTTCCTTGGTTCGGTCATGGCAGTCGCTCCTCCATCTCGTCTTCTGCGAGCATCGGATCCACCAATGGCTCACGCACCCGGGCACCGATCCGCGGCGAGGGTCCGACGGGTCCGAGGAGAGATCGTGCACGAGCCGCGCTGGCGGCGGATCGAGCCGCTCGGGCATCATGGATTGTCGACCCGCCCGATCCCTCCCTGGAGGTTCCTCGGTGATTCGCCGATCGCTCATCCTCGCGTCCGTCGCGGCCTCCTTCAGCGGCCTGGGCTGCGACGCCCATTGCCCCGATTTCGGACAGGCGACCGTCGCCGGCGTCGTGACGCACGCGGAGGTCACCGAGACATCCGGGATCGTGGGTGGCCGCCTCGATCCTTCGCTGCTCTGGATCCACAACGACTCGGGCGATTCGGCGCGCGTGATCGCCATCGACACCACGGGTGCATGGCGTGGCACGTTCACCTTCGATGGCGCCGGCGCTACCGATTGGGAGGACATCGCGATCGGGCCCGGCCCCGTCGCCGGCGTGCCCTACCTCTACGCAGGCGACATCGGAGACAACGGCGAGAGCCGCTCGTCGATCCGTGTCTATCGCGCCCCCGAGCCCGCCGTGGGCTCGATCCCAGGCACCTTCCCCGTGGGCGACGTCGAAGAGATCCGACTGCAGTACCCCGATCGCCCCCACAACGCCGAGACGATCTTCCTCGACCCCGAGAACGGCGACCTCTACATCGTCACCAAGCCGAGCGCGGCGGGAGCAGCATCCCAGGTATTCCAGGCCGCGGCGCCGCTCGACGCCAACGCCACCGCGCCGCTCACCGAGGTCGCCTCATTGGTCTTCGGTGCGGATCCGCTTCCTGGCGGTGCGCAACCCACCGGCGGCGACATCGATCCACTACGCGAGTTCATCGCGATCCGCACCTACACTAGCGCCTTCGCATGGTGCTTCGACCCAGGTGCCACCGTGGCGGCGACGCTGGCGGGGCCGCCGTGCTCGCTGTGGCTCGGTGCAGAGGGCCAGGGCGAATCGCTGGGCTTCAATGCCGACGCGTCCGCGTACTTCACGCTCAGCGAAGGCATGAATCAGCCGCTCCATCGCTACGACCGCCTCGCCGTGCCGTGACGGCGAGGCACTGAGCGAGCGGCACCTCGCCGCACACCGAATCCGCCTCTCGCGCGTCGCTCCGACGCGGCCGATCGGGCGCCGCCGCAAATCGCCAGTCGCGAGCCGCAGTCTGCGCGCGCGCGTCGTGCAATCCGTCTTGCAATCCGCCTCGGCACCGCCCGATGCACGGGCCGAAAACCATCGTGATTCCGTGCTGGTCGGTGTGGTGCGGCGCTTGCGAGAGAGGCGCCTCCCCCACCGCGTCACTGTCCGGATCCAATGCGTCTCTCCACTCGCAGTCGTCGAGGTCCGCTCGCACTCCCGCTCGGTGCGACGCCCCCCGATCGCCCCCCTCGAATGCCGCCAGCGCGGAGCGCGGTGTTGGCGACGGCCATCGCCGCACCGCGCCCCAGCGTGCTCCCACCTGGGCTCGGCGGCGAGGCCGCGCGCGCGCCCGGCGCCGCGACGGCGCCGTGGCCCGTCACCAAGGGCGCCCTTCGCGGGCGATGGCTGCTCGCCGCCGCGAGCCGGCTGCACTATGCGGTGGCAATCTTCCTGACGCTTCACTGCGGCCCGGTGGTGGTTTTGG
>CAYVDO010000040.1:0-30807 GCA_964450125.1 uncultured bacterium
CCCACCCCCGAGTCGCTTCGCTTCGCTCGCGGCTCGCCTGGCGGCTCGCGGAGAGGCGTGCGGGGCGCCGTCGTCGTGCTTCAGTCGTCGTAGCCGGCCACCACGAAGTCGATGGCCGCTTGCAGCACGGTGCGCCAGGCGCGTTCAGTGGCGGCGTCGAGCGCGGGATCGAGCTCGCGCACCGCGTCGAGGAAGGCACTGCGCCAGTACGCGTACAGGCGCGGCGGGATGTCGAGCTGGGAGCGCGAATGGGTGTGGCGGACGCGCTCGATCGCCCACGTGCCCACCGGATTACGCTCGAAGAAGGACAGGATCAGGTTGATGGCGTGGTGGAGGATCCGTTTCTGCTCGGACATGTTGGTGCGCTGGAAGCGAACCGCCACCTCCGGGCTCGAAGCCAAGAGACGCTCGTAGAAGTGGCCGTAGAGATCCCCGGCGACCAGGCAGCGCTCCAGGCTCGGTAGCACGCTCTTCACTTCGATCTCACCGGCGCGTCGGCCGCCACGATCCAAGCTTGCGGTCGGGGCGCGCGACGCGGCGGTCACCGCCGGGCGCGGCTCGTTCGCGCTGCAGCCACCGGAACGAGATGCCAGCTCCCGCTCGAGTCGCAGGTACTGCGCGAGCTCCGCAGCCATGGGACGGTCGGCAGGATCCTTGGCGAGCGCACGCTGCAGGAACGCGCCGAGCGTGGGAGTCGTGTCGGCGCGAAACACACGCAATGGCAGTGCATAGCCGCGCAACTGTGCGGCGAAGATCTCGTAGGGGCCGGCGTCGGCTGGAAGCTCGAACGGCAGCCGCCCGGCCAGCAGCTCGTACAGCACCATCGCCAGGCTGTACACGTCGGCACGTCCGTCGTACTCACCGCCCACGACGCGCTCCGGCGACATGTAGGCGGGAGTGCCGGAGATCCGGCTGCTGGCGGTATCCGGCTCGTACGAGTGCCCGTCGATCGCCGAGCGGCGCAGCCGCGCGATTCCGAAGTCGATGAGCTTCACTTCCCGCGGGTGACCGTTTGCCCCGCGGACCAGGATGTGGCTGGGCTTGACGTCGCAGTGGACGATCCCCGCGGCGTGGGCCTCCTCGAGCAACTCGGCGATCGGGATGACGAGGGACATGGCTTCGCCGATCGGAACCGGCCGGCGCTCGGTCGCCCACGTGTCGAGCGGCTGGCCATCGATCTCGTCCATGACCAGGAACGGCCGGTCGCCTTCGGCGACGCCGTAGTCGAGGATGCGCACGGCGCTGGGATGCGTCAGGCTGCGCGCGGCGTCGATCTCGCGACGAAAGGTGTCCAGATGGAAGTACCCATAGCTGCCGTGCAAGAGCTTGACGACGACCCGCGCGTGCTCGAGCTCGTCCTCGGCGCGGAACACGACGCCGAAGGTGCCGCTACCGATGGGTTCGAGGATGCGGTAACGGTCCGCCAGCGAGCGGTGTGCGAGTTCGAAGGGCAGCGACGGGTTCATCGTCGTCGGCCGCGGAGCGAGCGCCCCGTGCCCGCTCGACCCGCTGGGCGCGCCGCCTCGCTCGACGCTTGCTCGAGCGAGAGCCGTGGGCGACTGGGAGGTGCCCCGAGGCGTGCGGGGTCGCGGATCAGCAGGTGCCGGCGCCGGCGCTCGAGGATGCCGCTGGCTTCGAGATCCGCCAGCGCGCGGATCACCACCTCCGGCGCCGTGCCGACGGCCGCGGCGAGTTGGACGCGACTCACGCCGTGGTCGAGGCGCCAACCGCATTCGGTGCGGATGCCGCGGCGATCGACCAGCATGGCGAGGTGACTTCGCAGTCGCTCGGGCACGGTTCGCAACGCCAGATCCTGGGCCCAGCGCGCCAGGTCGCCGCGTTCACGGGCGAAGCAGTCGGCCACGTTGCTCATGCGCTCGATGTGGGCGCACACGTAACGCGACCAGGCCTCTCCCGAGATCTGCGTGTAGCGCGTTGGGGCAAGGCACTGCGCGGAGAACGGGCTCGGGATGGGGGAGCACGGGGGCGAGAAGCAGAAGCAGTCGCCGTCGGCGAGCGTCCACAGCACCAGCTCGCGGCCGTTGTCGTGGGCGCGGAAGAGCCGAACCAGGCCGTCCTGGATCACGACTGCGCCAGCGATGCGGTCGCCCTGCCGGCCGATCACCTCCCCGGCGTCGGCGTCGTGCTCGTCGGCGTCGGCGAAGAGCCGCGCCAGCGCGGCCTGCGAAACGCCGCCGAGGCACGAGAGCACGCCGGTCATCCGGCCCGGATCGTCGCTGGCCACCATCAGGATATTCGCCGAGTGAATGCACTAAAATCCTAGCAGCCCGTCGCCGCACGAAGAATGACTTTAGTTAGCCCGGTCGATTCACCACCTCGGGTTTGCGGATGGGTCGATCGCTCGGTCGATGGCGGGGATCGTCGCAGCTCGACCCGGCTCGTCTTCGCTTCGACGCGTCGGCACCGACCGAGCGGCGCCCCTCACGATTCGCGCAGCCACACTGGCGGAAGATCGTGCTCCGTCGCGGTCGCAGGTCGCGAATGCAACGGGTTGGCTTGCCCACAGCTGGGTCTGCGGTGCTGTTTCCGGCTGACACGGCGAACGCAGCTCAACTCCCTCGCCACTCGAAATGGACGAAGTCGATCAGGATCGTTGCGGCCACCGCGAGCAGATGCGAGCCGGGACGGAGGCGCGCGGCGCTCCACTCGATCACGAACGTGTCGGCATCGGTGAAAGCCTCGACGCCGAGACCACGCCACTTCTTGCTCGTGGAGCCCACCTCGCGACCAGCTTGGTGGAGCAGGAACGTCCACGGACGCAACAGCGGTCCCACGACGTCGAGAAGCGTCCGTCCCTGGTCGTCGAACACCTGATAGACCCGACGAACGAGCGAGAAACGCTGTTCCACGCGCCCCAACGGGCGGCCGTCCGTCCCGAGCACCTCGAGCCGGGAGAGCCAGAAGCGCCAGGGCCGCACCAGCGTGACCACGGGCGAGCCATTGCCCCGAATCACCTCCATGCGGAACGGCCGCTGCGCGCGCAGCAGCACCCGCAAGAGCACCGACCAGCCGCTGGTGCTCACCTCGAAAGCGTGGAAGAGCGCTGTGCCGCTCGAGTCGTGGACTTCGTAGCGGTTGGCCTTCTCCCAGCCGGTGACGACCTCGCCCCAGTCCTTGCGCTGGCGCACGATCAGGCGTGTGTGGCTGGAAAGCTCGGCGTCGAGCGCCGCGAGAGCGCTCGGCGCGCGAGCTCGCCCGGCTTCCAGCCGGGCGGCTGACTCGGACGATCCCACGGGCCCGATCTCGAGCGGGATGGGTCGATCGTGGTCGCGCATGCTCGAATCCAAGCGCCGACGACGTCCGCTCGGCAAGCGCGGCCGGCGGCGGGCAAGCAGCGTTCGAGATGGTAGGCTCGCCATCCACTCTCTCACGGGAGGCGTCATGGCGAAGCAAGTCGATTTCGGGAAGCTCTCGATCCAGGATGCGTACGACCTGGCGATTCTGGTCGAGGACGAGGCACGCGAGCGCTACGAGGAGTTCGTCGAGCAGCTCGAGCTCCACCACACGCCGGAGGCCGCCGAGTTCTTCCGCCAGATGGTGGTGAACGAGAGCAAGCACGGCGAGGCGCTGGCGGCGCGTCGCAAGGAGCGCTTCGGCGATGCGGCGGGTGTCGTCACGCGCGACATGCTCTGGGACGTCGAGGCACCCGAGTACGACCAGGTGCGGACCTTCATGACCGCGCGTCAGGCGCTCGAGGTCGCGCTGGCCGGCGAGACCAAGGCCTACGAGTTCTTCAGCTCGGCTCTCGCCAAGATCGCCGACCCGGAGATCCGCGCACTCTTCACCGAGCTGCAAGGCGAAGAGCTCAAGCACCAAGGCATGGTGCGGGAGATCCTCGCGAAGGTGCCGCCGGACACGGGCGACACGCGCGATCTGCACGCCGATCCGCCCGTCGCGCACTGATTCGCCGACGCGCCCTCCGAGCGCACGGCATCGCGGTCGGCGTGCCTCCGGCCGCGGCGTGTGGCGTTCGCCGAAGGGCGTCGTGCTCACATCCCGAGGAGAGTCATGGCCGAGCCCGTGCTGCGTGAGCTGAGCGATGGCGTGTTGCTGCTGACGCTCAATCGCCCCGAGAAGAAGAACGCCTTCGACGACGCCCAGTGGAACGCCCTTCGCGACGCCCTCGACGAGGCGCGTGAGGACCGCGCCGTGGCGTGCGCGGTGGTGACCGGCGCGGGGAAGGACTTCTCCGCTGGCCAGGATCTCGCCGCGTTCGGCGGCTCGCTCGATGCCGGAGAAGACGGCAAGGTCGGCGGCTACGCGGGCTTCATGCCCGCGCTCTACGCCTTCGACAAGCCGCTCTTGGCGGCGGCGCGCGGTGTGGGTGTCGGCATCGGCGCCACGTTCCTCCTCCACTGCGACGTGGTGTACGTGGGCGAGAGCGTGCGGTTGCGCCTGCCTTTCGTCGGTCTGGGACTGGTGCCGGAGGCAGCATCGAGCTATCTGCTGCAAGCGGCGATCGGTCCACAGCGCGCGGCGGAGCTCTTTTTCTCGGCCGAGTGGATCGACGCGGCGAAGGCGGTGTCGCTGGGCATCGCGGCGCGCGCCTTCCCGGACGACGAGCTCTTGACCGCGACACTCGCCAAGGCCCGAGCCATCGCCGAGTTCCCCGTGTCGGCGCTACAGGGCACCAAGCGCACGCTTCTCGCCTCACGCGCCTCCGGCATCCAGACGGCGCATGCCGCCGAGATCGACGGCATGGCGGCGCTGGCCGGCTCGCCCGAGAACATGGAAGCGATCGCCGCGTTTCTCGAGAAGCGCAAGCCCAATTTCCGGCAATTCCGCGAGAGCTGAGCCGTGCGGCCAATCGTGGAGGTCGCCGGCGAGCTGGGTCTCGTGCCCAACGATCTGGTCCTTCATGGCGACGCGATGGCGAAGGTACGGCTCGGTGCGCTCCGGCGTCTCGACGCGCGTGGCCCACGGGGCGCCATCGTGCTGGTGTCGGCGATCAACCCGACCCAGTTCGGCGAGGGAAAGACCACCGTTGCGATCGGGCTGGCGCAAGGACTGCGCCGATTGCGGCCGAACGTGGCACTCGCATTGCGCGAGCCTTCGCTGGGACCGGTCTTCGGCATCAAGGGCGGCGGCACGGGCGGCGGGCGATCCACGGTGGAGCCGTCGCAGCGCATCAACCTGCATTTCACCGGTGATCTGCACGCGATCACCGCGGCGCACAATCTGCTGGCGGCGCTGGTCGACAACGCCGTCAACTTCCACGGCTCGATCGATCTCGAGCATCGTCAGGTGCTGTGGCGGCGCGTCCTCGACATGAACGACCGCTTCCTGCGCAAGATCGTGATTGGCCTCGGCGGGCGCGCCCACGGTGTCCCGCGCGAGGATGGCTTCGACATCACTGCCGCGTCCGAGGTAATGGCGATCCTGTGCCTGGCGCGGAACGTCGCGGACCTGAAATCGCGCCTGGGACGAATCCTGGTGGGCTTCGACCGCGCGGGCGACCCGGTGACGGCAGCGCGTCTCGGTGCCACGGGCGCGATGGCGGCGCTCCTCGCCGACGCGATCTTGCCCAATCTCGTGCAGTCGGCCGAAGGCGTGCCGGCCTTCGTCCACGGCGGACCGTTCGGCAACGTCGCCCACGGCTGCAACAGCGTGATCGCCACGCGCGCTGCGGCTTCGGCCGCCGAGCTGGTGGTGACCGAGGCGGGATTCGGTTTCGACCTCGGCGCCGAGAAGTTCTTCGACATCAAGTGCCGCACCGCCGATCTGTGGCCGCGCGCGGTGGTGCTGGTGGTGACGGCTCGGGCATTGCGATTCCACGGTGGCGATGCCGACGGAAAGGCGAGCGGCGCCGCCGCGCTGGATGCATTGGAGCGGGGCCTCGCCAACCTCGATCGCCACGTGGCGAGCGTACGCGTCTTCGGCTTCGAGCCCGTGATCGCGATCAACCGCTTCGCCGCCGATTCCGAGGCCGAGCTGGCGGCGATCGAGTCGGCGTGTGCCGTTCGTGGCCTGACGGCGGCGCGCGCGGCACCCTTCGACGAGGGTGGCGCCGGCTGCGAGGAGCTCGCGCGTCTCGTCGCCGCGGCGGCCGCTCAGCCAGCGCCGGCGCGCCGCTTTCTCTACTCTCTTGACGACGATCCCGCCGAAAAGATCCGCGCCGTGGCGCGCACCATCTACGGCGCTCGGGACGTGAGCTTCACCAAGCAAGCGAGTCGCGATCTCGACCGCGCAACCGCGCTCGGCTTCGCCAGGCTTCCGATCTGCATGGCCAAGACGCAAAGCTCGCTCAGCGACGATCCCGCCCAGGTGGGACGACCGTCGGGCTTCGTGCTCCACGTCGAGCAAGTGCGCATCGCCGCCGGCGCGGGCTACTTGCTGCCGCTCACGGGCGAGATCGTGACCATGCCGGGCTTGCCCAAGCGCCCCCACGCGCTCGACGTCGACCTCACCGACGACGGCGAGATCGTGGGGATCGCGTAGCCGGCGCGCTCGCCGTCGCACGACGCGGTTGGATCGCCGGGCGTCCGGCGTAGAGTGTGCCTCGATCGACCCGGTGCAGCCGCCCAGGTCGATTCACCGCCCGATGGCTACCTCCCCCGCGATCCGCGTCCCGAGCTGGGTCGCCGCGCCTGCGTCTCGCAACCGCGCGGCTGCGGTGGCGCTCACGGGTGTCATCGCGGTGGGCGTCGCGAGCGCGGCGCTCGCGGGCTCGACGGTCGGCTGGCGGGTGGACGGCACGGGGGATTTCCCCGCGGCCTCGCCGCCGATCGAGTGGTCGCCGAGCGAGAACGTGGTGTGGGCCACGGAGATGCCCGGCCCCAGCAACGCCTCGCCGATCCTCGTCGCCGGCAAGCTCTTCGTGACGGCGGAGCGGGACACGTTGCTCGCCGTTGATGCCGCCGACGGCAGGATCCTGTGGCGGCATGCCAATCGCGTGGAAGACGCGGTTCCCGCGGCGAGCTCGGCGCCGTCGATCGTGGAGGTCGTCATCGAGCGTACTCGTGTGCAGGCGGCGCTTCGGGACGTCGAGTATGAGCTCACGCAGGCGCGCCGAGCCCTGCGTGGCACATCCGGCGATGCGACGCTCGTCGAGCAGGAGCGGTCGCTCGTGCAACGCGCGGCGAGCGAGCGCGAGCGCTTGGCGTCGCTGGTGCTCGCCAAGCCCGCGGACGTGACCGAGGCCACCGGCTTCAGCACGCCTACGCCGACGAGCGACGGCATCGCGGTGTTCGTGGCGTTCGGCACGGGCGTAGTCGCGTCGTACGACCTGGACGGCACCCGTCGATGGATCCGCTTCGTCGATCACGTGCTCGCCGCCGACGGAGCCGCGTCCTCGCCGGTGCTGGTGGGCGACACGCTGCTCGTGCTGCTCAACGATCTGATCGCGCTCGACGCCCGAAGCGGTGACGTGGTGTGGCGCGCGAACGTGCCCGCGCGACCCGGGACCCCGGTTGCGTTCGCGATCGACGGTGAGCCGATGGTGGTGACGCCCAGCGGGCATTGCCTACGCGTCGCCGACGGCGCGGTGCTCGTGAGTGGCCTCGGCGATCTCGCGTTCGCGTCCCCGGTGGTGCGCGACGGCGTGCTCTACATGATCCAGGAACCCGCGCGCGCGTTTCGAATCCCCGACCACGTGGCAGAGCCACTCGCTTTCCAGCCGCTCTGGACCACCCGCATGAAAGGCGAGCGCTACTACAGCTCGCCGCTGGTGGCCGAGGGCCTGATCTATGCGATCACACGCAGCCAGATCTTGAGTGTGATGGACGCCAGCACGGGCGAGGTGACTTCGGTGATGCGCCTGCGGCTCGGCTGGAAGGGCGCGACGGACAGCGTGTTCTCGAGCCCCGTGCGCGCCGGGCGGTTCGTGATGGTGAGCGGCTTCAGCGGCACGACCGCCGTGCTCGAGCCGGGTCGATCGCCGCGCATCGTGGCCTCGAACTCGTTGGAGCGGCTTCGTTCTTCGCCGATCTTCGTCGGCGACGCGATGTACGTGCGGGGGCAGGAAACGCTTCGCTGCATCGCGCGATCGACTGCTGCCCGAGCCGGTGTGAGCGGGTCCCCGCCGTGAACGTGCCCGACTGGATGTACGTGCTCACGGATCTCGTGTTGCCGCTCGTGGCGGCGATGGTGGTCGTGGCGAGCGTGATTCGAGCGGGGGACGGCGCCACACTGGGAGCGGGGCTGATTCGCGCGCGTCGTGTCGCCGGCATCGCGCTCGTGGGCTCCGGTGCGGTCCACGGATTCGAGCTGATGCAGTCGGCGGGCGAGCTGAGTGGCGTCGGCTGGCTGCTGGTCGGCGGCACGCTGGCGGCGCAATTGGGGCTCGGGCTCGTGCTGCTCGTTGGCGCGCGAAGGCGCGCGGCGAGATCGAAGCGTGGTGTCGAGCTCGCGCTCGGCACGTTGGTGCTCGCGGGCGCCCTCGCGATGGTGCTGGTCGCCGCGCAGGTGCTGTGGCCCTTCGGATAGCGAACTTCGCGCGGCCTGGATGGGGTTCGCGCCCGCCACGACCGAGTCGCCATTGGCGCGCGAGCTCAGGGCACCGACGACGACCAGCCGGTCTTGTCGCCGGTTTCGAAGCGGTCGACGAATACGTACGAGTCGTCTTTCACCACCCCGGCAGCGCCCAGGATCGCCATGGTCGACTGCGGCACCGGGAACCCGCTGGGGTCGAGCCGTTCGATCGAGATTTCCTTCAGCGTGCGGCTCGGATCGGCGTTGAAGCGGATGCCGAAGAGGGCGACGTCGTGCACCGGCGCGTAGGTCCAACCGCCACCCTCGGCCGAGTGCTTGTCCAGCCCGTCCATCAGGTAGTAGGTGGTCGCACCGTACGGTTGGCTGAACGGTCCATCGTAGAGCCAGTCCTCCAGGAACACCCCGATGTAGCTCGTCGGCAGATCCGACGTATAGCGCAGCTCCACCACAAAATCCGCGAAGCCGCCGCCGCTCGTACCGAAGAGATGGACCTCGTCGACCGGCTTGTCGGGGACGTCGATCACGTATGCATCCGCCGTCGGGCCGGTGATGTGTGCGTTCAGTCCATTGCTGGCGTTCGAGTACGCGAGCTGAAACGCCGGGTGGACGTCGTTCGCGGGGAAGAAGCCGTCGTCGGGAAGCCCGGGCTGTGAGTCCGTGCAGGCGCCGAGCGTCGCCGTCGGGATGTGCCACTTCACGCCGAAGGCCGCGAACTCGAGCCCATCGTGGACCTGGTCGCGGTCGGGGATCGCGCAACTGCTGGCGTTGGCGACCACGTCGCCGTTGAAGTGCGAGGTCATGTCGTAATCGAAGACCTCGCGGGCGATCGCGGCGGTGGCGCCGAATACGTTCAACACGCCTTGGTCGTCGTCGGTGCGCGTCAGGGTGAACGACTCGAGCACTCGCGTCGCATCGGCCGGAAAGGCGCGGCCGAGGATCCCCGGATTGTTCACGTCCTCACAGACGAGAACGCCGAATTCGTCGAGCTTCGCGCGGTCTTGCCCGTGAACCAGCTCGAAGAAGCCCGCGGGTGTCGGGTCGAACCACGAGGGGTAGGCGATGCCGGCAAACACGCCGGGCGCGCCCGTGCGGTAATTGAGCTGCACCGTCAGCGACGTCTCCCAGGCGCCGGTGGCGTAGAGGTAGAGCGTGTCGTAGTGAAGGTCGGGAACCGGAACGGTGATCGAGCCGCTGGTTTCGTACGTCTGCCAGGCGTTGAGGCCATCGTTGGCCTGACTCCAGCCGAGCTGGGCGTCCGGGTGATTCGCATCGGCGGGGAAGAACGCGTTGTCGGGCAACCACGGACCGCCGCAGGCGGAGCCGCCGGCCGAGGCGGTCGCGAACGACCAAATGCCCTCGATCGAACCCATGCTGGTGTCGAACGCGCCGGTCGTGCCGTTCACGATGACGTCGGCATTGAAGTAGGGACGGAAATTGACCTGCACGATGGAAGCCGCAGTCGCGATGCGTGCCGCGCAGCCGAGCCAGACACAAGCAATCAGGATTCCCACCACGCCGTGCGGAAGCCGCGATCGCGATGTAGTCGACGTGCTCATGCGAAAGCTCCTCACCCGTGGCTGGAAGCGAACGCGCGCCGCGCGCGGGCTGCAAAACTATGCTGCCCGCAGCGAGCTCGCAATACGCGATGGAGTCGGCTTCACTCACTCCTCAGACGTCGCTCGACCAGGCGACGAGCTTGCGGCCGTCCGGCCCACCGAGGTGCGGATCGATCGCGACGTGGATCGCGGCATCGCGACCGAAGAGCTGGCGAAGCGTCTCCTCGAATGACTCCCGCGGGATCGGTACGCCGGGTAGCGGTCGCAATCGCAGCCGCAGCGCGCCGTCGGCGGCCTGGTGAAGCTGATGCTGGACGAAAGGCGCCAGCGGCCGGATGCGCCGCGCCACGTCCACCGAGCCCACCCGTGAACCGTCGCTGGCGCGGAACGTGACCGGCGCTCGTCCTTCGAGATCGAGGATTGCTCGGGCGCGCCGCCCGTCGGGTAGGACCACCGTGGTGAGCCGTCCGTGATCGCCCGTGCGATAGCGCACCAGCGGCAGGAAGGGATTACGGCCGCCCGTCACCGTGATCTCGCCGCGCTCGCCGTCAGGCACGCGCTCGCCGTCGGCGTCGAGCGCTTCCACGAAGAGGTCGGGGCAGAGCACCACGTGCCCCTCGACGCCGGGCACGCTCACGGCGATGGGCCCGGTCTCGGTGGTCGAGTAGAGATCGACCACCGCTGCACCCCACGCGTCGGCGACGGCGCGCGCCTGTCCGGCGCCCAGGCTCACGGCGCTCGACACCACCATCCGCGGGCGGATCTCGACGCCGAGCCGCAGCATCTCGGCGAGGGTCACGGGCTCCGACGCGACGAACGCCGGAGCAAATTCGCGGAGGAAGCGATCGCGTGCGCTGCCGCCGCCCGCCCAGTCGTGGGTGGCGAGATTGGTCTTCACGAACACGGCGCCCGCCCAGCCGCTCATCGGCGTGGCGAAGATGTAGGTGCTCTGCTGATGGGTGACGTTGAGCGCGAACGTCTCGCCCTCGTGCGGCTCGAGCAGCGCCCCGTGAAGCGCTGCGGCCCGCTCCAGATGCGCCAGGTTCTGCACCATTGCCGTCGGATGGCTGGGCACGATCACCGCGTGCCCGGTGGTGCCGGAGGTCGAGTAAACGATGGCGTCCTCGAGCTCGAGGTCGTGGGGAACCAACTCTTCGATGCGACGGGCGATCGCCTCTCTGTCGGTGGTGGGCACGCGATGGAAATCGCGACGCGCGTCGAAGCCGCGCGGCAGCTCGCTCAGATGCCAGAGCCGTTCGCGCAGGGAATCGAGCCAGTCGGCGATCGCCGATGACGGCTCGAGCTGGCATTCGAGCGGCCGCTCGACGAGCACGCGCCGAAACGACTGCAAGCACGCGAGCTCGCGCTCGCCGACCCGATCGCCGATGGCCTGGTTCCAGCGCGGTGCGTCCGCGTGCTGGAGCGTGCGCAGCAGCCCGCGCCAAGCACCCGCGGTGATCGCAGGCGTACGCGCCTTCCATTCCGCGGGAATCGAGCTCATGGACGTGGTCAATCTTCAAACGTGGTGCGTGCGGCTTTGCGGCGCTCTTCTTCTTCCTGGGCTCGAAGTTGGGCCAGCTCGCGACGACGCTTCTCGCGCTCCTGATCGCGGGCGCGGGCGTCGCGCAGGAGCTCGTCGCGGCGCACCGAGCCGAGTGTCGCGAGGCGATCCTCGGCCACGGCGGCGCTCTCGCCAGCGGGTGCGATGCCGAGCGCCTTCAGGCTCACGCGCGTCAGCTCTTCGCGGCGTTCGGGATCCTCGACGAAGGCGCGCGCCACCACCAGCGCGGAGAGCGGACGCAGTCGCTCGGTGAGGAGCGCGAGCAGCGCCTCGGCATCGACGCCGCGGAAGCATTCGTCGTGGAGCAGCCACGCGGCGATCAGCACCAGCTCCAGATGGCTCCTCGATGGGGGCTGGTAGACGAATGCCTTCATCTCGGCGACGCCGAGGGCGCGGTCGGCACGCGCCCGGAAGAGATCGGCGATCACCGCGCCGATTCTCACCGACGCGGGCACTGCGGGATCGACGGGCGCCAGGAACACAGGTGGCGCTTCGGCGAGCCGCGCGGTGAGGCGCCGAACGTCGGCTGTGCTCACGTGGTCCCCCGTAGCTCGAATTTCCGGCGCGCGAACGCGTGGGCGAAGGTCACCAGCTCTTCCTCGGTGGCGACGAGGTGCGTCTCGAATCCTGCGCTCCGCATGCGCTCGAGCCACTGCCCGTGTCGAGCAGGGCCGTCGAGGCGCAGCACCGCGGTGGCGCCGCCGCCGGCGCGCTCGACAGCGCGTCGCGCCAGTTCCCAACCGCTCTGCGTGCCGTCGATCTCGCCGAACAGATCGGAATCGCTGACCAGCAGCAGGTGCGCGGGGCGCGTGCGCCGCGGGCCTTCGAGAAACGTCTTCACCAGTCGCGGCAACCCGAACGAGGCGCCGGTGCCGAGGTAGTCGGTGAGCACGCCCAGGAGCTTGCGTTCGTCGCGCACGAAGCCCTCGGTCTGGGTGAACGTGCCGCTTCCGTGCCACTCGCCGGAGAGGCATGCCATCACCCGGGCACCGGCGCGCAAGGCGCTCAGCGTGAGCACCACGCCGGCAAGCACGGGATACGAGAGCTGCATCGACGGGTTTCCCATCGAGCCCGAACAGTCGATGCCGACGTAGAGGTCGGGCACGCGCCGCTCGGGCTCGCCGCCCTCGGCGACGCCGAACACGCGCTCCACGGTCGTGACACCGGGGATCACCACGGGGCTGCGGACCAGGGTCTCGTTCCAGTCGATGCGTTCCAGCGGCGAGCCGCTCTCCCACAGGTCGAGGCCCTCCGGCAGCGGATCGCCGGCACGCTCGATGCGCTGACTCGGGAACGGGATCACGTGCGGCATCGCCAGCTCGCGGTAGTAGCGGCCCACCATTTCCTTGGGCTCGCGCTCGACGCCGACGGCGCGCATCAACTCCAGCCATTCCTGCGGCCCCCGGGTGACGTTGCGCCGATCGGGGCGACCGTCGCCGCGAGTGGCGCGGCCGCTCGCTGCGTCGCGATTGCCATCGGTCGAGCCCTTGCCCTTCGCCTTGCCCTCGTGCTCGCTCTCTTTGCCCTCCTCGCCCGCGGGCTGGGGCTTCGCGCCTTGGCCGTTGATGCGCTCGTCGTACATCGGGTGGCGCACCGTCGACGGGTCGAAGTCGTCGTGGGTGAAGCCGTCGGGCACGCGATCACCTGCGCCAGCGCTGGTGGTGTCGAGCCATGGCGAGATCACTGCGCCCTGGTTGGGAAGATCGGGTAGGTAACATTCGAGGAGCAGTGCGAACGAGGCCGCGCCGTCGAGCCACTGGTCGCGAAACACGCGCACCAAGCGCGCCGCCAGATCGGCATCGACGTCGATCGCGCTCTTCACCGGGCGGGTGAGCGTGTTCGTGGGCAGCGCCCACAGCCGCTCGTAGGTGCGGGCGTAGAGACTCCACAGCTCGCCGGCATCGTCGTTCCTGAGGGCGGCGTAAACCGCCGCCACATCGGCGGCGCCACTGCGCTGCAGTCGATCGTTGAGCAAGAGATCGGTGTAGAGGTTCGCGACCAATCCCGCGTGCGCGCGCAACTCCGTGGGCAGCGCGCGGCGAATGCGATCGAGGAGGCGTACCTGGTCTTCGAGGGTGCCGGGCGCGTGGACGTAGTGACCGACCTCGTGGGCGAGGATCGCGTGGGCGTGCGCCGCGAGGCCGCGCTCGGCGATCTGGCGCAGGCTCACCACGATGCGATCGTCCTTCATGCGGATCATGGCGAACGAGCCCTCGAGCCCCTCGCGCTGCTCGTCCGCTTCCGACTTGCACCAGATCGGCGGGGGTAGGCGTGTGAAGGGACTGAGCGCCGTCAGCGCTCCGGGCCAGACTGCGTCGAGCTGAGCCTCGAGAGTCTCGAGAGTCGCGGGTGCCGGTGCCTTCGCGGCCAGCTTCACGTTCGTGCCTCGGGTGCGAGACCGATCACCATCACGTCGTGGGTGTCGGCGAAGGTCGCCGCGGCCATCCCGTTCGCCGATGCGACCGACGTCGCGGATGCGAGTAGCGCGAACGCCGCCGTGAACCCCGAGCGCGCGCCGGCTTCGGCATGACAAAGCGCTGTTGGCGCGGGCGCCGCTTCTCCGGTGATCCGATCGAGCGCCCAACCCGCCGGGACCAGCCGTGCGCCGAACACGTCGGCGTGAAGCTCGACCAGCGTGCTGCCGTCGGTGGCGACGATCCGGCCTTCGAGCGAGAGCACGTGGGGCGGCACGCGAAACGGCCCGCCGAAGCCGAGAAACCCGCCGACGCGCGTCACCGCCCGCGCAGCGACGCGAACCGTGGGTGCCGCGTCCGGCGGCACGAAGCGGCGCTCGGGCCGCGCGTCGACCTCTTCGGCGCCGAGGGTTGCGCGGCGAAACGCCACCGTCCGCGCAGCCGATCGAGCGAGTGCCGCGTCGCGGGCCTCGGCGAGCCCCGCCTTCCACGCCAGTACCAAGCCGGCATCGAGGATTTCTTCGCGCGAGGCGAGGCTCGGCGCGAGCGCCGCGCACGCCTCGATCCAGCGGCACGCCCGCTCGCCGTCGAGCGCGCGCATCATGCGCTCGTAGCCGTTGCCGACGATCCGGAGCAGCGCGACGGGGGCGTCGAGCCAGTGCGCGCCAAAGCGCGGCAGGCTCGCGACCAGCGTGCGCTCGAGATCGCTGGGCTGCTCGGCGCCGAGCCAGCCGCGCTCGCTCGCGACGAAGCCGAATTCGAAGAGTGCCAGCGCCGCCGCCTCGGCGGCGTCACCCGCGCCCTCGACCAACGGATCGACGGTGTCACGCAAGTAGCGCAGAAACGCCGCCGCATCGAGCGTGCGTCCGCGGCGAGCAAAGCGCTCGTTGAGCCGCTCACGGTGTCGCTCGAGCACCGCGTGGAAGCGCGCGCTCACCGGCTGCGCAGCCATGCCCGGTAGTTCGTGTAGCGCTGGTGGAGGTATTTGAGCGACAGCACGTCGTCGAAGAGGTGCCCGTAGAGCTTCCCGCCCTTCTCGATGTCGCGCAGCACCCGCTCGACGGCGGCGAGGCGCTGATTCACGGTGCGCTCGTCGACGCCGTCGAGCCCACGCTCGAGCTCGGCCAAGAGCTCGCGGACTGGGTCGCTGCGATCGCGGCCGAGCCTGTCGAATTCGGCGCAGGTGCGGTCGAAGAGGGTACGGATCCAGCTCACCAAGTCCGATCGGTACGGTGCGTTCTCGGGCGCGTCGAAGAACGCCGCCTCGCGGTGCTGCACGAGCTTGTCGTGGAGCACGAAGGGCAGGATCTGGCGGACGTCCTCGAAGGTGACCGCGCGATTGCCGCGGAACCAGGCCATCGCCTTGGCGAACGCCAGGCAGGTCATGAGTGCCCGCACCGAGAGGCCGTTACGCGTCTGGCAGCCCGTGATGGCCGTGTCCCGCGCGTCGGCGAAGCTCTCCCACGGTACGGCCGTGACCTTGACCGTGTCCTTGGTCATGTATTCGATCTGGCGCGCCGCCGGCTCGAAGAATTCGAACTCGGCGGAGAAGAACTCGATTCGCCGCAAGATCGGTTCGGGGATCGGCACCGCGCGGATCTCGCGCTCCATGCGCTCGAGCTCGGCGGGCGCGAACACGATCTCGGGCGGAAGCACGTCCTCGGGGCGGAAGCCACCCTCGATCCGCTCCAGAAGCTCTCCCAGAAATCGCGTGTTGAAGTGGAGGGCCTTCACCACCACGTCGATGCGATCGCGCAGCGCTTCGATCACCTGGTAGGTGCCACCGCCGGCGTCGTCGTTGGCGGTGAGGTACCAGGCCGCTGGCGGGCACTCGAAGACCTGGTCGTAGAGCTCGGCGTAATCGTCCGCCATGACCGTGAGCAGCGCCGACTGGGTCCGGGTGGGGATGCGGTTGTACTCGTCGATGATCTTCACCCGCATGCCGAGCCATTTGCGCCACGCAATCTGGATCTCGTCCATCGTTTTGGCGGACACCATCGACGACGGCAGCGGATTGCCGAGCAGATCGGCGATGGTCATCTGCGGTTGCCCGTGCTGGATGCCCTGCTTCATCTCGCGCGGCGAGTAGCCGGCGAGCAACCCGAGGATCGTGGCGATGGCGGTCTTGCCGCGGCCGGGTCCGCCCACGAGCAAGCAGCGCCGCCGCACCGCCAGATTGAGCAGCGGCAGCAGCACGTAACTCGAATAGCTCTGGGCGGTGGGGAGCGTGAGCCGCGCCTTGTGCTCGCCGAGCACGAACACAGCGGGTGGATTCTCGACGAATTCCAGATCGTAAAACGGGCTCAGGATCCCGTGATTCACGATCCAGAAGTAGGCCTGGCGGAGCTTTTCGGCGAGGTCGAGGGTGCCGGCGGCACGGGGTGCAGCGTCGCCGAGCGGGCCCGAGTAGAGGTCGGCGACGTCGAACGGTCGCGGGCCCGGCGCAGCGCGCGGGTTGGTGGGCGCTTGGCTCACGTGCTTCACGGATTCCTTCGTCGCCACCTTCACCCTCCGTTCTCGCCTGGGATCGAGGTCGTGCCCAACGGTGCAGCGAGCTGCCAGCCGCGGGCGAGCAGGGCGTCGATCGCGGCCAGTGCCTCCACCAGGCGCTGCTCACGATCGCCGCGAAGCCAGCGCCAGCGCCTGTCCGTCTCGCCGAGCCGCTCCGCGAAGCGTCGTGTCATCCAGCTTCGCACGTGCTCGCCGTCGCGGAGCCCATCCTGCACGAACGGCACGTCGGCGTCGTGAGTCAGGAGGTAGAGGTGGTAGGGCGCCACCTCGCCCAGGGCTTCGGTCTCCCGCGAGCGGGTGCCCAGGTAGCGCTCGTGCCAGACACTGGTGGCGAAAGCATCGGTATCGCATACCAGCACCGGCGCACCGCGCCGCGCCGCCGCGCGCTCCCGCTCGCATTGCGCGCGAGCGATGGCCACGAAATCCGGTGTGGTCCACTCGATCTGAGCCATCGCCGCGACGTCGCCCGAGGCTCCGCCGGCGGCGACCACTTTTTGCTCGGTCACGTCGCGGCCGAGCTCGGGGACCCACGCGGCTCGCGCCCACACTCCGCCGCGCTCGGAGAGCCGCGCGGCGAGTGCCGCGGCGAGGGTGGTCTTGCCGGTCGACTCGGCGCCCACCAGCACCACGCGCCAGGTGAGGTGCTCGCGCACGCACGGCGCCAGCGCATCCCAGCTCGCCACCGGATCGGCGCGCACCGCCGCGCCGGAGATCGGTACGGCATCACGCGTCGGGTCGACGGCGACGTGGCGTGCGCCGAGACGGCGCGCCAGTTCGTCGCCGTAGCTCTCGGAGGTGAAGACCGCATCGATGGGTTCGTCGGTCGCGCTCGCGACGGCCTCGCGCATGAGCGCCACGTGGGCGCTCCAGATCGCGTCGCTCCCCAGATCGATGGGATGCTCGTCGGCGATGCCGGTCACCGTCACGTTGGGCGCGTCGGCGTGGATCTCGCGCAGCCAATCCACCCGGCGTGCGAGGGGGATCGACTCCACGCGCGATGCCATCACCACCAGTGTCACCCGCTCCGCTGCCGCGGCGGCGGTGCGGACGAGCAACGCATGCCCCGCGTGCGGCGGATAGAACTTGCCGATGACCAGTGCGTGGCGAGTGGTCACGCGGTGGCCTCCGCCAGCGAGCGCGACCACGAGCGCAGCCCGGCGATGCACATCAGACCGAAGACGACGTAGAGCGCGGCGGTGGGATAGAGCCCGCGGCTCACGTAGAGCGGTACGCTGATCACGTCGACGCCGATCCAGACCCACCACGACTCGACGAGCTTGAGCGCTTGCCCGTAGGTCGCCGCCAGGCTGAGCGTGAGCACGCTCGCGTCCGCCCACGGCACCGGCGAGTCGGTATGCGCCGCGAGCCACGTCGCGACACTCAGGGTCCCCGCCGCGGTGAGACCACCGAGCATCCACCACTCGCGCGCCGTAGTCCGTCGCACCGGCAAGGTCACGTGGCTCTCGCTCGGAGCGAGCCAGCGCCACCAGCCGTAGCAGCCGAGCGCGAAGAAGATGGCTTGCAGGAACGAATCGCCGTAGAGCTTGGCGTCGTAGAAGAGCACCGCCCAGAACACGTTGTTGCCGAGCCCGAGCGGCCAGTTCCATACGTTTTGCCGCGCCACGAGCAACACGCAGAGCGCGCCGGTCACGTCGCCCAGAAGCTCGGCCCAGCTCACGGGCACGCCCGCCACCGTGAGCGCAGCGGTGTTGAGAGCCTGGATCGGATCGTGCCAGTCGATCACGCGCCCGACGCTAGCCCTGAAGTAAGCGCGTTGCGTTTCCTTCAGGGCGAGCCGATGTTGCCTCGGGGGTCTGTCCCAGACCCCCGCCCCACGAAAAACGCGGTTTTCGTGGGGCTCCACCCCCAAGTCGACTCGCTACGCTCGTCGACGCCGCTCTGGAGCGTGCCGCTCGGACCATCGAAAGATCGCGGGTGTCCATGATGCGCTCATTTCAGGACTATCAGGCCGCGCGCCCAATGAGAATTGCAGGCGTGGCCGACGCCGTCACGCTACGGTTGGTGCGCGGACCACGCGGTGGTGTCGCCGCTCTCGAAGTCGTCGCAGAAGATCGAGCACGCGTCCCCGGGCTCCAGGATCGTGCCCCACTCGCCGGCGACCAGCGGCGTCCCGCCTGCGAACGCGATCGACCACAGATCCGCGCCGGTGGGCGTGCTCGCCGGGCTCCACGACGTCCCGCCGTTCGTCGTGGAAAGCACCGTCCCTGCCGCCCCTACGGCGATCGCCTGGGTGGGGCCGGTGGGCGCCACGTCGTGTAGCTCGACGGCAACACCGCTCGTCCGGTGCTCCCAGGTCGCGCCGCCGTTGGTGGTCACCAAGATCACGCCGTCCATGCCCACCGCGTAGCCGCGTGTGGCGTCGGCAAACGCGATCGCGTAGAGGTACGAGTTGACGCCGGCGGGCTCGCTGTGGACCGTGGTCCACGATCGTCCCCCGTCGGCGGTCTCGAGAAGCCGGCCGATTCCCGCCGCGGCGAAGCCGTGATTCGCGTCGTGGAATGCGAAGTCGAACACCCCGCCGGTACCGAGGCCGCCGTTGTTGGCCATGTTCCAGGTGAGCCCGCCATCGCTGGTCCAGAACACCCCGAAGCGCGTACCGGCGATGCCGTCGAGGGCGCTCGTGAAACGCAACGCGTGACAGTCGAGGGAGCCGTTGCGCAGGCTCCACGTCGCGCCATCGTCGGTCGACACCACGAACGCGTACGCGCCGCACGCGTAAAGCGTGCTCGCCGAGACGCGCACGATCGATTCGAGCGTTCCGCCACCAAGACCCCCCCGTGACGTCCAGGTCGCTCCGCCGTCGGTGGTGCGGTGGATGGCACCCGTCGGTCCCACCGCCCAGCCGCTGCTCGCGCTCTCCATGAACAGCCCGCGGAAAGAATTGGCGGTGTGGAGGGCGAGGTTCGCCCAGCTCGCGCCGGCGTCGTTGCTGCGCAACAACGTGCCGGCCTCGCCGGCGGCGACGAGCGCACCGCCGCTCGCGAGAGCCAGGGCGTGGATCCTGTCCGGCTCGTCGAGGGCGGTGTCCTGCCAGCTCTGGCCTCCGTCGCTGGTCGCCATCACGCGTCCGCGGCTGTCGTTCCCGAGAAGGCGCATGCCACCGACCCAGCCGCGAACGGCGTCGGCGAACGCGATGTCCTCGATCCAGGTTTCGCTCAGGGTCGCCCGTGGTGACCAAGTCGCGCCACCATCAACCGAGCGCGCCACGGCCACCGGCGACGCCAGGTATCC
Organism: uncultured bacterium; assembly: GCA_964450125.1. Taxonomy (GTDB): domain Bacteria; phylum JADJOY01; class JADJOY01; order JADJOY01; family JADJOY01; genus JADJOY01. The sequence continues at coordinate 19,746 of CAYVDO010000040.1, forward strand.
GGTCGCCGTGGTCGGAAACGAGGTTCCCGTGACGGTGCCGGTGGGCGAGGTGTAGATCGTCGCCCAGCTCGAGCCGCCGTCGGTGGTGCGCGCCAGCGAGAAATCCGCACCCGTGCCGGCCGCGTGGCCGATCAGCGGCGTCACGAACTCGATCCCAGCGAGCGCCAGTCCGGGAAACGAGACCGGGCTGAAGCTCGTCCCGCCGTTCGAGGTTGCGAGCACGCCGCCCGACGGCTGCCCGGCGAAGCCGTGGTTGGTGTCGGCGAAGGCGATGGAGGTGAGCGCCACCGGATGGTTCGAGACCACCACCGACCACGTATGGCCGCCGTCGCCGCTTCGCGCCAGCACGCCCCATCCCCCCCAGCCCGCCGGCAGCTCTCCGCTGACCCAAACGCGATCCTCGTCCTGCCACGTGGCACCCGTGGCCGCGGCAGGTGTACCGAGCGTGACGAAGTGGAAGCTCGCGCCTCCGTCGTCGCTGCACGCGGCACCGCCATCGCTGCCGGCGGCGAGCACACGCATCCCCGATGGCGACGCCGCAACCGCCGTGAAGTCGGCAGGGAACGAGCCGCGGTGGCGAATTGCCCACGATGCCGGGGCGCGAGCGTGGGCCGTGGTCACGACGGCCATCGTCCACAAAGCCAGCCACCAACGCACGGCGGGTCTCTCCTCGTTGGGCCGAATCGATTCGACGTGCACGGCGCGCGCCCGAGCGCTCGGTGGAAGTGGTGCAGCGGGTCACGCGTGGCCGCAGCGAGGGACGCGGCACGAAGGTCGCACTCTTCCAGGTGCCATCCGTTGCGCTGCCCTCGGAGCGCGCGGGATCGCAGGAGGAAGGCGCGCGAGCCGGCAACGAACGACCACCGTTCCGACGCGTGAGGGTCGCGTCCCGTCACCGCACCGTTACGCCGAGTTGGCGCTTGGCACGGTGGCCTCATCCCGAATCTGACCAGCGCGAGGCGCGAGCATGGCCACCAAGACCGACCGGAACGGAGCGCGATCCTCGAACGACTTGGCGCTCGTGCTCTCAGGCGGCGGCGCGCGCGGCGCCTACCAGGTGGGAGTGCTGAAGGGCCTGGCAGCGCTCGGGCTCGGCGGCGCCGGCGAGAGCCCGTTCAAGATTCTGGTGGGCTCGAGCGCCGGCTCGATCAACGCCGCGATGCTCGCGGCCCACGCCGACCGTTTCGAGGATGGCGTGGCGGCTCTCGACAAGCTCTGGTCGAAGATCCGCGCCAACCAGGTCTTCCGCACCGATGTGGCGTCGCTGGGCGGGATCGGTCTCAAGTGGGTTCGCGACCTCACGTTCGGTGGCGTGCTCGGACACGTGGCGCCCAAGTCGCTCCTCGATACCGCGCCGCTGCGTCGATTCCTGAGCAAGCACATCCCGTTCGCGCGCATCGACGCCAACGTGACGAGCGGTGCCCTCAAGGCGCTGGCGATCTCGGCGACCAACCTCTACACCACCAACGGCGTGGTGTTCGTCCACGGTGCGCCGGACGTGCCGCTCTGGAAGCGCATCCGTCGTCACGTGGAGCGCACCGAGATCGACGTGGAGCATTTGATGGCGTCGAGCGCCATTCCCGTGTTCTTTCCCTCGGTGGAGATCGGTGGCCGGCACTTCGGTGACGGCTGCATCCGCAACACCTCGCCGCTCGAGCCCGCGATCCAGCTCGGCGCCCAGCGGATCGTGGCGGTGGGGGTGCGTGAGTCCTCGCCGCGCCCCGAGACGCCTCATCCCCAGGGTCTGCAGCCGCCGACCATCGCGCAGATCGCCGGCGTGCTCCTCGATGCGGTGATGCTCGACTCGATCGAGGTGGACGTGGATCACGCGTTGCGCGTCAACGAAAGCGTGGCGAGCCACGGCAATGCCGCCGCAGATCCATTTCGGCTGGTGGAGGTGCTGTGGCTCAGTCCCAGCCGCTCGTTCGGAGAGATCGCTTCCGAGCTCGGAGCGAACATCCCCGCCATCGTTCGCTATCTGTTGCGCGGCTTGGGTAGCGACGAAGCGACCACCGAGCTCGCGAGCTACCTCCTCTTCGACACGGTCTTCTGTTCCAAGCTCGTCGAGCTGGGTGTCGAGGACGTGCGGGCGCGCGCCGAGGAGGTTCGCGCCTTCTTCGCCGCAAGCGGCGTCCGCCCGGCGCCGCCCGAACGCCGTCGCTCCTCCGTCGCGTGACGGCACGCACCGGGCGATCTTGGTGGACGAGTGGCGAGCGCAGTCGCGAGCTCGCCGCGAGCGAGGCGGGATCGAGAGCGCACCTCCCTTCCCAGTCGCGGAGCTCGCCCGCTCTCCCCGTGAGCTCGTCACGAACGGTGTTGCGTGTCGTGAGCCAGCGCCTCGGCTTGGCGGCCGAGCTTCCGCTCGCGTTCGGCGCGACTGACCCACGTGCGCGCGTCGCTCGGCTGTAGCTCCGGCACGCGGACGAACGCATGGAGTGCTTCTTCGAGGGGGCGCTCGAGGCGCGCCAACGCCGCACGCCGGTTTCCGTCAACCGCCCTCGCGGTAGCTGGGTGCCGGCAGGTGCGGACGCAGGTAGCTTGGCGCGCCATGCGCCGTGATTCCCGCCCATTCGAGCGGATCTCGCGGATCCACCGCGCGGTGGCGCTGGCCGTCCTCGCGGGGCTCGCTTGCGCGGAGCGCGCGGCCGCGTGCCCCGCTTGGGACGCCGCGCCCAGCTCGCGCTGGAGCGTGACGCAGGCCGACGGCGCGTGGTGGCTGGCGACGCCGTGTGGGGAACGGTTTTTCTCGATCGGCATCAACGGTCTCGACGGCGGCGAGAGCCAAGCGCTTCCACCGGGCGCGCCCGGCTATCGCTGGCAGAACTTCCATCCGGACTTCGGCGATTGGCTGAACGGAGCGCGCGGACGGTTGAGGGTGTGGGGCTTCAACAGCGCTGGCGCCGTCGCGCCGCCGGCAGCGATGACCGAGCTGCCGTCGATTCCCAGCCTGTGGCTCGGTTCGTCGGCGGCCTTCCATTGGGTCGATCCCTTCGATCCCGAGCTGCCGGCGCGGATCACGCGGAAGGCCGACGAGCTGGTCGCTCCGCACCGCGGGCAGTCGCGCCGCATCGGCTACTTCACCGACAACGAGGTGGGCTGGTGGGGAGGCGCCCTCTTCACCTTCTACTCGAAGCAGCCTCCCGCCAATCACACCAAGCAACGTTGGATCGAGCTGCTGCGCGAGCGCTACGCAGGATCGTGGCAGAGCTTCACGGCCGAATTCGTTCCGCCCGAGGGAGTGTCGAGCTGGGACGAGCTGCTCGCGGCGACGGGCACGTCCACGCGCCTCCGGCCGGCCAGCCTCGGGATCCAGACGGTGCGGGCCTGGACCGGAATCGTGGCCCACCACTACTACGCGACCATGCACGCGGCCCTCGCCGCCGTCGATCCGGAAGCGCTCGATTTCGGCGATCGGCTGCCGATCTACTACGACCCGGTGGCCGTGCGCGCGATGGCGCCCTACGTGGACGTCATCTCCACGAACTACAACCTCGACGCCCCGGACGGATGGGTCGCTCGCTATTTCTTCGACGGGTTGCGGCGGCTCGCTCCCAGTAAGCCGGTGTTGGTGTCCGAGTGGTTCTTCGCCGCGGACGAGAACGCCAGCGGCAATCGCAACAACGGGCACCTGCTCACCGTCGAAACCCAGGCTGAGCGAGCCCGCGGCGCGGCTCGGGCGGCGCGGAACCTGGCCGCCCAGCCGAACGTCGTCGGCCTCCACTGGTTCCAGTACTACGACCACCCACCCGGTGGCCGGCCGGTCGATGGCGAGGACTACGACTTCGGACTGGTCGACGTGGCCGATCGACCCTACGCGCTCTTGACCCGCGCTTTCACCGAAACCAATCGCGCGTTGCCGGGCGCGCATCGCCGCGCGGGTCGCGCTCGCGCCGCCCGCGCCCACCTCACGAACGTGCCGCGCGTGCGAATCGATCCGACGGACGGGCACCTCGGGGATTGGCCGAAAGAGCGCGCGTGGCTGAGCGATCTCGACTCGCCCGCCCCCGAGGTGCCCTTCGGCGACGTGTACGTGGGCTGGAGCGAGCGTGGGCTCGCGCTCGCGTTGATCGCGATGGACTATTACGATCCTGCGCTGCTCGCCTTCGAGGGCGACTTTCCCGTCGACGAAGCCCTGCATCTGGATCTCGGGCTGGACGCCGGCGGCGGTCCGCGGCGCTTGCGCCTCTCGATCGTGCCGCCACGGGCGTTCGTGAAGAAGACCGCGCCTGCATTCGAGCCGATGCTGTGTGCCCTGGAGGCGGGCTCGTGTGCGCCGGTGACCGACGCGCGGTTGCGCTACGCGGGCTCGGATCAGCCGCGTTACGTGGTCGAGGCGGAGATTCCTTGGAAGGCCCTGGGAGTCGACGCGGCGCCGCGTGCGCGCCGGATCCGCGCGGCAATCGCGGTCACGGCGTTCCATCGTTCGCGCTGGATGTCTTCGGGAGCGCGCGAGCCCGCAGCGCTACTCGCGGACGCGGCGAGCTGGCCGCGCATCCCCCTCGCGCCGTGAGGCGCGCCGCACGTGCGAGCACGAGCCACGGCGCGGGGGGCTTGAAAAGCCCCGATCGTGCACCGAGGTGGCCGCTCGGCGTCCCGGTCTCCACGCTCGCAATCGCACTCACCGCGAGCCGGACGGCGAGCCGCGAGCGCAGCGCAGCGCCTTGGGGTGGGTCCCATCGTGGCTTTGCCACGCTGGGCGGGGGGCTTGAAAAGCCCCCCGGAAAACCTCAGCGCGCGTTCGTCACCGGCGCGCTGATCGACGGCACGCGTCCGTCGATCAACACGCTCGCCACGAACGTGGCGACCTGCTCGCGGACTTCCGGCGCGCTCCAGATGTTGTCGTGGTTGGCGACGGTGCCATCGAGATAGCGCTGATACTGGACCAGCCCCAAGGTGGTGCCGTCGGCGCCGTTTCCTTGGAGCGGCGAGCTCGTCGCGACGAGCCCGGGTACGGCGCGAGCGGTCGGCTCGAGCAAGGGCTCACCGATCGCTCGCGCAAGTGCCTCGTTGCTCTTGTTGTTCACGATCTGGTCGTTCATCACCTCGATCGACAGCACCGAGCGCGGCGTGCGTGGGCGGGTGGCGAGCGGCGGCCCCTCTTCGAGCCAACGTGCGAAGGAGAGCGGGTCGCCGGGAGCGAACACACTCTGTCCGACGGCCATCACGGTGAGCACGTCGGAGACGGGCAAGCCGACGAGATCGGCGATGCCGGCGATCGCGCCGAAGCCGTCGCCGCCGGTGTTGAGCGGCGGAAAGCCGAACGCGATGTCGGTCCACGTTCCGCCGCCGACCAGGAGTGCCGCGACCCGCACCGAGGGATCGACGGTACAGAACATCGAGCCCAGGATCGCGCCGAACGAGATGCCGACGTAGCCGAGGCGCGAGCCATCCACGTCCGGCTCGCCGTCGGGTGCGCCCGCGGGCAGCACGTCGAGGTCGCCGAGATTGGTTTCGACGGCGCGCGCGAGCTGCACCAGATCGGCCACCGTCTGGCGGGCGTTGTCGCGGCCACCTGGGATCCAGTCGATGGAGAGGAACGCGAGCGCCGGGATGAGCCCGCCGGTGAAGCGCGAGCCGTGTTCGACGAAGTCGATCGCCACCGTGGCGATGCCGCGCTCGGCCAACACCCGGCCGATGCCGCGCATCTCTTCTTTCGAGCTGTTGATGCCGTGGCCGAAGATCGCCACGGGCGCGTGGCGCGCGTGCCGAGGCAACGCCACGATCGCTTCGATCTCGGTGCGAGGCGCTGCGACCGGCACGCTCGCGAAGCGCGCGGGATCGAAGGTCTGGTCGGCGCGCCGGTACTCGTAGCCGTGGATGTGGCCGTTCACGAAGAGGGTGGTGTCGTCGCTGTGCTGGTCGTCGATCGCGTCCACCGCGAAACCGGCCGGGAAACGATCGGCGGTGGCGATCTCGGCTTCCACTAGCCGCAAGAGCCCATTCGCCGACGCTTGGTCGCTGGCGGTGGTGAAGACGGTGGCGGCGGCGATGTCTTCGCCGCGCAGGCCGAGCGGGCGCGCGATTGCGTCCGCGTCCGCGCGAAGGGTCCGGCCGTAGTCGGCGAGCGCCGCAGGCACGCCGCTGTTGGTGAGCAGCGCCTGCATCGATCGCGAGCGTCCGAAAGGCTGGCCGGTGGCGGTGGCGAGCTGGCGCGTGATGACCAGCGCGTAGCGCGTGGCCGGGGCGAGCGGCTCGAGCGCGCGGAGCATGAGCATGTAGCTCGGCGGCCTCTGCGCCGCTCCCAGCGGCTCGAGCCAGATCAGAAACGGCACCGGCTCGCCGAAGCCCGGCGCCGCGGGATCCGCGACGGTGAGCAGGATGCTCGACGAGCGTTCCGCCGAGCGCGCGGCATCGGGAAGGCTCGAATCGGCGGGGGCCTCGCTGAGCGCGACCATCATCCGGCCGTTCACGTCGAAGCCGTCCATCTCCTCCTCGCCTGCGAGGCCGACGAAGGCGGGAATCGTCGTGGTGTCGACGGTGATGCGTTTGCCGTTCGGACGGCTCGCGTCGGTGGTGGTGAAGAAATCCGACGGGAAGGGTCTGATCTCGCCACCGAGGGGATCGAAGACCACGAACGCAGCGTCGTCCGCAACCGACGGCATTGCGCTCGAATCGCCGCCGCACGCAGCGAGCTGTGACGTGACGGCGATCGAGACGACGAGAGTGGCCAAGCGACCGGTGGCACGACGCAGCATGAGAGGGAGCTCGTGAATGGAAGAGCGAGGGGCCACGGCCGACGGAAGCGTCAGCGGGTGAATGCTTCGGCGGGGCGGTACTCGGCGCGCCGTTGGCCCATGTGGTAGGCGAGCCACCGGCTGCGGCTGGTGCGGGCGACGCGATCGGCCACCGCTTCCAGCGGTGGAAACCAGCGGCGCAGCGTTTCCGCCGTGAAGATGAACGGGGCTTGGGCGAGCGGGTGCAGCGCCCACAGGCCCACGCTCGGCATGTCGTTTCGTTTCCAACTCCCGGGCGGCATGAAGAAGCGTGTGTAACCCATGTGAATCTTGTGGTCGAAGGCGTCGTACGCGCGTGCGAGCAGGGAGCGCTTGGGCCCGGGCGTGAACGCCTCCACGTACGATTGGCAGAGATGGCGCCCGTCGTCACCTGCTCCATGCGCGCCCTTGAGCAGCGTGACGAACGTGAGCTGCGCCGCCTCGCGCAGCGATTGCGGATACCAGCGCGGCCGCACGCCCATCAGGTGGCCGACGTAGCGCCAGAAATGCATCATCGCGCGGATCTCGGCGACGCTGGGGCGGTAGCCCATCGCTTGCATCGCGAGGCCCGGCGCGAAGCTGCCACCCATGAGCGTCAGCAGTGCGTCGCCCTGGCTGATCGGCACACCCCACGCGTCGGTGTTCCACTCGGGATGACCGAGCAGCTTGCGCCGCACGAACACGTGCATGATTCGCACCCGCAGCGCCGACGCGCGGCCTGCGGCACCCGGTGCGAGCCCGCCTGGATCGGACACCGCGATCCAGAAGGCCGCAGTCTCCAGGAAGCGCTGGCGGGTGCTCGAGCCGGCGTAGGCACCCGTCAAGACCAGCGGCTTCGCCACCGAGTTCTCGGCGTACGCTTCCAGCGTGATCGCACCCGCGAAGCGGAAAACGGCGGTGCCGTAGCGGCGGAAGACCTTGGCGCCGAGCTCCACTTGCGCATGGTCCACCCACTCGGGATCGTTCTCGAGGTCTGCGAACAGGTCGACGAGGGACTGGGGTGGGTCATCGATCGAGGCGACCCCGCCAGCGAGGGCGCGCTCGAGTAGTGCTCGTCCTTCGGCGGGGCTTCGGCCGAGGTAGACCTCGTCCACGAAATCCTCCGCGAGCGGATCGGCGTCGTAGTACATGTCGGCGAGCGTGCGCACCACCTCCTCGGGCGGCGCCGGGTCGAAGCCGAGCACCCGCTTGCCGATGGCCCGCATGCGCCTCGCCCACGGCTCGTCGAGATTCTCCCAATAGCGGAACTCGGTGGGACGGCGCGGCGCGCGGCGGCGGGACGTCGAGGTTCGTCTCATGACGCGAGCTCGGGATCGTTCTCGCGGCGGTGACCGAGATGGTGTGTGTCGAAGCCGAGGGTGCCAGCGTCGCAAAACATGAATGCCCCGGGGGGTGGGGTTGCGGGCCCGATCTTGCCGCGCGCCGGCCACGGTGCTCAACCCCTCGGGGACACGATTCGGTCTTTCGCTGGCGCCCACCGCGCCGGGGGTTCCCGATGACGGACGCTCGATCCTCGACAGCAGCGCACGTGCTCGCCAATCGCGCCTGCTGGCAGCGCTGGGCGCCCGACTACGTCGCTGCCGGTGAGCGTGCCTGGGCGGCTGACGAACCGAGCTGGGGGATCTGGGGCGTGCCGGAAGCGCGCGCACGCATGCTGCCTGCGCACTGCGCCGGGATCGATTCCGTGGAGCTCGGCTGTGGCACGGGCTACGTGTCGGCGTGGATCGCGCGGCGCGGCGGTCGCCCCGTGGGGATCGACGGGTCGTGGACGCAGCTCGCCACCGCGCGCCGGCTGCAGCGCGAGCACGGTCTCGCGTTCCCGCTGATTCACGCAGACGCGGAGCGAGTGCCGCTCGCCGACGGGTGCGCCGATCTCGTGATCTCGGAGTACGGCGCCTGCCTGTGGTGCGATCCGTATCGCTGGATTCCGGAGGCGGCCCGGCTGCTACGCCGCGGTGGGGAGCTGCGCTTCCTGACCAACGCGTTCTTACTGACGCTGGTGCTTCCACCGTCCCCCGCTGCTGCGGGCGAGGTGCTGGTGCGCTCGCAATTCGGCTCGCATCGCATCGAGGACGGCGACGGCAGCGTCGAGTTTCATCTCCCTCACGGGGAGATGATCCGCTGGCTTCGCGTCAACGGCTTCGAGGTCCTCGACCTCGTGGAGATCGAGGCGCCCGCCGATGCGACGACCCGCTACGACTTCGTTTCGGTCGAGTGGGCGTCGCGCTGGCCGAGCGAGGAGGTGTGGCGGGCCGTGAAGCGGCGCTGAGCGACGCGACGAGCGCTTGGAGTGGGAATGCGGTGGTGCGCACCATCTGCCGGATCGGCCGGCGGTAGCCGTCGAGGATCCATTCCTTGGCGATCTCGACCGCGCCCCCCACCAGCGCGTGGCTCAGAAGATCGGGATCGAGGGCGCGCCGAGCGAGCTCGACCTCGAGGCCGGCGAAGAGCGAGCCCTGGATCTGCACGGCGAAGGCCGCCACCACCTCGCGGTAGAGCGCCTGGAACTCGGGGCCCATCACCAGCGGCTCGAAGAGCTGGATGCGCGCTCGCCGGTGGTCGTCGCGGAACCAGCGGAAGAACACTTCGAGCATCGCCGGCACGCGCTCGGTCGTGGGGCCCTCGGTCTCGCGCTCGGCGTCGGCGAGGGCGCTCATGAGCCCGGTGACGCATTCGGTGGCGACCTCCAGGAACAGTGCCTCGCGGTGCGGAAACGACTCGTAGAAGTAGCGCTCCGTGAGGCCTGCCTCGACGCACAGCGACTTCACGGTGGCGGCGGCGAATCCGACGGTGCCGAAGAGCTCGATGCCCGCTTCGACGAAGCGTGTGCGGCGCTCCTGCGAACGGTCCTCGGCGGCCTTGCCGCGGTAGTTCCTGCCGTTCCCGGCGCCGTCGGTCTTCATGCGCGTGATGTTGACACGATTCGTTGTCAGATGGAAACTGACAAGGCTACGTGTCAGATGAGATGGGACGGCACGCGCGCGTCCGCCCCAGGATTTCGAGGAGACCATCCCATGGCCAAGGCTCGTGCTTCCCGGAAGGCGTCCGCGGGCGGTCGCTCGCAACCGGCGTCGGACACCGCCCGCATCGGCATCCTCGGCACGGGCTTTTCGGGGCTCGGCATGGCCATCCGCCTCAAGCAGGAAGGCATCGACGACTTCGTGTTGCTGGAGAAGGCCGACGACGTCGGCGGCACCTGGCGCGAGAACACCTATCCCGGTGCGGCGTGCGACGTGCCCTCGCATCTCTACTGCTACTCGTTCGAGCCCAAGGCCGACTGGTCGCGGGTCTTCGCGCCGCAAGCGGAGATCCTCGACTACATCCGCCACTGCGCGGACAAATACGGCATCCGTCCCTACATGCGGTTCGGCGTCGAGGTCACGGCAGCGCACTTCGACGACGAGGCGAAGCGCTGGAACGTCCACACTCGAGACGGTCGTGTCCTTCATTTCCGCATTCTGATCGCCGGCAAGGGAGCGCTGCACGTGCCGTCGAAGCCGCATTTCCCCGGGGACGAGCGTTTCGCCGGGCCGGCCTTCCACTCAGCCGAGTGGGACCACGCGGTGGGTCTCACCGGCAAGCGCGTCGCGGTGATCGGCTCGGGGGCGAGCGCGATCCAGGTGGTGCCGGCGATCGTCGACCGCGTCGCCGAGCTTCATTACTACCAGCGCACGCCGAGCTGGGTGCTGCCCCGCAACGATCGCGCCTACACGCCACGCGAGAAGCGCCTCTTCGAGCGTTTTCCGGTGCTCGAATGGCTACACCGCCAGCAGATCTACTGGACTCTGGAGCCGCGGGTGCTGGGCTTCGCGGTCAACCCGCGCATCATGTCGCTCGCCGAGCATCTCGGTCGCGCGAACATCGCGAAGCACGTGAAGGATCGTGCGCTGCGCAAGAAGCTCACCCCCCGCTACACGATGGGCTGCAAGCGCACGTTGCTCTCGGACGATTACTACGCGGCGGTGGTGCGGCCGAACGTGGAGGTGATCACCGAGGGGATCCAGGAGTTCCGGCGGCGCGCGATCGTGACCACCGATGGGCGCGAGCGCGCCATCGACGCCCTCGTGTATTGCACCGGCTTCAAGGTGAGCGAGTTGCTTTCGGGTCTCGACGTACGCGGCGTCGGCGGACGCGAGCTGGCGGCGGATTGGAGCGACGGGGCGCGCACGCTCTACGGCATCACCGTGAGCGGCTATCCGAACCTCTTCTTCCTCATGGGGCCGAACACCGGGCTCGGCCACAACTCGATGATCTACATGATCGAGTCCCAGATCCACTACGTGCTCGAGGCGATCCGCGCCATGGATGCCGCCCACGTTCACACCGTGGACCCGCGCCCCGAGGTCCAA
>CAYVDO010000041.1:0-30274 GCA_964450125.1 uncultured bacterium
CGGAAGGTCGGGCACTCCCGCAGTTCCGAATCTTTTTCCCGACAGGCTCCTAGGGGTGGGTCCTTCATCCACGCTACGTCAACCGGCAGGACGTTCACGAGCCCGCCGTCGACGAGCCACCGCCCGCCCAAGCGGACTGGGGTCAGAACGCCTGGCACAGCACACGTCGCTCGAACCGCCGGGAGTACCGGCCCCTCGTCTAGGATGACCGTCTCCCCGCTTTCCAGGTCGACCGCGGTCACCGTCAGTGGAGTGGCCAGCTCCCCGAACGAACGGCCGCTCAGCACCGAGACAGCGCCCGGAAAGATGTCGTCCCATTGGACGAGACCGCCGGGCACGAACCGTCGCGGAAACGTGAAGGTGCCAGCGACCTCGCCGATCTGGGCGGCGCTGAGCCCAGTCGCTGCGAGCGCACCAATCAAGCCACCGATGCTGCTGCCCACGATGCTGCTGGGCCGAATTGCCTCACGCTCGAGAACACCCATTGCGCCGATGTGCGCAAGCCCACGCGCCGCCCCACCGCCGAGCACGAGGGCCATCCGTGGCTCGGATTGCGGCGCGCCGCTCTCGCGCTCATCGGCCTCGGACCGCCTCACGTCTCCCGCCTTCCCGGTTGGGATGGGATGGCCGCTTGGTCTCTCGACCGCGATCGACCAACCCTCAACGAGCGCTCCGCGCTCGTGGGCCCGCCGGAACCACGAACGCGAGAGGCTCGTTCCGAAATGCAGCTCGCGCCTCGTCCGTGGCGAAGTAGAACGCCTGATCTCGATACGCCAGCACAGGAGCAGCGGCCTTATCCACCATCGTGCGCGTGACCGCGTCCATCGCGAACCGGTAGTGCTGCGGCTCTCGCTGGAAGCGCTCGACACACCGCGGACAGTGCACGTAATAGGTCTGATACTCGAACGACACCGACAGCCCGGACTTGGAGCGCACACGATCCTCGACCATGCACACGCGCGCTCGATCCACTTCGTGCGGCGGCTCTGGCGCGAGGCAAGCCACCTCGAGGGTGACGAGGATTGCGAGACCGGCCCAGAACCGCCTCGGTCTCGGGTGCGGTTTCCGGGGCGATCCGGAATCACTCGGGTGCGCCATTCGCACGAGATCGCTCACTCCTTCCTCACCTGGATGCCGACCTCGACCACGGTTCGGGGATCGACACGGATGAATGCGGTCCCGTCCGCTTCGACCTCCACGACCTGTCCACCGCCGACCCGGCGGCGCGGGCACCTGGTCGTCCGGGGTACCGGTCGGTGGCGGTGCCTGCTACAGCTCGTGGGCGGCGGTGCGAAGAACCCCACTCGGTCGCCGATCTCGACATCGCCAGGATCGGCTCCGTCGAACAGCACATGTGCATCGCGAGGCCCCGCGAGCCCCTGAACGGTGCCCCGGGGAGCGCAGGCTGCGTACCCGGTCAGTCCCAGGATGACCAGCGGGAGCGCATACGTTCGTATCCGACCAGAGCGACTCGGGCACATCGATCAGCCTCGTTGATTCCTGCTCACGTAACGAGCGGGATCCTGTTTGAACAAAGCTCGACAAGCGGTGCGACAGAAGAAGTAGGTCTTTCCATCCCAGTCCGCGCGATCGGCGATTCGATCCGCGCGCAGCGCCATCCCGCACACCGGGTCCTGCTGGCTTACGCCGTCTGCGAGAATCTCGATGGTCGCTGCGGCGGCTGCGCCACGAGTCCAAGCAAGCTGGGGCTCGACGTACTCCCACACCAGGGCTGGGATCGTGCCGTGACACAGCCGCGAAACTGCGGATGTGAGCTGCGCGGCATCCTCCAGCGAGCTCACGCCTTGCGCGAGAACCTTCCGCGAGTGATCGAGCGTCTCATCCAGAACGCGCAGGAAACGCTCCTCGAGGTTCCGCGGACGCCAGTGCCAAAGCTCCAACGCCGCGGCAAACAGCTCGGCCCTCAATCCTGCTCCCACGGCTCTCAGCGCCGTCTCGGCCCAAAGCGACGTTCCCGGGTCCGGGTAACCGTATCGCCACGCGACGACCTCCCCTTGCATCAGGTCCGGCAGCCGGCCCGGTTCCATGCTCACGAATGCCTCGCGCAGCTCCTCGATGTGCTGATGCGCAGCCGCTGCGAGTGCCTGCTCGGTGCGGCCGGGAGCAAGTCCGTCCGGTACGGGCCAGACGACCCCGGCTCCGTGCATGTACTCGTTCAGGTGTCCCCAAGCGAGCTCGCCCGTCTGGTGGTGGAGATGGTGGAGGACTTGCGCGTCGATCTGGCCCGTCAGGCTCGTGGGCGGCATCACGACGATCGAGAGGAAGTGCTCGCGGAACATCCGGTCGAGCCGCGCGATCCTCGCGTCGTCCAGTCCAGTCGAGAGCGCTCGATGAAGGCGCCGGATCTCCTCACGAAGGCGCTCCTTCGCCGCATCACGCTCACGGCGCCATCGTTTGCGCTGATCCTCCATCGCGGCGCGCTGCGGTTCCGTCGGAGGTGCTACCGCAATCGGCGTGTGACGCCGTGCGAGCTGATCCACTTGTGCGAGGACGCTCTCGAGCGCGCTCGCAGCCGCGGCTGACCCCGGGCCAGCGAGCACCGTGACCGGCCTGCGCAACAGCCCCGCAAAGAGTTGGCCGAAAGGCGACGGGTGCTCGTTCGTCATCAGGATCGAATCCTCTCGGGTGGGCGTGGGCGACCTTCAATAAGCGTGCCGAGGGACGGCAACTCACATGCCCTCGGCCGCAGCAACGAGTCGCAGGATCGACAGGGAGAAATCAGCCGCTTCGACAGGCGCTGCACCGTGCACCTCGACTGGATCGAGGTGCAGAGGACATGCCAGCGCGTTCCGGCGCGCTGACTCGACCCAACTGCGGCAGCCGGCTGCGGACGCAGCCGGTCACGAACTCGTCCGCGGTCCGGGAATGCGCTCATCGCGCGGCACCGGGGGGATATGTGCCCCAATCGAAATCGCGGAGCAGCCACCCCGAAAGACGCAGCGAGGCAGTGCGACGCGTCGCGAGCTTCGCCGAACGCGCCCGCCGGGCTCAGCCTCCGAGCCACCAGGTGCAAGGCTTGGTGTGACTTGGTACGTCACTCCTGGCCGGCGGAGTCACAGCCAAGCGTGGCCACGTCATGTCCGGGCTGACCCTCGCTTCCAGGCTTGGACCACGCAAAGCCCACGGAGGTGCTCCTCGTCCTGCGCGAGCTGCGCGGCAGGGCAGTGGCGAGAGGCTCCGAGCCTATGCGCTCACGAGCGTTGGAGTACGCGTGCTCCCTGCGAGCTCCTTCCTCTTCCACAGGAAGTACACGCTCGGGTAGACGAGCAGCTCGAGGAGAAAGCTGGTGACGAGCCCGCCGACCATCGGGGCGGCCACACGTTTCATGAGGTCGGCGCCCGTCCCGGTGGACCACATGATGGGGAGCAGACCGATCATCGCGGCAAACACCGTCATCGCCTTCGGACGTACGCGCTTCACCGCGCCGTGGATGATGGCCTCGACCAGGTCGTGCTCGGTCCGCAGCAGCCCCTTCTTCTTGTACTCGTCGTGGGAGAGGTCGAGGAACAGCAGCATGAACACACCCGTCTCGGCGTCGAGGCCCATCAACGCAATCATGCCCACCCACACCGCGATGGAGACGTTGTAGTCGAGCGCCCAGAGCAGCCATACGGCGCCGATGGCCGAGAACGGCACCGCGAGCATGACCAGCGAGGCTTTGAAGGCACTCTTCGTGTTCATGTAGAGCAGCGCGAAGATCAAGACGAGCGTGAGCGGCATAACCAACTTCATTCGTTCCTTCACGCGCAGCATGTTCTCGTACTGGCCGCTCCAGGTCATCGAGTAACCGGTGGGAATCGTGACGCCGTTCGTCACTGCCTTCTTCGCCTCGGTCACGTAGCTGCCCACGTCGATCTTCGACGTGTCGAAGTCCACGTACACGTAGCCGGCGAGGAGACCGTTCTCGTCGCGGATCATGGACGGTCCGTGGGTGAGCACGACGTCGGCGATCTCCTCCATCGGGATCTGTCCCTGTCCACTCGGCAGCGGCAGGAGCACGCGGCGGAGCGCCTCCAAGTCCTCGCGGTAGTCGCGCGCATAGCGGACGTTGATGCCGTAGCGCTCGCGGCCCTCCACCGTGGTGCTTTGGTTGTCACCGCCGACCGCCGTCATGACCATCATGTTGGCGTCGTCGATGGAGAGCTCGTACCGGGCGAGCTGGTTGCGCTTCAGCACGAAGTCGAGAAAGTAGCCGCCTGCGACGCGCTCGGCGTAGACACTGCGGGTGCCGGGCACCTGCGAGACCGCGGCCTCGGTCTCCTTCGCGATCTTCTCGATCGTCTGGAGGTCGGCACCCATGACTTTGATCCCGACGGGTGTGCGGATGCCGGTCGAGAGCATGTCGAGGCGGCCCTTGATGGGCATGGTCCACGCGTTCGATACGCCAGGCAGTTGTAGCGCAGCGTTCATCTCGGTTTCGAGCTCGTCCTGGGTGATGCGGTCCCGCCACATGGGGCGAAGGACGGGCTTGAGCCACTCCGGGGCGCGGGACGAGTACCAGCGCGGCTTCTCACGCCACTCGGTCTCGGGCTTCAGTGTGACGGTCGTCTCCATCATCGTGAAGGGCGCGGGATCCGTGGATGTGTTCGCGCGCCCCGCCTTGCCGAACACACGCTCCACCTCGGGGAACGTCATCAATATCTTGTCTTGGAGTTGAAGCACCTTCTGTGCCTCGGCAACCGACATCCCGGGCTCGACTGCGGATGGCATGTAGAGGATCGATCCCTCGCGCAGCGGGGGCATGAACTCCGATCCGAGCCGCAGGTAGACGGGAATCGTCGTGAGAACAAGCAACAGGCTGACCGCGATGGTCGCCTTCGCATGACGGACGACAAATCGACACGGTCGCTCGTAGAGCGAGTGCAGGATCCTCGAGATGGGGTGCCTTTCCTCCGAGTAGTAACGGCCCACAAGCAGCCGCGTCGCGAACGCGGCGGCGAACTTCGGTCGAAACGCGAACGGCTCAATCCGCGCAAACAGCATTCGCATCGCCGGATCGAGAGTGATCGCGAGCACCGCGGCGATCGCCATGGCCAGGTTCTTGGAATACGCGAGCGGCCGGAAGAGGCGACCTTCCTGGTCCACGAGCGTAAAGACCGGCATGAAGGCCACCGCGATGACGAGCAACGAGAAGAAGACACCGGGGCCTACCTCGAGGAGAGCTTCGAGGCGGACCTGGTGAAAGTCGCCCTTCTTCCCGTCCTGGATCCAGTGGAAGATCTTGTTGTACGCGTTCTCGACCTCGACGATCGCACCGTCCACGAGCACGCCGATCGAGATCGCGATCCCGGCGAGGGACATCAAATTCGCGTTGAGCCCCATCGCGTGCATGGGGATGAACGCGAGCGCGACCGACACCGGGATGGTGACGATCGGGATGATCGCGGACGGCACGTGCCAGAGAAAGACGAGGATGATGATCGAGACGACGATGATCTCTTCGATCAGCTTGTGCTTCACCGTGTCGATCGCCCTGTAGATGAGCTCCGATCGGTCGTAGGTGGTGACGATCCCGACCCCGTTGGGCAGGGAGGGCTTCAGGTCGTCGAGCTTGGCCTTGATCCGATTGATCACGTTGAGCGCGTTCTCGCCGTGACGCATCACCACGATTCCGCCCACCACGTCGCCCTGACCGTCGAGGTCGGCGATTCCGCGCCGTAGCTCCGGTCCTAGCGCGACGGTAGCGACGTCCTTGATCGTCACCGGTGTGCCGCCCTCGGCCTTGAGAACCAGGCTCTCGATGTCGGCGATCTTCTTCACGTAGCCACGGCCGCGCACCATGTATTCGCGTCCCGCCAGCTCCACAAGGCGTCCGCCGACGTCGTTGTTGCCACGCCGTACCGCCTGGATGACCGCTTCGAGGGGGAGCTTGTAGGCGGCGAGCGTGTTCGGGTTCACGGTGACCTGGTATTGCCGGACCTGCCCTCCCACCGTCGCGACTTCTGCTACCCCGGGCACGCTCTGGACCGCGTAGCGAAGGAACCAGTCCTGGTACGATCGCAGCTCGTCCGACGAGTGCTGGCCCGACTTGTCGACGAGCGCGTACTGGAATACCCAGCCGACGCTGGTGGCGTCGGGGCCGAGCTCGACTTTCACCTCCTGCGGGAGCTGCGGTGTGATCTTCGAGAGGTACTCGAGAACTCGAGTTCGGGCCCAGTAGAGGTCGGTGCGATCCTCGAAAATGACGTAGACGTAGCTGAACCCGAAGTCGGAGAACCCGCGGATCGCCTTCACCTTGGGCGCACCGAGCAGCGCCGCGATGATCGGGTAGGTGACCTGGTCCTCGATGATGTCGGGACTTCGGTCCCAGCGCGAATAGACGATCACCTGGGTGTCGGAGAGGTCGGGGAGCGCGTCGAGTGGAATGTTCCGCATCGACCACCACGCGCCGGCCAGCGCGACGAGGGTTGCCGCGATGACGAGGTACCTGTTCTCGGCAGAGAACCGGATGACGCGCTTGATCACGGGCTCGCGCCTCCGTGTCCCGCGTGGCCCGAGATCGACGGGTCGGATCCACCGGACTCGTTTCTCCCAGTCGCCGCGCCACCCTTTGGCGCGGCGCTCGCGCTCGGCGAGAGCGCTGCCAGCGACGCGCGTAGACGCGACTCGGAATCGATTAGGAAGTTGGCGCGCGTCACGACATGCTCGCCCTCGGCAAGCCCCGACAGAATCTCCACATTGGCCCCGTCCGAGTCACCGGTCTCGACCTCGCGGGGCTGGAACTTGCCCTCTCCCAGCGACACGAAGACCACGCTCTTCGTGCCGGACTCGATCACAGCGTCCGCGGGGATGTGAAGTCCTTCGCGCGGCGCGCCCCTCAGGATCACCTCACCGAACATCTCAGGCCGCAGCTCGCCGGTGGGGTTGGAGAACACCAACCGCACCTTCACGGTGCGCGTCTTCGGATCGAGGAGTGGATCGATGAACGAGACCCTTCCCTCGAAGGCGCGGTTCGGAAACGCCTTCAGCGTGAGCGAGGCCGGCATGCCGACCACCACGTGCTCGAGCTCGCTCTCGTAGACGTCTGCGAGGACCCACACTTCCGAGAGGTCGACGATCTCGTAGGGCATCGCGCCGGCATCGAGCTTCATGCCTTCGACGACGTCCTTCTTCGTCACCACGCCGGCGATGGGCGAATAGAACGTGAGCGTCTTCATCGGCTCGCCCGTTTGCTCGACGCGCCGAATCTCGGAGCGTGGGACGTCCCAGAGCTCGAGCTTCCGCCGGGCCGCATCGAGCAGCACCGCTCCGTCCTGCGGCATGCTCGCGGAGCCGGCGAGCTTCTGCTGAGTCCGGAGCGCGAGCAGGAACTCCTCCTGCGCCGCGAGGAGCTCGGGGCTGTAGATCGCGAACAGTGGCTCGCCCTTGGCCACGGGCTTGCCGACGAAGTCGACGAAGATCCGCTCGACGTAGGCAGGGATCTTGACGTTGGTGTGCTTCACGCGCGTCTCGTCGACGGCCACACGACCGACGGTGCGCCAGGCGCCGCCCACCGCGCCGCGCCGGACCTCCACGGCCTTCAGCCCGATGAGCTGCTGGCGCGAGGGATCGATGTTCACGGTGGCGAGGCCAGCGACGCCCGATTCGCCGTCGACTTCGTCCGAGTACACGGGCAAGTAGTCCATGCCCATCTCGTCCTGGCGTGGTGTAGGAGACGTTCGCTTCGGGTCCATCGGAGACCGGTAGTAGAGGATCTTCCGTTCGCTCGGCGCGCCCGCGCCTCCGCCGGCATCCTTCTTCACGAGCTTCATGCCGCAGATCGGGCAATCGCCAGGATGGTTCTGTGTGATGGTCGGGTGCATGGGGCACTGATAAAGCACCTCTTCGCCCGTTTGCGCCGGAGTGTCTGCCTCGGCGCCGCGATCCCGAACGAGCAGCATCGCGCCCGCCCCAAGACCGGCGGCCACGATCGCGATTGCGAGCAACGCGCCGCAGCCGAATCGACCCTTTCGAGCGGCGGGCAGAGAAGAGTGAGAAGAAACCGCAGGGTCCATGTCGCGTCTCCGGTGCTACATCTTCGACATCGAGGGAGAGGACCCGCCTCCGGCGGCTGGCGGCGATCCGGACGAGGCACCTCCGCCAGTCGCACCCGTGACGCCGGCTCGTGCGCTGCCCGCCCCCGGGACCGAAGCGCTTCCCATCGCACCGCCGCCGAGACTCGCGCCGACCGGTTCGAGCGACACCTCGTCTCGGGCAATGGCGATTCGGTCCGCTTCGGCCGCGGCGAGCAAATAGCCCTCTTCGTCGTTGATGTACCCGGCGTTCGCCTCGAGCACGGACGCGAACGTCACCCTCCCGACGCGGTATTGGGCGAGGGTGCTCTCGGCCGTGGCCTGCGACTGCACCAGCAGGCCGTCGCGATAGAGGCGCAGCATCTCGAGCAGCGCCGCCAGCGCGGCTCGGCGTTCCGCGACGCGCAGCCGAAGAATCTGCGCGATCGCCTCGACGCCCCGCGCCTCCCCCGACGCGCGCGCTTCGCTCTCGGTCACGGCAGGGATCTGCTTGCGATACGACCAGAGGGGAAGGTTGAGAGAGAGTCCCGCCTGCCACATGGGCTCGAGCTCGCCGCGTGGCATGACGCCGGCGTTGACGCTGAAATCGGGAAAGCGTTCGCGTCGCGCGAGGTCTGTTTGCCGCTCCGCCCGCAACGCGGCGAGCCGCGCGAGAGTGAGCTCGGGGCTGCGCCGTTCCGCGTCGTCCAACTCCGTCTCGGGATCCCCCAGATGCGGCGTGCCGCGGTCTCGCACCTTCGCGATCGTCGGGATGGGCACCTCGACCGGACGGGCGCGGAGCCGGTTCAGGCTCTGCACGCGGGTCTGCTCCTCCGCTTGGAGCGCCCAGCGGCGCTGGCGGATGCGGTTCAGCTCGAGCTGCGCGCGGAGGACGTCGGATTGCGCGCCCTCGCCGGCCTCGTATCGGGCGCGTGCGATGCCGATCGACTGCTGCCAGATCGCATCCAGCAGATCGAGCAGCAGCAGTCGCTCGCGCACCAGGATCAGGTCGAGGTACGTGCGGCGCACATCGGCGCAGGTCGAGAGTCGGATGCGGTCCAGGCCGGCCTCGGCTTGACGGCTCTCGAGGCTCGCGAGCTCGGTACGGAGATCGCGCTTTCCGGGCCACGGCAGCCCCTGACTGACCATCACCTGGTAGAAGCTGGTGTCCATTTTCCCGATCTGGAGAGAGTCGAAGCCGTCGTTCTGGATGCCGAGTGAGAGCACGGGATCGGGGAGCGCTCCCGCCTGGGGGATGCGCTCGCGTTGCGCGCGGAGGAGATCCTGCGCCTGCTTCAGCTCGGGCCGTGCAGCCAGGCTCTCCGCCACGAGCCGTTCGAGGACGGGATCGCTGGCGGAGCCAGCCGCCTCCGCGTGCCCGGCCTCTTGGCTACGCGCAGGGGACCACGCGACGACGACGAGAAGCACGCATAGTGCTCGTGGATACGTTCGCATCTGGCATTCCCTGTGGAGCCTGGTCGCTCATTCAAGATCCAGGCCGAGACCAGTCTCCGGGCGACTCCGCAAACGCATCGATGCCGAGGGAATCGCCGGACCTTCGACACGTACTCGCTCCCGCACCTTGGTGCTTCGGCGACCGGGCAAAGTCTCTGGCTGGAGAGCAACGGACACACCTGGCGAACCGCCGCCGCACCCCGGGGTCGCCGCGTTGCGGCACGCGGCAAGATCCCGTCGACACCGGGAACAACGAGCGCCTACGGTCGACGTGACCGGAAGAGTGTAACTCTACCGGTCACGGTCGGCTGAAATCGTCACAGCCGAGCGTTGTGGCATGGCCACGCGATACGCCCGGACCAACGTCGCGTTCGCACGGAAACGGCGCAGCTCCTTCCCATTGCAACCGGAGCTCGCCCGCTCAGACGATGCGAAGCTCTCGAGCACTCCGGGCACGCACCTTGCGTCAGCGTCCAGGTGGCCCGCACCAGCGAGCCAGAGCGACCGCAATGAGCACCACCCGAGCTGCCACGGACAGCGCCCGGCCCGCTGGCCGTGTCAGGCAGTGTGCGCGCGCGGTGACCGCTGCGGTCGTGTCGCTCGCCCCGGTCGCCCTCGTCCACGCGGCCGAGGTGAGCCACGTTCCTGGCGCGCCCCATCCCACGATCAGCGCTGCCGTCGACTCGAGCGCCTGTCCGATCTACTTCGTCGAGTTCGGGCAGCGACTCGAAAGCGGACGACTCGTCCTCTCGGGGCGCATTTCCAACGCGGGCCCGGGGACGGCGCGTCTGGTGACCGTCGAGGCCCATGCGATCGCGAAGGAGGGGGGCGAGCTGGCCACCTACTCGAGCCTCGCCACTCCCGCGGTGGTTTCAGGCGGATCCTCCGCGCGATTCGAAATCGTGCTTCCGCTTCGGGACTGGGAACGCGAGCGAAGCGACACCGCGTTCGACCGTTCGCGCGTCGAGGAACACGTCGCACGTTGCGAAGCGAGCGAGCAGGACCCAACGGACCCACAGGGCAACACGCGAAGCAGCTATCGGCGCCGGGTGTTCTCGGCGACCGAGGAGCGGACGCTCCTTCAGCATCGGCTCCGTGTGGTGCGGGGCGAAGTACACAGCGCCATCATCCGGAACGAGCGCGCTGCCTACGGCGAGCTCCCGGAGATCCGTCGCCGCGTGGACGAGCTCGACGACATGTTGACGCGCGAGCTGGGCGCGGAGCTCCCGGAATCTGCCCGATCCGCCGGCGCGCCAGCCGAGTGGGTGGCGGTGCCACGATGACGCTGGACTCGACTGCGCCGAAGCAGAGCGCTCTTGCGGGGCGCGTGGTTCGAGCAAACCCGGGAACACTCGAGCAGGCCGCGGCTCCGATGAGGCTCAAAGAGACCGGCGCCCGCGTCGTGTACGAGGAGGACCCGGCCCACCTCGTCACCGAGGTGCTGCGGGTCTACCGTACTTCGCACCACCGGCGCCCGTCGTGCTTCTGCGCCGAGAGATCGGCGACCTCAACCGGCGCTCGCGGAGAAACCGTGGTCGACCCGACGTGTGGGATGCGAATCCTCCCCGCGGATGCGGCGGAGAGCCGCACGCGTGGTCACGCCGCGGTCTTTTTCTGTTCGGCCTTGTGGGCTCGTCGATTCGACGCCAGCCCGAGTGGCGACGCCACCGCACGCGGACTCGGCTGACATGGCGGCGCGCGGTCACCGAAGGTGGCGGCCGGCGCTGCTGGCGATGGGAGATCTCGTGGCGAGCACGATGATCGGCGTCGCGATCGCAGCAGCCATTCGGTTCCTGCCCGGCGCGCCGCCGGACCTCCTGGTGGCCATGGGCGGCGGTATGGCGATCGGCATGGCGGTGCATCTCGCGGCATTGCCGCTGATGGCACCGTTGCTCGGCATGATGCACACGATGGTCATCGGCGGGGTGAGCGGCATGTACGGAGGGATGTTCTTGGGGATGCGCGCCGCGATGGCCGTCGAGATCGAGCCCTGGGCTCGGACGGTCACTGCCGGTGCCGGCCTTGGGCTTGCCGTCGGATTCTGGCTCCTCGCCTACGATTTCGCGCTTCGTCGACCCGAAGGCGTACCGGCAGCATGAGCTCAACGATGGATCGGGAGCTCCAACACAAGTGGGACTTCGCTGCGCGTACCTATGACTGGCTCAACCGTGGAGACGAGTGGCGTTTTGCGGATGCCAAGCGTGCGCTCTTCTTGCGCATGCGGGGGCATTGCCTGTTCGTGGCTGCTGGGACGGGGAACGACTTTCCGTACTTCCCACCGGGCCTGCGCGTGACCGCCATCGATGTGAGCCCTCGAATGCTCGAGCGTGCCCGGTCGCGAGCCTCGAGGCACTCGCCACCCATTCGGCTTGAGATCCAGGACGTCCGCGCGCTTCCGTACGCCGATCAAGCGTTCGACACGATCGCAACGGCGTCGACTTTCTGTTCGGTCCCCGATCCCGTTCGCGGCCTTCGCGAGCTTCACCGCTGCTTGCGAGTCGGCGGTCGGCTTCTCATGTTCGAGCACGGACGTAGCCGGATCGGGCCGATCGGCGTCTCGTAGGATCTCGCCACGTTGATCAGCCGGCGCATTGGACCCGACATGAACCGCGACATCGTCGGTAACGTGCTACGTGCGGGCTTCGAGCTGGTCCACGAGGAAAACGTCTACCTCGACGTCGTCAAGGCGCTCGAGGCACGTCGCAGCGGCGAGCTCGCAACCACGGCTCAACCTTCCTGAAGCTCGCGCACCGGGGCGCGGCGGGCGGCGATCACGACGGCGATCGCCGCGGCGCCCAGCAGGAACTCGAGCCACCGGCGCCTCAGCTCACCGATCACGAGACCGATCATGGTTGCGCTCCTACCCGTGGTCGCCGTGAATCCGCCGAGCGGGTCCGTTTGGACGCGGCTCGTGGCAATTCTCGGTGGGGCGCGGCGGAGGCTTGATACTCGCATTTCGCGTGCCGC
Organism: uncultured bacterium; assembly: GCA_964450125.1. Taxonomy (GTDB): domain Bacteria; phylum JADJOY01; class JADJOY01; order JADJOY01; family JADJOY01; genus JADJOY01. The sequence goes on from CAYVDO010000041.1 coordinate 12,435, forward strand.
GTCGTTTCTGGATCACGTGAAGCAGAGGTCGGTCGATATTTCGGCCAGTTTGACTGGAGGCCAGCCGGGCCTTCAGCCGTAACCGCTGTGGTTGCTTGTGACCGGCCCGGTCACGCACGGCAGACGCCCTTCGAGCCTCGACCACGACGTTCGCAGGGGTTCCAAGCACTCGGCATGACAAGTGCTTCAAGGGGCACTCGAGGTCTTTGGAAACCAACGGTGCTCTTCGGGAAGGAAAGCGGTCATGACGTCGGCAAAGCAGGCGGGGAAGAGATGGAGCCAACGATCCGTCGTGCTGTCCAGTCTTGCGGCAGTGGTGCTCGAGGGTTGCCCCACCAGCCAGCACGAACACCTCCTGATGGCGGGTGGACCTCATCAGGACCCAAGCCCGGCTCCGGTTGCTGGCTCCGGGCAGGGTGCCGATGAACCGGGAGTCATGTCCCAGGCGCCGAAGCCGACGATCTACATCTGTCCGATGCACCCCGACGAACGCAGCACCAAGCCGGGCCGTTGTCCCCGCTGCGGGATGAACCTCGTGCCAACGCCGCGCGAGGGCTCATGAACGAGGACGCAGAGCCCAGCGCACTCATCTCGACGAGCGAGCGCGTACCGCGCGGGTCGCGGTCGCTCGCGGCACGCCTCACCCTCTACGTGAACGTGGTCTTCCTCGGAAACATGGCCGTGTTTCTGGTGGCCGGTTTCCGTGCAGAGCGCACCCTCCACTACCGGGAGACTTTCCATCACCTGGGAGAAACCCTCGGCGTTCTCGGGATCGATCCGTCGACGTCACACCCTCCCTTGCCTGAGGATCTCGCCGCGATCGAAGCGAAGCTTGCGCGATATGCCGGGGTCGCGCACCGGGTTCTGGTGCTCGATGCGACGGGTACGGTGCTCGCCTCTTCGGTCCCCGGCCAGATCGGCAGGACCTTCGGGCATTCGTTCCAGATCGAACCAGCGAAGCCGTGGCACGGCCAGGGGACGCTCGTGCGCCAGGGAACCGTGCGCTGGCTCGCCGTGTCGACGACAGCCCTGACCGGCGAGCCTGGTTTGCTCGCCGTGGTGCTGCTCCGATCGCGCCCCGGGACCGATGAGTTCGTGGCACGGTTCTTCGGACTTCATGCAGTGCATGCGATCGTTGCGATCCCGCTCTTCGCTCTGCTGGTGACGTGGATCGTGCGAGCCCGGGTCCGAGCGCCGATTGTGCGACTCGCCGAGCACATCGAACGCATCGAGCAAGGACGGTTCGAGGGAGACGAGGCCCCGGTCAGCGAAGACGAGCTCGGGTGGCTCGGTCGGCGGTTCACGGCGATGGGGACGCGACTTCGCGAGAGCGTGGAGAGCCTGGTCCGGGCGGAGAAGTATGCAACCGTGGGTGCGATCGCCTTCCGGGTCACCCGCGAGATGGCCGCGCCGCTCGATGCGATCGGCCGCCGGCTCGTGATGCTCGAGGCGGTCGCCTATCGCGACGACGAGGTGGGACGGCTTTGCACCGAGCTCTCGGCAGATCGCGCACGGCTCATCGAGGTGGTCAAGCGGATCCAAGAAATCGAGCCACCCGAGAGCGGCGCCAGGGCGCCCGAGGCCGGCTGATCGGAGCGACGCTCGCACGCCGCGCTCCAGCGGAAAGACCCGCGGTCCGAGCGATGTCGAACCAACCACGCGCGGTACTCGACAAATCGGTAGCAAGGGGACGAACCCTCGGCTTGATCCTCGCCTGCGTGACCGTGGCCGCGGTGCATTTCGTGGTCGGCACCGAAACCCATCAGCAGCACGTGGTCCACGTGATCTTCGGCGGTCTCTTCCTGTTGCCGGTCATCGCCGGAGCGGTGTGGTTCGGTCCCGCGGGCGGCCTGGGAACCGCCACTGCGGTGTCGCTGCTCTACTTCGCCCACATGCGCAAGAGCTGGCCCGACCAACCCATGGAGAATGCGAATCAGCTAGCCATGATCGCCGTGTACGAGCTCGTGGGCGCGACCACCGGCGGCCTGGCTCTGCTGCGCGAACGAGAACGGGATCGCCGGCTGCGCGTCGAGCGACACGCGCAGCGCGAGACGATCGTGCAGGGGCTGGCCAGCCTGGCCACGGCTTTGGGTTCCCGCGACGGTTACACCCTCGCGCACAGCCACAACGTCTCTCGCTTGGCCGTCGCACTCGGAGGACGGTGCGGCCTCGACGCCGACCGCCTGGAAGTCCTACGACTCGCGGCGCTCGTTCACGACATCGGCAAGATCGGCGTCCGCGACGACGTGCTGCTCAAGCCGCACCGCCTGACGGCGGACGAGATGCGCGAGATTCATCGCCACCCCGCCGTTGCCGCCGAGATCCTGCGCAGTATCCAGGGTACCGAAGCCATCGCGAACGTCGTCCTGTGTCACCACGAGAAGCTCGATGGCACGGGCTATCCGCGCGGACTTCGTGGCGGCCAGATCCCGCTCGGGGCGCGAATCCTGTCGGTGGCCGACGTGTTCTGCGCGTTGACCGAAGATCGCCCCTACAAGCCGGCGGCGAACGGCGTGGCGGAGGCTCTCGGCATCCTTCGATCGGTTGCGGGAACCGAGCTCGACCGTTCGGTCATCGGTCACCTCGAGGAGCTGCTCGCCGAAACGGATCGACGCTCGCCTCGGTCCGTGCCAGACGCATCGGGCACCATGAATGCCCAGGCCTCGGCTGCAAACAACCAAGCCCCGCCCGTTTCGGGACACGCAACCTCCATCGAGGGTACGCCTCTTGCTAGTTGGGAGGGCTCAACCCAGGAGGACCGTCATGAAGCTCCCCTCGCGACGAAGCAGGCAACCACGTGAAGCAACCGGCGTGCTCGATTCCGGTACAGGGGACCGGATCCCACCGACGCCTGGTGCGGCGTTGAGCCCCACCGATGCGCTTCGCGCCGACCGCGCGCCCCCGGGAGAGGAATCGGCGAGCATCCGGGATCGGATCGCCCGGCGCGCGTATGCCCACTTCGAGGCGCGAGGCTGCTGTGATGGCTGCGACTTCGATGACTGGCTTCTCGCCGAGCGAGAGGTGCTGGGCGAGCTCGCGGCCGGCGAATGCGACGAGAATCGTGGGCAACGGTGAACCCCTGCGGACAGGCACTTCGCGCGTTCCTTTCGATAGGTTCGCGCATTCCTTTCGACAGGTGCTTCGAACATCGCGTCACCCAGCGCGCCGACTTGCCGATACGGGATCTTCGACGCGCGCTCGGAGTCATGACGTTGCTCGTGCCATCGCTCGGCTCCTGCGGCTTCGCGCTCACGCAGGCCCGGCACGCGTTCATGCGCGGCACGGTTGTACGCATGCTCGACGAGCACACGGCACAGGTGTGCCTGGACGACGGCGAGGTCGCTGTCGGTGACCAGGTGATCGTGTTCGAGAATGACTGCCGCATGCCCACGCCCGAGCACCGCGAGCCCTCGATTTTTCCAGGATCCGATGGGTTCGGCGGCTGCAGGCAGATCGAGCTTGGTTCCGGCGTCGTCGAGCGCCTTCTGAACCAGCACTACTCAATCGTCCGATTTCCAGACGGTGTCTCTGTTCACGCGGGAGACTCGGTCGACGCGCGTTGAAGCTGCCTGCGCGGGGGTCATGCTTGTCGATCGGATTGGCGAACAGGAGTTCGATGCCGGCCCCTCGCCGGAGGTTGCCGCACCTTCTGTCGATACGACCAACGACCGGCTGACTTTAGGGCCGGATTGGCTTGACGGCCCTGTAGAGTGCAACCGTGCCGAGAACGGTGTTGAAGGTTTGCCGCTGTGTTACTTCGAGAAACCCGGCCCGCTCGAAGAGAGTAATGAGCTTGCCCGAGATGTTGTCCTGTGTGTTCTCGAAACCGTCGAGCACTTGAACGAATAGAAACAACCCGCGCATCAAGGCGCTCGTGGCGCGCCCCCAGTCGGCGACGTGCAGCTCCGCACCGGGCCTGAGCACCCGAAACACCTCGCGCGCCGTGCGTTCTTTTTGCTCCCACGACAAGTGATGCAAGAACAGACTCGAGACCACACGATCGAAATGGTCGTCCGGATAAGGCAGGTTGTCCGACCTGGCACACGAAAAATTCACCGCGACGTTGAGTCTTTGCGCCTTGCGTGTCGCAAGCAGCAAGATGGCCGGATCACCATCAATACCAGCGACTTCCGCTTGCGGCTCTTGCTGCTTGATCCAGATCGCCAACGTGCCCGTTCCTGATGCCAGATCGAGCACCCTGTGCCCGGGTTGCAAAGCTGCTTGGTCGATCAGCGCATGCTTGAAACGGAACTCCCGGGTGGTGCCAGCGACCACGGCATCGTAGTACGACGTAAGCCAGCGAAAGCGCAACGCCGGCACGTACTTGGATTCAGGCGGATTCGACATTGCTGCTCCCGTTGTTGTGTCGCATGAGAAATCGTCGACTCGAGTTCGTTCGAGATCGTGAAGGCGGGATCTGCGCTTCGACAACTGCGCATCGACGACCGATGATGCCCTGGTGCGACGACCACACGCGGACGACCGGCGACGACCGTCGAGGTAGCCCATCGCACCGCTCACCGATGCGACGGGGTGCCACGCCGGTGCACGCTCCTCATCAATCGCCAGTCCCAGATCCCACCCGAGACGAGCGCGACGAGACCCAACCAGGCGGCGCCCATGGGTGCGAACCTCCATGTCGCTGCTGCGAGAGCCAGCGCGCCCGCGGTGGCGAGCATCGCGGGTCCTCCATGGCGATGATGCCGGAAAGCGCCTGCCGCGCCGCCCAGCGCCATGGCCAGGAACATCACGAGCATTGCGCGGGTGAGCGTGTCGTTGTGAACCCAGCCCAACAAGGTCGCCGGAAGCCAAGCCGCGAGGAGCGGCACACCCACGACGCACAGGCTGCTACAGCCGATTCCGACGAGGCTCGTCACGCGCCACCAGTGACTCACGAGTTCTCCGGGTCGATCTTCGGCCGCCGTGCTGATGCTCGTCGTCGACGGCTGCAGGTTCCGACTCCCTGCATGGATTGTTCCCGCCACGGATGGGGTGGTCCCCGCCTGCGTGTGACTCTTTCAGCCGCGTGTGATCGCAGCGGTCACAACGCCTCACCACTGCACACTGGTCATCGGCAACGCTGCGGGAACTTCCCGTGTGATTCGAGCCTTGCGGCTTGTGTCGCGTCCGGCACCGTTGTTGCTTGGAGCCGACCCGTGGTTTTCGAGCCGAGTTGCCCGCGAGAGCGGTCCCTTACGATGTCAGCCCGGTTCCGCGGTGCGCGGCTGCGACTTCGACCGATCGTGCGCGCCCTTGCCGTGGTCGGGGCACTCGTCGGCGCGAGCTCCCCGGGGCGAGCGGGTGAACGTCTCACCGTCGACGAGGCGATTCGTCGAGCCGTGGCGCACAACCCCGAGCTCACGGCGGCCCGAGCCGGCCTCGGCGAAGCGGACGCGCGCATCGTGCAGGCGGGGCTCTGGCCCAACCCGGAGGTCGAGCTCGACGGACGGTTCGACAGCGCCTTCCGGAACGAGGGCGAGCACGGGTTCTCGGCCAGCGTGAGCCAGCCGTTCAGTATCAGCGGTCGCATCCCCGCACAGGTGGATGCGGCGAGGCTCGAGCTCGAGCTCGCCCGGGCTGGCGTTCGGGATCAAGAGCGACGCGTGGCGGCGAGCGCTCGCAACGCCGCGAATTCGATCTTCGCCTTGAACGAGCAGCTCGACTTGCAGCGGTTCCTGATCGGCCTGAATCGAGATCTCCTGAACGTCACGCGCGCAGGCGTGAAGAGCGGCCAGCTCTCACAGAAGGACGCCAACGCGATCGAGATCGCGGTCGCGCAGGGCGAGCAGCGCGAGGCAATTGCGGAAGCCGCGGCACGGACGCAAGTGCTCGAGCTCACCCGTCTGCTCGGGCAAGTCCCCGACGACGGTCCGATCACGCTGGTGGGGAAGCTGGACATCGGTCGTGCCCCAGACCCGGCGCGGTACGCGCCGGCGGCTGTGCTGGAAAACCGACCGGACCGGCAGGCGGTGGTACTCGAGGTCGCTCTGGCCCAGGCGGAGCACGCGCGAGCCAACGCCGAGCGACTCGACGATTGGCGCTTCGGTCTGACGTACGAGCGCGAGCTCAGCGTCGTCGACGGAGCCCCGCGGCAGGGAGTGGATAGTTTCTTTGGGCTCCGGCTCTCGGTTCCGCTTCCGGTGTTCGATCGGAAGCAGGGCCGGATCGCCGAGACGGTCGCGCTGGCAGCGCGAGCACGGGCCGCGCTCGAAGCGCAACGCATCCAGATCGAAGCGGAGCTCGCAGACGCCTGGAACCGCGTCCGGACACTCGGCGCGCTTCTGGAGCGGTACGGACCGGGTGTCCTGAAGCATGCCCAGGACAACGTCAAGCTCGTCGAGACCGGGTACCGCCAGGGGCTATCGAACATCACCGAGGTCGTCCAGTCCCGGCAGCAGTTCGCAGAGCTCAAGTCGTCCTACATCGACACGCTGCGCGACTACAACCAAGCGCGCATCGATCTCGACATCGCGGCCGGGATCACGACACCACCCGCCGAGCCAAACCACGCGAGCGAGGTGCCTGCATCATGAACACCCGGAGTCGATGGGGGCGCACACGCCCGGCGGCGGCCAGTGCGGTCGTCCTGGTTCTTGCCTCACGCGGTTCCGTGTGGGCGCACGGCGGAGCGCTCGATGCCGCGAAAGGGGGGCCTGCCACGCGCGTGGTGTTGGACGCCGCAGCCCGCGAAAGCATTGGCTTGGCGACGGCCGAGGCCGAGTTTCGGCCGATCGACGACGTCGTCGGCTGCACGGGCACGACCGAGCCCCGTCCGAATTCGATCGGTGTGGTGAGTACCCGGGTCGACGGGCGCGTCATCCGGTTCTACGCGAACCTCGGCGACCACGTGACCGGTGGGCAGCGGATGGTCGAGATCGAGACCCGTCAGGTGGGGAATCCGCCGCCCACCATCACCGTCACGACCCCCATTGGGGGCGTGGTGGTCCACCGCGACGTCGAGCTCGGTGAAGCAATCGAGCCAGGCAAGCACCTGATGCACGTCATGGACCTGGCGCGTCTGAACGTCACCTGCAAAGTCTTCGAATCCGACCTCTCTCGCGTCGCCTTGGGACAGCAGGCGCACGTCCGGTTCTTGGCATACCCGAACCAACCGCGGACCGGCTCCATCGTCTATCTCTCGCCGACCCTCGATCCCGAAACGCGGACCGTGGACGCCTGGGTCGAGATCGACAACCGGGATGAGCTCGTCAAGCCCGCGATGTTCGCCTCGGTCACCGTCGTCATCCATCACGACGACGCGGCGTTGGCAGTTCCCAAGGCGGCGTTGCTGGAGGAGGCGGGCGAGACCTTCGTGTACGTGATGGAAGGCGATGCGTTCGTGCGCAAGGACATCGTCTCCGGGGCGAGCGACGACCAGTTCGTCGAGGTGAAAGACGGCCTCGTGCCCGGTGATCGCGTCGTGACCGATGGAAAGCGCCAGCTCCACACCAAGGCCCTCATGGGTGGCGGCTCCGCGGCCGACGACGACTGATCATGCTGAACCGCATCATCCATTGGTCGCTCACCCACCGGCTCCTGGTGGTGGCCGGGCTGGTCGTCTTCCTCGTAACCGCCGGTGCAGTCGCCTCGCGCATGGCGGTCGACGTCTTCCCGGAATTCGCGCCGCCGCAGGTGGTGATCCAGACCGAGGCACCTGGCCTCTCGCCCGAGGACGTCGAGTCCCTCATCACCTTCCCCATCGAGAGCGCCGTCAACGGCACTCCCAACGTCGCGAACGTCCGGTCGCAATCGTCAGTCGGTCTTTCGACGGTCGTCGTCGTGTTCGACTGGGGCACGGACATCTACATCGACCGACAGCTCGTGAACGAACGCACCCAGTCGGTGCGCGATCGGTTTCCAGCAGGCACGAAGGCTCCCGTCATGCTGCCGATCACCTCGGCGGTCGGGTGGCTGGTCAAGTACAGCCTGCAGAGCGACACCCGCTCGCCGATGGAGCTGCGCACGATCGCCGACTGGCAGATCGCACCGCGGATGCTGTCGATCCCAGGAGTGGCTTCGGCGGTGTCCATCGGCGGGGAAGTGAAGCAGTACCAAGTCCTCCTCGATCCCGAGCGGCTGCAGGCCTTCGGGATCAGCCTGACGGAGGTGGTGAGCGCCCTGGAACGGGCCAACCTGAACGTGCCCGGGGGCTTTCTCCAGGCCCCCTCCCAGGAGCTGATCGTCACCGGGGTAGGCCGAATCGGGAGCCTCGACGATTTGCGACGGACGCTCGTCAAGACGATCGACGGCGTACCCATTCGAATTTCGCAACTCGCCGAGGTTCAGTTCGGCGCGGAGACCAAGCGCGGCGATGGGGCCCTCGACCGCAGGAACGCGGTGATCGGTACGGTCTCCAAGGCCTTCGGCGCCGACACCCTGCGCACGACCTATCAAGTCGAAGCGGCGCTGCGCGAGATCCAAGGCAGCCTGCCGAAGGACATCGAACTCAACCTCCGCGTCTTCCGGCAAGCCGAGTTCATCGAGGGATCGATTCGGAACCTCAAGCGAGCGCTCATCGAGGGCGGCGTCATCGTCACCATCGTGCTCGTCGTCTTTCTGATGAACGCGCGTGCCTCGTTCATCAGCTTCCTCGCCATGCCCACCTCTCTCTTGGCCGGCGTCATGGTGCTTAAGGCGTTCGGGGTCGGCCTCAACTCGATGACGATCGGCGGCCTCGCGATCGCGATCGGCGAGGTGGTGGATGACGCGATCATCGACGTGGAGAACGTATTCCGGCGCCTGCGGCTCAATCGCGAGGCGGGAAGCCCCCAATCGGTTCTCGACGTCGTGTTCCACGGATCCGCCGAGATCCGGAACTCGGTCGTGTACGCGACGCTGATCGTCGCGATCGTGTTCCTGCCGATCTTCTTCCTCACGGGGATCGAGGGGCGGATCTTCGCACCGCTCGGAATCGCCTACCTGGGATCACTGCTTTGCTCGCTCGTCGTCGCGCTCACCAGCACCCCGGTCCTCTGCTATCTGCTGATCGGCGAGACCCGCAGCGATCTCAAGGAAAGCTGGATCGCACATGCGCTGAAGAGGCGCTACGAACGATTGCTTCGATTCAGCCTCCGTCACACGTGGCCGGTGGTCGGCAGCATCGTCGTGCTCTTCGGTGTCGCGGTGGCGATGGTTCCCCGGTTCGGCCGCTCGTTCTTGCCCGAGTTCCACGAGGGCAACTTCATCATTGCGCTCAACACCCTCCCCGGCACGTCACTCGACGAGTCGATGCGCCTGGGGCAGCGAATTCGAGAGCGGCTCCTCGGGTACGAGCAGGTCGTCTCGATCTCGCAGCGCGCGGGCCGCAGCGAGTTGGACGAGGACGCTCAGCCCCCGAACTTCAGCGAGTTCGACGTCAAGCTCGACTACGACCGGGACCCCACGATCAGCCCGGACCGGCTGCTGGAATCGATCCGTGCCGACCTGAACGCGATCCCTGGCGTGGCGGTGAACGTCGGGCAGTTCATCGCCCACCGGATGGACGAGGTGCTGTCGGGCATCCGCGCGCAGGTTGCGATCAAGCTCTACGGCCCGGACCTGAACCTGCTGCGGACGAAAGGTGCCGAGATCGAGAAGGTGATGCGCTCGGTCGACGGGGTCGTCGACCTCCAGCTCGAGCAACAGGTCAACGTCCCCGAGGTGAGGATCAAGATCGACCGAGCGCGCGCGGCTCGATACGGACTGACGGTGGCGGACCTCACGTCCACCGTCGAGACCCTGTTCGGCGGGACCACGGTGTCCCAGGTGCTCGAAGGTCAGCGGGCATTCGACTTGGTGGTGCGGCTCGGCGAACCGTGGAGACGTGATTTGGCCGCCATGGCAAACGCGCTCGTGGATGCACCCCAAAGTGGGCTCGAGGGCAAGGCCCACGTCAAGATCCCGCTGCGCGAGGTCGCCGACATCGGGGTCGAAGAGCGGCCGTACGTCATCAACCGAGAGAGCGTGCAGCGGCGCATCGTCGTGGCCTGCAACGTCGCGGGGCGTGACCTGAACGGCTTGATCGCCGAGGTTCAAGACAGACTGCGAGCCAGCGTCCAGCTCCCGCAGGGCTACTTCATCCAGTACGGCGGCCAGTTCGAGAGCCAGCAGCAGGCGCAACGCGTGCTGCTGCTGTTCGGCTCCGGCGCGGTGGTCGGAATCTTCCTGCTCCTGTACCAGGCCTTCGGCACCACACGCGAAGCGCTGTTGGTCATGCTCAATCTGCCCCTCGCGCTCATCGGGGGTGTCGTGGCCATCTACCTCACCGGGCGGGACATCAGTGTCCCGGCCATGATCGGATTCATCAGCCTGTTCGGCATTGCGTCCCGGAACGGCATCATCCTGATCAGCCACTACAACCAGCTCGCGAAAGAGGGCCTCCCGTTGGAACGCCGGGTTCTCGAAGGCTCGCTGGATCGATTGAACCCGGTGCTGATGACGGCGGCGACCGCCGCCCTCGGATTGGTGCCGCTCCTGTGGGGCGAGCCGACCGGCAAGGAGCTCGAGCGGCCATTGGCGCACGTCATCCTGGGCGGCCTCTTCACCTCCACGTTCCTGAACATGGTCGTGATCCCTACCCTCTACAGCAAGATCGAAGAGCTTCGGGAGCGGCGCTCCCGAGGCACGCACAGGGCCGTGGCCTGAGCCATGGGCCCGCAGGGGACTCGGAGCCGGCTGGGGCGGCGGCTCTCGGTTCTCCCACTCGACACGGACCGCCCGGGAGGAAGCACATGAAGACGCGACAGGTCGTGGCCGCAATGGCAGCCTTGGCATGGTTCGTCGGCAGTCCGGCTGCGTGGGCCGGCGACGCCGGCCACAAACACGGCGACAGGAAGGAGCCGAGTCACCAAGCGATGGGCCACGAGATGCCCGAGCACGCCAGCGGGAACGCGGCGGACACCCCGGCAGCGATCTGGGGTGACATCCAGACCCGCCGGGCCGACCTCGCCAAGACCATCGAGGCGAAGCAGCTCGAACAGGTGCACGAGCGAGCGTTCGCGGTGCGCGACGGGGTGAACGCGCTGGTCACGAAGTCGAGCGACCTTCCCGCCGAGCAGCTCGCGAAGCTCAAAGCGAACGCGAAGTTCGTCGCCGATCTCGCCGAGCGCCTGGACAAGTCCGGTGACTCCGGCGATCTCGCAGCGACGCAGGAGAACTTCAAGAAGCTCGACGGAGTCCTGAAGGGCATCCCGTCGCTCTACCCACCGGGAACGCTCGGTGCTCCCGCGATGTGACCGAGCGAGCCTGCGACCGTCCCCGCCAAGGAATATCGCCGGGCCTTGAGCGCGTGCCAGTCGCTCGCACGGCCGCTCGATCCCTCGGGCCTTCCCGAGGAATCGCACGCCTATGTAGCGCCCTCGCGGAACGATTCCGTGGTCACGTCGTAGCGCCGCAGCAGCCGATGAAGGCTCTCGCGCTCCATGCCGGCCTGCTCGGCGGCCCGCGTCACGTTCCCGTTGAACTCGCGCATCAGCGCTTCGAGATACTCCCGCGAGATGCGATCGCGCGAGAGCTCGACGGCCTGCCGGTAGCTCAGCCGCGCCAGGCCCGCGGAATGCGCCGCCGATGCTCGAGTCGCTCCTTCGGCCATGATCTCCTCGGGCAACGCATCGAGCGGAATCCGGCCCCCGTCTCGCATCGTGACGGCTCGTTCGATCGCGTTTTCGAGCTCCCGTACGTTCCCGGGCCATCCGTACCGTACGAGCGCAGCGAGAGCCTCCGGCGTGAACCCTTCGATCGGGGCGGTGGCAAGGACCGGGCCGCCTGCGCCGCTCCGTTGACCGTGCAGCTCGAGAAAGTGCGCCGCCAAGAGCGGTATGTCGTCTCGGCGCTCCCGGAGCGGCGGCAGCCGGATCGGGAAGATGTTGAGCCGGTAGAAGAGGTCCTCGCGGAAGCGACCGGCACTCGTCGCAGCGCGCAGATCGACGTTGGTCGCCGCGATGACGCGGACGTCTACTCTCCGCTCGTGGGACGATCCGACGGGCCGGACGACCCGCTCTTGCAGCGCCCGGTTGAGCTTCACCTGCAGCAGCAGTGGCAGCTCTCCGACCTCGTCGAGGAACAACGTGCCGTGCTGCGCCTCCTCGAAGAGCCCGCGGCGATCGCTGGTGGCACCCGTGAACGACCCCTTGAGGTGGCCGAAGAGCTCCGACTCGATGAGCGTTTCCGGAATCGCACCGCAGTTGACCGCAACGAACGCGCCACTCTTGCGTTCGCTGGTCTGATGGATGGCCCGCGCCACGAGCTCCTTACCCGTACCGCTCTCGCCGGTGATCAGCACGGTCACGTCACTCTGCGCTGCCCGCCCGACCAACGAGAACACCCGCCTCATCGGCTCGCTACGTCCGATGAGGTTCTCGAAGCGTGCCTGGCTCGCCAGAGCCAGGCGCAAGCTTCGCGCTTCGTCGCGCAATCGCTTGCGCTCCACCGCGCGCGTCACGGTCAGCAACGCCTCGTCGGGATCGAAGGGCTTGGCTAGGTAGTCGTAAGCGCCTTGCTTCATGGCTTCGACGGCCTTGTCGATCGACCCGAACGCGGTCATCAGGATCACCTCGAGATCGGGCCGCTCCCGCTTGACCTCCCGAAGTAACTCGAAGCCGTCCAAGCCCGGCATGCGGATGTCGGTGACGACGACGTCGATGTCGCCTTCGAGTGCGATCGCGAGCGCCTCACGGCCGTCGCTCGCGGTCGTGACGACGAAGCCGTCCTCCAGGATCTTACGGAAGAGGCCAAGAATGCTCTCCTTGTCGTCGGCGACCAGGATGTGCGGACGTCCGGGATTCATCGCTCAGCTCGCACGCGAGCCGACGATCTTGCGGGAGACGAGCGGGAGCCCGTCTGTGGCGATCGCTCGCGGCAGGCGCAGCAGCGCGCGGGTTCCGCCACCGGGCCGCGGCTCCAGCCGCAGGAGCCCACCGTGCGCGTCCGTGATGGCCTGGGAGACCGCCAGTCCGAGGCCGGTGCCGCGGGGCTTGGTCGTGAAGAACGGCTCGAAGACGTGATCGCGATGCTCCACGGGGATGCCGGCCCCCGAGTCCGAGATCACCAGCGTGACGTGCTCTTGGGTGCTCTGAATCGCGACCTCGATCCTGCCGCGTTCGGGTGTCGCATCGGCCGCATTCGACAGGAGGTTGCAGATCACCTGGCGCAACTTCGTCGAGTCGCCCCGGATCGCGAACGGTGATCCGCCCTCGGCTGGCCCTCCGCTGGCTGGTGAGGGAGTCGCCTGCACAATTATGAGACCGTCGACCTTGCCGGCCTCCGCGATCCGGTCAACGGCCTCGGATGCGAGATCCGCGAGATCGATCTCGGCCGTCGCCACCCGGGCCGGCCGCGCGAGGTCGAGGAGGTCCTCCACGATCCGTTGGCATTGGTGGGCCTCGTCCTCGACGATGGCGAGCTCGCCTGCCAGCGACTCGCGAGATGAACCAGGCGCGGCCAGCTCTTTCCGGATGAGCTTCAGGTACCCCAGGATCACCCCGAGAGGGTTGTTGATCTCATGGGCGATACCGGCTGCGATCTGGCCGATTGCCGCCAAACGCTGTGACCTGAGCAATGCAGCCTGGTGTGTCTCGAGGTCGCTGGCCATGCGATTGAACGTCGACGCGAGCACCGAAAACTCGTCGTGTCGATCCGGGACGTCGACGCGCGCGCTCAGATCGCCCGCCGCCATTCGGCTCGCCCCCGCCTGAAGGCCGGCGACCGGCACCAAGATCGACCGGCCGACGAAGGAGACGACGATGGCCGCCGCCGCGATGGCGGACAGAAAGAAGACGATCTCGACCCACCGCGCCCACGTGCGCATCGCTGCCTCACGGGCTAGCGCCTCGTCACGTTCGCGGCTGAGCGTGTGATGCAACCGGTCGTGGAGCTCGACGGTCTGCTCGAGGATCGGCCCGACTACCGCCTCGAGCTCGCCGAGCCGCTGCTCGGCAGCCACGGAAGACGCCGAGGTCAACAACGGTCGGAAGCGCGCATCGAGCTCGCTCCCCAACCTGGCAATCGCCGCCGCGAGCTCTCTCGAGGGACCCGGTCCGAGAGCGTCGGTCAGCGCCGATGCGGCATCGTGCGTTTCCGCAGCAGCGTGCTCGTAGGCCGCGCTCGGTTGAGTCGCGCCGCGCAGCAGCAGCCGCACTTGCTCGAGGTACTGCCCACGGATGACCGACGTGGCCAGGTGGCAAGCGTGCTTCGCGTCTTCAACCCGCGCCAGCTCCACTTCTGCCGACGCGATTCGGTCCAGCGTGATCAGGGTGACGGCCAGCGCAGCGCCGAAGAGCCCGAGCACACATCCGAAGGCGGCTATCAAGCGAACGGCCGTGCGGGGAACTCGTGGGGCTACCGTCCTGCTGTCGCAACTGGGCTTGCCTCCGATCGAGTCGGGAGCCACGCCTGGATTTCCCCGCATGCCGGCCGCTGGCATCGACCCACCCCCGGAGTGGGCGGCTTCGGGTTCTGCGGCGGGAGAGATCATCAACGTGAAGTGTAACGATGCTGGTCACATGTGTCGGCGCTCGTCACGACGCAGCGCCCGCGGCGTTGCGCGATCTTGCTGCGGAGGCTCCCATCCTCTGCACACCGATCCGACTTGGTTTCGAGCACGTCGATCCGCCCACGAGTCTCCGCTCGCAAGCGCTTGCACGCTGGATACCGAACGGCCTGGTCCTTGCTCCCAAGCCCGTGGCCGGGTTGCGACGACCAGTCGCTCAGCGGCCAATCAGGCAAGGTACCCGCAACGACACGGATCGAGGCCAGGGCGTGCACGACATTGGACGGACTGCGCTGCTCCTCGCGGGCGGGCTCGCGGTCGCCCACGACCTTCGTCAGAGCAATACCGCAGCTTCGATCCGACGAGGCGGCGCTGTTCCGCTGCTCGCCGTTTGGTCGCTGTTGAACGTGGCCGTCGTACTCGCGCTGTTCGTCGATCACGTTTCCTTCCCGCTCAATCTCGAGCTCATGGAAGGCGAAGTGGTGAACCACGTCCTGCGCCTGCTCGAAGGGAAACCGCTCTACCCCCGGCCGGGCTCGGATTTCGTCGCGCTCGCCTACAACCCGCTCTATTACGTGATCAGTGCGCCGGCGGCCTGGATCTTCGGCGCCGACCGAACAACGCTCCGATGGGTCGCGATCCTCGCCGCCACAGCCTGCGGTGCCCTGATCTACCTGCTCGTCCGGCAGCGAACTGGAAAGGCCTGGTGGGGGTTGATCGCGACGGGTCTCTTCGCTGCGAGCTATCGCGCGACTGACAGCTACCTCGACACGGCTCACGCGGATTCCTGCCTCCTGCTCTCGATCTTGCTGGGCACCCTGCTCCTGGAACGAGCCGAGTCGCGGCCGCGCCGAATCCTCGGACTTCTGCTGCTCGTGGCTGGGTTCTGGCTCAAGCAACACGGTGCATGGTTCGTGATCGGCGCGATCGGCTTCCTCGGATTGCGCGTTGGATGGCGGCAGATCGTTCCCGAGATCATCCTCGTGTTGATCGCCGGCCCCGGACTCTACCTCCTGGCCGGACCGCGCCTGTTCGGCCCAGCGTTTCACTACTTCACGTGGAGCGTGCCGGCGGGGTGGAGCGAATTCCACCTCTCGACGTTCGCTCGACCGGCCGTCTACTTGATCCGGCACTTCCTGCTTCTGGCGATCGTCGCGACGTGGACGTGCATCAGGACCGTTCGGCCACGAGGCCGCCCGGATGTGTTCGGCATCCAGCTCATCATGGCCGCCGTGAGCGCGTTGATGGGAAGCATGGATCCAGGGTCGAACAACAACGTGTACATCCCGATCGCCACCTGGCTCATCATCGTGAGTAGCGTAGGAATACACGTATGGCTCGATCGGGATGGCGTGCCCGTTGAGCGGGCGGCCGCACACCTCGGGCTGATCCTCAGCTTCGTGCTACTGATCTTCGATCCGACCAGGCTCCTGACCTCGCCCCGCGCCGATACGAGCTACCACGATCTGATGACCACCCTGCGCGCCGTGCCAGGCGTCGTGTACGCCCCCGCGATCGGTCCTGATGGCGGCTACCAGCCCCATCCGCCCATCACGTGGGTGCCACTCGACGACGTGAGCCGGGGACCCCGACGCACCCCCGCAGATCTCGCGATCGTCGACGACGTCCTGTCTCCTCTGACCCACCCAGCCGGGGCGGCCTTCGTGCTCACGGCCCAGCCACTCGAACGGACGCGTGCACACGGGTCACTGCTGGCGTCCTACCGCTTGGTCGCCGACTTCGGAGATCGGTTTGCCCCGCTGAGCCTGCTCCCACGCCGGTGGGGCACGGCATTCCCTCGATTTCTCTACGGGCACGCCACGACCTCCGCCGGCGCTCTCGACACGTCAGGGTGACGGTCGTCGATCGAGTACCCGCGGATCCCCGCGGCACGCTTCGCTCCGGCCAGGGCGCACGCACACGAAGCCGCGCCCGTCTACGCTCCAAGAAGGTGAGCCAGTCGCCGGCATCCAGATTGCTCTGCCTGTGAGGAGTCGCACGCGCGCGCGAATCCATACATCGAGACCACCTGACGCGAATCCGATTGCAGACCGCCCCGAGCCGGGGCGAAGGAGATCAACCCCATGAAGACCCCATTTGGACCCGTGGTGCTTGTCTTGTGGTTCCTTGCGGGGCTCACGCTGACCACTGTCGCCCATGCCGCAGACGCGGCTTCGTCGATCCAGGACCATCTGGCGATGGCCGCTGCGTACGACGTCCGCATCAAGGATCTCGATGCGGTGGTCGCCGAGCACCAACAGATGAAGAAGGACTACACGAAGCGGTTCTACGTGAACGACAAGATCACACCCCCTGCGAAATTTGAAGCCATGAACAAACACTGTGACGCGATCATCCGGGACGCGACAGCGCTTCGAACCGAGCTGGCGGCGATGGCGAATTGGCACAAGCTCCGCGCGGCGGAGCTCGAGGGGAAGTGAATGGTCAACCGGGGAAGAACACGCAAGGAAGCACCATCGGTGGTCTGGCACGCTTACCGGAACTTTCGACAGGAGGAAATCTGTCGGCGGGCTGCCGAATACCTACGAGAGCACGGCATCGAGGTGAATTCAGACCTCCTGGCATAGGCCCCAGTGGATTTGTCCGCTTCCCGAGGTCAATCGGTATTCTGGCGAACGGTGAATCGTAGCCGCAGCCGCGCCCCTGGGAAGGCAGTGTCGGTTGCGTTGAGCGCATCGCAGAGGGCGGCGATGGCCCGGGAGCGATGTGGCGAGCTCAGCGGCGCGAGGGTGACGCGTAGCTCGGTGCCGGTGACGTGGAGGTCGCCTGTACAAGCGAGCGCGGTCTGGATGAGCGTTCGCCCTTCCTGATCGACGCGCGGGTAATGGGCTGCAACCGCGCGCACGAGGTCGCGCTCGGCCTGCTAGGCGACCATCATGACGACGTCGGTGAAGTGCTTGCGCTCGGTGGCGAGCTTGATCACCTCACCGCCCTGGAGACGAGATGAAAAGAGTCGATGTGTGCCTTCGACGGACTGTGGAAGGAAAACCGCACGATCGGAAGGAGCGACGCGCCCAACCGGATCTGGCCTGTACGAGGTGGCTGTGCCTAACCGTCCGGGATCAGTTTGCCAGTCTTCCGAGCAAAGGCGACTCAGGCTGTCCGGTGTTCGGGACCAGCAGCGCTAGTGTCGAACTCTAGATCACCCTGACGGCTCTCCAGAGCGGGCGTCTGCAAAGCCGTGTCGACCTCCTGGCCATACCGCTCGTTCACCCGGTCTCTCATGTCGAACAATCGCTTGTTGGCGGTACGAACGAGTCGTCCGAAAGAGTGTGCCTCGATCCGCGCCCTGTCCGGTTCACCGACCTTCTGAACGGGGTCCATCCGATCGTCGATCTTGTCCCCTACGACGAAG
>CAYVDO010000041.1:30284-30508 GCA_964450125.1 uncultured bacterium
ATGCACGTAGGGTGGGCCATCCAGTAGTCCACACCCAAGGAGATCTTGGACGTAGCAGTTGGCCTGATGCATCGCGTCCCGTCCGATCGTCGATGCTCCTCGCTTTAGCTCGATTAGCACCAGCTTCCGAAGGGTCGCCGTGCCTCGGTCGAGGTCGTACTGATCAAGGCCCACGGCAGACAGTGTTGCATCGGACAGCAACAAGAGGTCCGGTCGCTTGCGAG
>CAYVDO010000042.1:0-30346 GCA_964450125.1 uncultured bacterium
TGGGCGACGGCTCCGAAACCGTCACCCGGCGCTACGAGTTCTACGGGTACGGAGCCGCGGCGGACACCATCGATGGCGAGACCGGCGAGGCGATGTGCGACGAGGTCCAGACCACCACCGATCCCAGCGATCCCCTCTATCTACACGGCGTGGGCACCGCCGTGGCGGTCACCGACGCCAACGGCGACACGTACTACGTGAACTGTGAAGCCCAGGTCGTGGTCGGCAACTACATCGGCGCGCAGATGGCGGGTTTCGACGTCGAGGCGCCGCTCGGCCTCATCGACCACGTCCAAGACGGAGAGAGCGGCGTCGACTACCTGCCGCGCACGGTCGTCGTCGGTGGTAATCGCCCGTATACGATCGTGATCCAAAACGGTTCGCTCCCGCCCGGACTGACCCTCGGCGACTACACCGATCCGGACAGCGGCGACACGTCGCCGGGCGTTCTGTTCGGCACGCCCACCGCCGGTGGCGACTTCTCGTTCACCGTGGACGTGACGGATGCCAGCAACAACGCTGCCAGCCAGGCTTACACGCTTCACGTCGTCGGCCCGCCGGTGCTCGAAGTTGCGCTCTCGGTGACGACGCAAGGCACGGGCGCGGGCACGGTGTCGGGCAACGGCATCGATTGCGGCGCCACCTGCGCGACGCAGCTCGCCGTCGGTACCTCGGTGACCTTGACCGCCGTGCCTGACACCGCAGGCGGCAGCTTCTTCGCTGGCTGGAGCGGCCCGTGCGCGGGCACCGGGATCTGCAACTTCACCATCACCGAGGCCACCACGGTGACCGCGACCTTCACGCAGGGGCTGGCGCTGTCGGTCGTCAAGGCAGGCGCGGGCTCGGGCACGGTGACGGGCGGCGGGATCGACTGCGGCGCGACCTGCTCCACGTGGCTCGAGCCGAACGCCGTGGTGACGCTGAGCGCGACCGCCGCGACGGGCTCGACCTTCTCGGGCTGGAGTGGCGCCGGCTGCACGGGGACCGGCACCTGCCAGGTGACGATGGATGCCGCGAAGACCGTGACCGCGACCTTCGCGCTTCAGCCGGTCACGCTCACCGTCGCCAAGGCGGGTAGCGGCAAGGGCACGGTCACCAGCAATCCCGCAGGCATCGACTGTGGCGCCTCGTGCTCGGCGAGCTTCCCCACGGCGACGCTCGTGACCCTCACCGCGACGCCGGCCTCCGGCTCGACGTTCGGCGGCTGGAGCGGGGCCTGCTCGGGAACCGGTTCTTGTCAGGTCACGATGGACGCGGCGAAGACCGTGACCGCGACCTTCAAGGGTGCCTGCGGCGCGATCGGTTCGGCGGACGCTGCAGCTGGGCTCTTCAGCGCGTTGCTCGCGGTGCCAGCGCTCTTCCGGCGCCGCCGTGCGCGGGCTGCCACGCCGGCCTGACCCGATTCGGCCGGTTCGCTCGGGGCCGGAGCCCGCCGTTTCACGGCAGGCTCCGGCCCTCTCTCGTTCGAGCCGGCTGATGACGCCAGCGCGGGAGCGGGTCCCGTGGCGCTCGATCGTCGTTTATGGTGTGGCGGGGAGGACGACCATGAACCCAGACGAGCAGAAGGCGATTCTGACGTTGGCGCTGATGGCGGCGTTCGCCGAGGGCGGCAACGACGAGACCGAGCGCGAGGCGTTGAAGGGCATCGCGGCGTCGTTGGCCGGCGAGGGGGCGACCTCGCTACCGGAGGCGTACCAGGACGTGCTCATGAAACGCGTCACTCGCGCCGACGCAGCGCGCGCGCTCACGACTGACGAGGCGCGCCAGCTCGCGTTCGAGATGGCGGTGTGCGTGTGCGACGCCGACGGTGTCCAGTCACCGGCCGAGCGCGCATTTCTCGGTGAGCTGCGCGCCGAGCTCGGCCTCGATCCTGGGCAGGCGAAGGCGTTCGTCGAGCGCGCCGAGAGCCTCGCCGCCGCGGCGGAGGAGAGCATCCCGGCATCTACGCCGAGCCCCGCTGCCACGGCGACCGCGCCCGCGCCGGGTTCAACGCCGGTGGTGGGTGTGCCGAACGAAGGGGAGATCGATCAACGCATTCTCTCGGCTGCGATCCGCAACGGTGCGCTCGAGCTCCTGCCCGAATCGCTCGCCACGATGGCGGTGATTCCACTGCAGATGAAGCTGGTTCACGAGATCGGCCGCGCCTATGGCTACGACCTCGAACGCGGGCAACTCAAGGATCTGCTCGCGACGCTGGGAGTCGGGCTCACCTCGCAGTACGTCGAGCAAGTGGGGCGCAAGCTACTCGGCGGGATCCTCGGGGCGGTCGGCGGTGGCCTGCTGCGTGGCATCGGCAAGCAGGCCGTCAGCTCGGGACTTGGTTTCGCGAGCACCTACGCGCTCGGCCAGGTGGCCAAGCGCTACTACGCAGGTGGCCGCACGCTGTCGCCCGACATGCTGAAGCAAAGCTTCCAGGCGATGCTCGCCGAAGCGAAAGGCCTCGAAGGCCGCTACCGCGGCCAGATGAGCACCGAGGCCCAGAACCTCGACACCCGCCAGCTCGTCGACATGGTGCGCCGCGGCTGAGTGGGGCGCGTTGGCTACCCAGCCGTCACTTCTTCTTGGCGGAGGCGACGCGAGCGTCTCGGCGGGCACGCTGCGCGAGGCGGAGCGCGTTGAGCCGGATGAAGCCCGTCGCGTCCGCTTGCCGATAGACGGAATCGGCTTCGAACGTGGCCAGCGCGGCGTCGTAGAGAGAGACCGAAGACCGCCGCCCCGTGACTCGGATGCTTCCCTTGTAGAGCTTGAGTCGCGCCTCTCCGGTCACGCCCTTCTGCCCCTCGTCCACCAACGCTTGGAGAGCGCGGCGCTCGGGCGCGAACCAGAAGCCGTTGTAGACGAGCTGAGCGTAGCGCGGCATGAGCGCGTCGCGATCGCGCAGCACCTCGCGGTCGAGCGTCATCGATTCGACGGCGCGATGCGCAGCGAGAAGGACGCTGCCGCCTGGGGTTTCGTACACGCCGCGTGAGCGAATCCCGACGTAGCGGTTCTCCACCAGGTCGACGCGTCCCACGCCGTGGCGCCCGCCGATCTCGTTGAGCCGCGTCAGCAGCTCCGCCGGGCCGAGCCGCTCTCCGTTCACGGCCACGGCGTTGCCGTCCTCGAACTCGACCAGCACTTCCTCGGGCTGATCCGGTGCCTCCTCGGGTGGGACCGCGAGCACGTACGTCGAGCGCGGCGGCTCGGCCCACGGATCCTCCAGGATCCCCCCTTCGAAGCTGAGATGAAGGATGTTGCGGTCCATCGAGTAGGGCTTGTCCTTCGTCACGGGCGTGGGGATGCCGTGCTTCTCGGCGTAGGCGATGAGATCCGAGCGCGAGCCGAAGCTCCATTCGCGCCACGGCGCCACCACCTCCAGCTCGGGCGCGAGCGCCGCGTACGTCAGCTCGAAGCGCACCTGATCGTTGCCCTTGCCGGTGGAACCGTGGGAGACCGCCTGCGCGCTCTCGGCGTGCGCCACGTCGACCTGGTGTGCTGCGATGATCGGCCGCGCGATCGAGGTCCCGAGCAGATACGAGCCCTCGTAGACCGTGTTGGCGCGGATCATCGGGAAGATGAAGTCGCGCACGAACTCTTCGGTGAGATCGCGAACGATCGTCTTCGAGGCGCCGGTGCGTTCGGCCTTGTGACGCGCCTCCTCGAGGTCCTCGCCCTGGCCGACGTCGGCGATGAACGCGACGACGTCGAAGCCGCGCTCTTCGACCAGCCATTTGAGGATCACGGAGGTGTCGAGGCCACCGGAATAGGCGAGCACCACCTTGCGCTTCATCGCTTCACTCCTTCGCGGGCCTCGTGTGCGGCCCTTCGTCGCGGCGGGATTCACGCCCGCGAGGTCCAGATCACGGCGGAACGGGCGACCGTGAAGGTCGCCGTCACACCGATTACTGCGAAGCCAACCGCTTCTTCCACTCAGGCTCCGCGAGCAGGAACTCGAGCAGGGCCTTCTGCGCGTGCAGACGGTTCTCGGCTTGATCGAAGACCACCGAACGCGGCCCTTCGATCACCTCATCGGTGATCTCTTCGCCGCGGTGGGCGGGGAGACAGTGAAGTACCAGCGTGTCAGGCGCCGCGTGGGAGAGGAGCCGTGCGTCGAGTTGGTACGCCTGAAGTGCGCGCAGCCGTTCCTCGCGTTCGGCCTCCTGGCCCATGCTCACCCACACGTCGGTGCTGATGGCGTGCGCGCCGCGCACGGCTTCCCGCGGATCTCGGGTGAGCACGATGCGCGAGCGTGCTTCGGCGTCGAGCCTGGCGAGCACTTCGTCGGCGGGCGCGTAGCCTGTCGGCGTGGCGATGCGGAACCGGAAGCCGAGCCGCGCGCTCGCCAGGATCCACGAGTGGGCGACGTTGTTGCCGTCGCCGACGTACGCGGCCTCGAGGCCCTCGAGCGTCCCGCGCCGCTCGAGGATCGTGAGCAAGTCGGCGAGGATCTGGCACGGGTGCAGCAGGTCCGAGAGCGCGTTGATCACCGGGATCGTCGACCATTGGGCGTATTCCTCCAGGATCGACTGGGAGCCGGTGCGAAGCACGATCGCGTCCACGTAGCGCGACAACACCCGGGCGGTGTCTTTGACTGGCTCGCCGCGCCCGATCTGGGTGACGCCTGGCGTGAGGAAGATGGTGTGCGCGCCGAGATCGTAAGCGCCGACCTCGAACGAGACGCGGGTACGCGTCGAGGACTTCTCGAAGAGAAGCCCGATGGCTTTCCCCTCCAGGATCCGGCTGCGATAGATGCCGGGTCCCTTCTTCATCTCCCGCGCCCGCTCGAGCAGGGCGAGGATTTCGGTGCGCGACAGATCGAAGAGGCTGAGCAGATGTCTGGGCATGGCGTTCAGAGCCCCAGGCTTACGAGCGCAGATTCGAGGGTCGCGAGCATCTCGCCGATCTCGGCTTCCGTCACGATGAGCGGCGGCAGGAAGCGCAACGTGCGCCCTTGCACGGCGTTGACGAGCACGCCGCGCTCGCGGCAGGCGTCGACGATGGGTGCGGCCTCGACGGCGAGATCGGCACCCCAGATGAGGCCCATCCCGCGAAGCTTGCGGATCACGTCGTGCTTGGCGGCGAGTGCGCGCAGGCCGTCTCGCATCACGGATTCGAGCTCGCGCGCTCGCTCGGGCAGCTTCTCGTCCACCAGGGTCTCGCAAGTCGCGAGCGCCGCGGCACAGGCCACCGGATTGCCGCCGAAGGTCGAGCCGTGAGACCCCTTCGTCAAGTGCTGCGCTACCGCTTCGGCGGCGAGCGTGGCTCCGATCGGCAGGCCCGAGCCCAGCGATTTGGCGAGCGTCATCACGTCTGGCTTCACGTCGAAGCGCTCGTAGGCCCAGAGCGCGCCGGCACGCCCGAGGCCGCTTTGCACCTCGTCGAAGATGAGGGTGAGGCCGGCGTCGTCGGCGAGCTGGCGGACGCCAGCCAAGTAGCCCGCGGGCGGCACGTTCACGCCGCCTTCCCCCTGGATCGGCTCGATCAGGATGGCGGCGGTGGCGGGGCCGATGGCGAGCGCCAGCGCATCGAGGTTGCCGTAGGGCACGTGGACGAAGCCGGGAATCAGCGGCTCGAAGCCCGCATGCACCTTCTCCTGGCCGGTGGCCGTGAGTGTTGCGAAGGTGCGGCCGTGAAAGCTGTTGGTGGCGGTGATGACCTCGAAGCGGCCGGGTCCGTGGAGGTCGTTCGAGCGTTTGCGAGCGAGCTTCAGCGCCGCCTCGTTGGCCTCGGCGCCGCTATTCGAGAAGAACACGCGGTCGGCGAACGAGTGCTTCGCGAGCCACGTCGCCAGCTCCGCCTGCGGCACCGTGTGGTAGAGGTTCGACGCGTGCCACAGCGTCTCGATCTGCTTCTTGGCCGCGGCCACCGGGCGCGGAGGGCAATGACCCAGATTGGCCACCGAGATGCCCGCCACGAAGTCGAGGTAGCGCTTCCCGTCGGCGTCCCAGAGATACATGCCTTCGCCGCGCACGATCACCAGCGGCGAGCGCGCGTAGTTGGGCGTGGTGTGGGCGGCCATCAGGCGGCGCACCTCGTCCGCACCGAGCGCGGCAGGTGGGGGAGTGGGATGGGCGTCGTTCACGGCGTGATCAAGGTTCCGATCCCACGGTCGGTGAAGATCTCGAGCAGCACGGCGTGCGGCACGCGCCCGTCGATCACGTGGGCTTGGTGCACGCCGTCGACGAGCGCCGCGAGGAGCTTGGGGATCATGCCGCCCTTCGCGGTGCCCGCGGCGATGAGTGCGCGCGCTTCGTCGGCGGTGAGGCTCTGGAGCTTCTTGCCCTCTGCGTCACGTACACCCTCGACGTCGGTGATGAGCATGAGCTTCTCGGCGCGCAGCGCCCGCGCCAAGGCGCTCGCGAACGTGTCCGCGTTGAGGTTCAACGTCTCGCCGTCGTCGCTGCCGGCGACGGGCGCGATCACGGGGATGAATCCGGCCTCGTCGAGGTGATCGATCACCCGCGGGTCCACGGAAACGACCTCGCCGACTTGCCCCATGTCGCGCAGGCCAGCCGAGGTTTGCTTGGGCAGCGCCTTGCGTGCCCGCACCAGGCCGCCGTCCTTGCCCGAGAGGCCCACCGCGCGGCCGCCCACCGCCTGGATCTTCTGCACGATGGTGCGGTTCACGTGCCCGACCAGCACCATCTCTACGACTTCCATCGCTTCGCGGCTGGTGACGCGTAGCCCGTCGACGAACTCGGAGGCGATGCCGAGCTTCGCGAGCCATTCGTTGATCTGGGGGCCGCCGCCGTGAACCACCACCGGCCGGATGCCAACGAGCTGGAGCAGCACCAGGTCTTGGACGAAGGCGTCCTTGAGCTCCGCGTGCACCATCGCGGCTCCGCCGTACTTGATGACGACGGTCTTGCCCGTGAAGCGCTGGATGTAGGGCAGCGCCTCGATGAGGACTTGTGCCCGTTCGATCAGTCGTTCCATGGCGTCGGCGGGTGGATCGGGTAGGGGGCAGGGCTCATTCCGTCCGAGCAGTCGCTCGTGCCGAGCTGGCGGCTAGAGGATGTATCGACTGAGGTCGGTGTCCTCGACGATGTCCTTCAGGCGCTCGCGGACCATCGCCGCATCGACCCGCACGGTGTCGCCCTTGCGCTCGGGTGCCTCGAACGAGATCTCCTCCAGCAAGCGCTCGATCACCGTGTGAAGGCGGCGCGCACCGATGTTCTCGGTCTCGTCGTTCACGCGCGCGGCCGTCTCCGCGATGGCGCGGATCCCGTCCTCGGCGAACTCGAGGTTCACCTGCTCGGTGGCTAGCAGGTTGGCGGCATGGCGGATGGGCGAGGCTTCCGACTCGGTGAGGATCTTCACGAACTCGTCCACGCCGAGGTCGTCCAGCTCGACGCGGATGGGCAAGCGGCCTTGCAGCTCGGGGATGAGGTCGGACGGCTTCGAGATGTGGAACGCGCCCGCGGCGATGAACAGGATGTGGTCGGTGCGCACCAATCCGTAGCGGGTGTTCACCGTCGAGCCCTCGAGGATGGGCAGCAGGTCGCGCTGCACGCCCTCGCGGGACACGTCCGGCCCCACGTGTCCCTCGTTGGTGCCGGCCACCTTGTCGAGCTCGTCCACGAAGACGATTCCGGATTGCTCCACGCGCTGCACGGCGATCCGCTTCACGACCTCGGCGTCCACCAGTCGCCCCGCTTCCTCCTCCAAGAGCTGCTGACGCGCCTCGGCCACCGTGACCAGCCGCCTCTCGGTGCGCTTGGGGAAGATGCTTCCCAGGACGTTCTGCATTTGCACGTCCATCTCTTCCATGCCCTGCGGCGTCATGATTTCGACCTTCGGGAATGCCCGCACCGGCGCCTCGATCTCCACGGTGCGCTCGTCGAGAGCACCATCGCGCAAGAGCCGTCGCAGCCGGTCGCGCGTCGTTTCCTTCTCGCCGGGCTCGGCGGGGCGCGGCGGACCCGGCAGGAGAAGATCGAGTAACCGCTCGTCGACGCGCTCGGCGGCCTTGCCGCGGACCTTCTCTTCTTCCTCGGCGCGCACCTGATTGACCGCCTGGTGCACGAGGTCGCGGATCATCGATTCGACGTCGCGGCCGACGTAGCCCACTTCCGTGAACTTGGTGGCTTCGACCTTGAGGAAGGGAGCCTTGACCAGCCGCGCGATGCGCCGCGCGATCTCCGTCTTGCCGACGCCGGTCGGCCCGATCATCAAGATGTTCTTGGGCAGGATGTCCTGCCCGATCTCACCCGGGAGCTGTGCACGCCGCCATCGATCGCGTAGCGCGATCGCGACGGCGCGCTTCGCCGCGGCCTGGCCGACGATGTACTTGTCGAGCTCGGCGACGATTCGACGAGGGGTGAGCTCGATCTCGAGATCCATGCCGTTCGCTCGCGCGCGCCGTCAGACTTCTTCGACGACGATCTCGTCGTTGGTGTAGAGGCAGATCTCGGATGCAATGCGGATCGCCTCGAAGGCGATCTTGGCTGGCTCGATCTCGGTGTGCGCGAGCATCGCGCGAGCCGCCGCGAGCGCGTACGGCGCGCCCGAGCCCACGGCCACCACGCCGTCCTCGGGCTCGATCACGTCGCCGTTGCCCGAGATCAGCAGGCAATGGTCGGGGTCGGCCACCACGATCATCGCTTCGAGGCGACGCAGGATGCGATCGGTCCGCCAGTCCTTGGCGAGCTCGGCGGCGGCTCGCAATAGGTTGCCGTTCGCCGCCTCTAGCCGTTCCTCGAACTTGTCGAGGAGCGCGCCGGCGTCCGCCGCAGCGCCGGCGAATCCAGCGACCACCCGGTCGCCGTAGAGGCGCCGCACCTTGCGCGCCGTGTGCTTCAGGATCGTGTCGCCGAACGTGACTTGGCCGTCGCCCGCCATGGCGCTCTTGTCGCCGCGGCGGACGGCGACGATCGTGGTGCTGCGCCACCGGGCTCGTTCAGCTCGCGTCGTCATCGCTCGTACCCCAGAAAAACATCGACGAGCACCGATTGCCGAACCGGTGCCCGCGAAGACGCTCGTTGCAGGAGAGCGCTAGGAGTAGCACACGCCCCCCCACCCCCCAAGATTGCTTGCATCGTCGCGCGGGCGCTCGACTTGCACGGTTCGCCGCGCGGGGCCTAGCCTGGGATCACCCTTGCGGACCTGACGGAGCGGGCGATGCGGATCGGATGGTGGGCGACTTGCTGCGTAACCGTTGCGCTCTCCGTGGGCTGCACCGCGCCGAGCTTCTGGGTGCCCGTAGGCTCGAGCTCCCAAGACGTGACCACCAGTGGGTTCGACGACGACCCGACCGGCTTCGTCGTGGTGGGGACGGACGACAGCGGGGCGGATACCGGCGCGGAACGTCTCTTCAAGTACGACGCCTCGGGTCGTAGCCTCTGGGTTCGGACGTTGGCGCTCGACTCGTGGCCTACCAACGACGTCGACGTCACTGCACTTCCGAGCGGAGAGTATCTCGTGTGCGGGCGAGCCGCCGAAGGCTATCCCTCGCCCAACGAGCACCTCGTTCTCGCCAAGCTCGATTCGAGTGGCGATCCGCTCTGGATCACCACGTTCGCCGAGAATCAACTCGAACGTGCTAGCTGCAGGTCGGTCGCCGTCAACGCCCAGGGCGGCTTCGACGTGGTCTACTGGGGTTACGGTTGGGACTCGGGCGATCCAATCGCGTACGTGCTGCGTCGGATGGATGCGAACGGCGCCGAGGTGTGGACGCGCACGCTCCAGCTCGAGCCATATCGTGGTCTGAACGGAATCCCGACCGTGGACGGTGGCTTCGCGTACGTCATGACGGTCGAGTCCACGGATCCGCTGCCGTCGCCGCCCGATCACGATCCCCGTTTGGTGAAGCTCGACGACCAGGGTGTGCCCGAATGGGAGCGCACGTATCCACGTGACTTCCTCGATGAGCTACCGGGCAGCATCCGCCAGACGGCCGACGGCGGGTTCCTCCTGGCGGGGCAGGTGTACGTCTATTACCCCGACCAGAACCCCCACGTGTGGGTCCGCAAGACCGACGCCGCGGGCGTCGAGGAGTGGGTGAGCGACGTCGCCAACGACGTCTATACGAAGGGTGGCTCGGCGGTGGAGAACCCCGCTGGTGGGTACGTGGTCCGCGCCAACAGAAACGGGGAGACCAACCAGGCCTTCCCCGAGCTCCTCGAGCTCGATTTGAGTGGCCAGGTCACGTCGATGACCATCTTCGGCGCTCCGAATTGCCACGTGGACGGCTCGGGCCTCAAGGTGACTTCCGATGGCGCCTTCGCGTTCCTCGCGCACCACTACCCGCCATCGTCGAGCCATCCGCACTACCTGGTGAAGAGCGGCCCGGGAGTGACTCCACCCGACCCACCCGCCGACTGCGGCTGAGACCGCACTCCCTGAACCGCACACTCGGCCGCGCGGGAGCCGCCGGGTGCGGCGCTCAGGGCTTACGGCGGGCCCGCGGATGCGCGGCGTCGTACTCGCGGGCCAGCGTACCGAGGCCCACGTGCGTGTAGCGCTGGGTCGTCGACAGGCTCGCGTGGCCAAGTAGCTCCTGGATCGACCGCAGGTCTGCGCCGCCCTCGAGAAGATGGGTTGCGAAGGTGTGGCGCAGCAGGTGGGGATGGACGTTCTTCTGAAGCCCGGCAGCGTCTCGAGCTGCGTCCAATGCCCTTGCCATGCTGCGGGTCGTGAGGCGTCGTCCGCGGGCGTTGAGGAACAGCGCGTGGCGATCGAGCCCGTCGCCGCCGTCCGAGTCAGCCTTGCGTGCCAGCTTGGCGAGTAGCGCCGCCCGCGCTTCGAGGTAGGGCTGCAACGCGTCCGCGGCCGGCCCACTGACAGGCACGACACGCTCTTTCCTGCCCTTGCCGCGCACGCGGAGCAGCGCGAGGTTCGGCTCGATGTCGCCGAGGTCGATACCCGCCGCCTCGGCCACGCGTAGACCCGAGCCGTAGAGCAGCTCGAGCAGCAATCGCGCGCGCCGCGCGACGAATCCGCCTTTCTCGGTGGAGGCGATGAGCGCCTCGGTTTCCTCGAACAGCAGATGGCGTGGCGTTGCCTTGGGGATGCGCGGCGATTCGAGCACCTCGGTCGGATCGACGTCGATCCCACCTTCGCGACGCACGAACTGGAAGAACGTACGGAACGCCGAGAGCTTGCGCGCGGTGGTCGTGCGCTTCCGGCCTTTGAGCCGTTGCGCGAGATGGGCGCGAAGGTCGTTGCGGGTGATGGATTCGACGGCGATCCGGTCGGCGGACGTGCCGCGGCTCGTCTCGAGATCCTGCGCCAATCGTGCAAGCTCGGCGCGATAGGCACGCATCGTGTGCGCCGACGCATTGCGCTCGACGCGCAAGCACTCGTCGACGAAGCGATCGATCCACTGTGAGAGGCCTGCAGGTGCCACTCGGCGATTCTAACCGGGGCGTGCGCATCGCTGGGTCGTGAGGCGCACGAGCGCGTAACGACGTGTGCCGAGGGTGTGGTCGGTCCGGAACACCGCATGCGGTTCCGTGGGACGGGAGCACCGGGTTTCGGCGCTTCCCTGCACCGCCGGGACGCCCAAGCAAGTCGTCGTTCCGACCGGCACGAATCGTGCCTCGATCGACGATGGGGGAGCGGGATCTTTCGATTCACAGGCGCCACGGGTGCGCTCCAAGTTCTACCGAATTCGGCGCCCTGGTAAGTTTTGACGCACCGTGTTGAACGTGGTTCAATGGCGGGTCCGCGAAGCGCGGAACTCCGTTTCTTTCAGGTGCCGACCATCCCGGCGGCAACTCGACGACGGAAAGGGGCAAGGGCATGAGCACTGCGATCCAGCACAGCACCGAGGCCGAGTCCAGACAGCTCGCCGAGGACTCACGCGAGCAAGATTGGTCGGGGCGAGCGTTCATTCGCGAGATGTTCCTCGGGAACTTCGAGCTGGACGTCATCCACCCGTTCCCGCTCGAGAAGCCGTGGACGCCCGAGTTCCTCAAGTTCTACGAGGGGATGAAGGACATCCTCGTCAACGTCGTCGATTCGGTCGAGATCGACGCCACGGGTGAGTATCCGGCGCACGTCGTGGACGCGCTACGCAAGATCGGTGCGTTCGGCATGAAGGTGCCCAAGGAGTACGGCGGTCTCGGCCTGCACCAGGTCGAGTACAACCGGGTGATGGAGATGGTGGGCTCGATGGACGGCAACATCTGTGCGTTGCTTTCCGCCCACCAGTCGATCGGCGTTCCTCAGCCGCTCAAGCTCTTCGGCAGCCCCGAGCTCAAGAAGAAGTACCTGCCGCGCTGCGCCGCGGGTGCGATCTCGGCCTTCGCGCTGACCGAGCCCCACGTCGGCTCCGACCCCGCGAGCCTCTCCACCACGGCCGAGCCCAGCGAGGACGGGAAATACTTCATCCTCAATGGCGAGAAGCTCTGGTGCACCAACGGCACGCTCGCCGAGCTGCTGGTGGTCATGGCGCGTAACCCCAAGACCAAGAAGATCAGCGCCTTCGTGGTCGAAACCGGCTGGGAAGGCGTGGTCGTGCAGCACCGCTGCCGATTCATGGGCCTCAAGGCGCTCGCCAATGCCGTGATCACGTTCAACGACGTGAAGGTGCCACGCGAGAACATCATCGGTGACGAGGGCAAGGGTCTGAAGATCGCGCTCGTCACGCTCAACACCGGTCGGCTCACCCTGCCGGCAGCGAGCGCTGGCGGCGCCAAGCGGTCGCTCGAGATCCTTCGGCACTGGTGCAACGAGCGCAACCAGTGGGGCGTGCCGGTCGGCAAGCACGAGGCGATCAGCCACCAACTCGCCGACATGGCGGCTACCACGTGGGCCATGGATTCGGTCAGCGACCTCTGCAGCCAGATGGCGGACCGCGGCGGCTACGACATCCGCCTGGAGGCCGCGGCAGCGAAGGAATGGAACACGGTTCGTGGATGGGAGCTGATCGACCGCACCCTGCAGATTCGCGGCGGCCGCGGTTACGAGACCGAGAAGTCGCTCAAGGAGCGCGGTGAGTTCCCGGCGCCCGTCGAGCGCGTGATGCGCGATTGCCGCATCAACCTGATCTTCGAGGGCTCCTCCGAGATCATGCACCTCTTCATGGCCCGCGAGGCGGTCGACAAGCACCTCCAGGTCGCCGGCGCCATGATCAATCCGAAGTCCACGGTCGCCGACAAGATGAAGGCGATGCCGACCATCCTCGGTTACTACGCGAAGTGGTATCCGCCGCTTTGGCTCAAGGGGTTGGTTACGCCGTTCGCGTTCGCGGACTGGGGCCGGTTGGCGCCGCAGCTGCGCTTCATCGAGCGGAGCTGCCGTCGCTTGGCGCGCAACACCTTCCACGGCATGGCGATCTATCAGGCGAAGATGGAGCGCAAGCAGGCATTCTTGTTCCGCGCGGTGGACATCGTGATGGAGCTGTTCGCGATGGCCGCCACCGTATCGCGCACGCGCGCGCTGCTCGATGCCAAGAGCGCGGATGGCCAGAAGGCGCTCGAGCTGACCGAGCTCTTCTGCGCCAACTCACGCATGAAGATCGAGCGACTCTTCGAGGATCTGTGGAGCAACAACGACGCGATCAAGAACAAGGTCGCGGCACAAGTGCTCAAGTACGAGCACAAGTGGATGGAAGAAGGCATCATCGACATCGGCGTCACCAACGATGCGATTCGTCCCAAGGCGATCATGGAGCTCCGCAAGCAGCAGGCCGCCGAGGAGCCACGTCTCGCCGCAGCGTCCTGAACGAGTAGATCCTGCGGTCGCGGCTCGCGATCGCCGGATCACGAAACGGCCACCCGCAGGGTGGCCGTTTCGCGCTCCTGAGCTGGACCGATGCTCGACGTGGCGCAGGCGAGTGCGACGCCCGCGAGGGGCGATACGACCGGCGCGCGACTGGTGCGCTGGCTCTTCGTGCGCGGCGTGGGTGCGACCTTCGCGGTCGCGTTCGCCTCGCTGGTGGTGCAGATCCGGGGATTGGTGGGTCGCGACGGGATCCTTCCGGCGTACCAGCTCGTGGAGGCCTTGGGCGGCCGGCTCGGTCCGACGCGCTTCTGGCGCGTGCCCACGTTCGCGTGGTGGACCGGCGCAAGCGATACGGCACTGGTGGGCCTTTGCGTCGTCGGCGCGGTGGCGGGTCTGGCGGCGATGCTCGGCCTCGCGCCGATGGTGATGCTCGCGCTCGCCTGGGCCTGTTACCTATCGCTCTTCCACCTGGGCCAGGCCTTCCTCGGTTTTCAGTGGGACCTGCTCTTGCTCGAGGCGGGTCTGCTGGCGGTCGTGTGGGCGCCAGTCGGTTGGCGATCCCGGCTGGATCGAGACGCACGGCCGTCGCTCGCCGGGTGCTGGCTCGTGCGCTGGCTCGCCTTCAAGCTCGTGTTCTCGTCGGGGATGGTGAAGCTCGCGAGTGGCGATGCTTCGTGGCGCGATCTCTCGGCGCTCACGGTCCACTTCGAGACCCAACCGCTGCCGACTTGGATCGGATGGCTCGCTCATCAACTGCCGCGCTCCACCTTGGTCATGGGTTGCGCGGCGACGCTCGCCATCGAGCTGGTGCTGCCATGGGCGATCCTCGCAGGACGCGCGGGACGTCGCCTGGCTTTCTGTGGCTTCGCCACACTCATGCTCGCGATTGGGCTGACGGGGAACTACACCTTCTTCAACGTGCTGACGGTCCTCGTGAGTGTGGCGTTGCTCGACGATGCCGATCTCGTGAGGGCATTGCCGGAACGGTGGCATGGCCGCGTCGGCAACGTGCTCGACTCCGTGATCTGCGAGGAGGCTTCCGCGCTGCGCTGGGTGCGACGTTCGATCGCGGGCGGGCTGGTCGTCGCCAACCTGGCGGTGGTGCTCGCGCCGGCGATGGGCGGATGGGGCGCGCCGCTGCGATGGGTCTGGCGGGTCACGGCGCCCTTCGCGTCGGTCAACGGCTATGGGCTCTTCGCCGTGATGACGAAGGATCGGCCGGAGATCGTGATCGAGGGCAGCGACGACGGGACGACCTGGCGCGAGTACGTGCTGCCTTGGAAGCCCGGGCCGCTCGATCGCCGGCCCGGATTCGTCGAGCCGCATCAGCCGCGGCTGGATTGGCAGCTTTGGTTCGCCGCGCTCAACCCGCGCGGCAACCGCGCGTGGGTGGCAGCTCTCTTGAGTCGACTGCGCGACGGCTCGCCCGACGTGGTCGGGCTCTTCGCTCACGACCCGTTTCCCGACGCGCCACCGCGCTACGCGCGCGCCAGCCTCTACCGTTATCACTTCGCGAATTGGGCGACACTGCGCGCAAGCGGCGCGTGGTGGACCCGCGAGCTGGTACAGCGATGGATGACCGTACCGGGCGAACCGCGCGCAGTCCTCGATCGTGGTTGATTCCCCCGGGTCGTTCCGGTAGATCGGCGCCGAAATCGTAGGAGCTCACCATGTCGATCCACGCCGCTCGTCATCGAATCCTCGCCGTGTGGCTGACGACTGCGATCGTGGCTGTCGTGGCACCGTCGGCGCGCGCAGATCGCCTGCACGATCCGAAGGCGGTGCCCCACACGGTTACACCGCGCGCCCCGCTCAGCGGCGCTGAACGCGACACCATCGCGCTCTTCCGGCGAGCCTCGCCGTCGGTGGTCTTCATCAAGACCACTGCCGTGCAAATCGATCCGTTCCGCATGCGGGCGTACGAGGTGCCCCAGGGGGCTGGCACCGGTTTCGTGTGGACCAAGGACGGCTACATCGTGACGAACTTCCACGTGGTCCAGGAGGCCCGTGGAGCCACCGTCACGCTCGCGGATCAATCCACCCACGAGGCCGAGCTGGTGGGGGTCGCCCCCGACAAAGACCTGGCCGTGCTTCACATCGAGCCTCCCGAGGGTGGGCTGACGCCGCTGCCCATCGGTACGTCGAACGACCTGGAGGTGGGGCAGAGCGTGCTGGCGATCGGCAACCCGTTCGGGCTCGATCAGACTCTCACCACCGGCATCATCAGCGCCCTCGGTCGCGAGATCCAGTCGGTGAGTGGGCGCAGCATCACTGGGGTGATCCAGACCGACGCCGCGATCAACCCCGGCAACTCGGGTGGGCCGCTGCTCGACAGCGCTGGGCGGTTGATCGGCGTCAACACGGCCATCTACAGCCCTTCCGGTGCCTACGCTGGTGTGGGCTTCGCGATTCCGGTGGATAGCGTGAACCGCGTGGTGCCGCAGCTCATTCGCTACGGCAAGGCGGTGCGCGCCGGCCTCGGTGTGAGCCTGGCACCCGACGAGTGGGCGCGCCGCAGAAACATCGAGGGGGTCGTGGTCGCGGACGTCGGCGAAGCCAGCGCCGCGGAGCGCGCCGGCCTCAGGGCGGCGACCGTGGATGCGCGCGGCCGCGTCGCGATCGCGGACATCATCGTGGCCATCGACGGTAAGCCGGTGAAGAGCGCCGACGACCTCTTCGAGGTCTTCGATCAGTACGAGGTGGGCGACACCGTGACGCTCACGTTGATGCGCGAGGGCCGCCGCGTGGAGAAGAGTGTTACCCTCCAAGCGGTCCGCTGACTTCCGCCCGCGTCGGTCTCGGCGCGGCTCCTCCTGCCCACTGCGCGCGAGAGACCCGTGGCCGAATCGCCTCTCAAGAAGAAACCCGGTGGCAAGGCGTCTTTGCCGCCGTGGCGATTTTCGATCGGCTACTTCGTCCTGATGCTGTTCGTGCTCTACGCCTGGCAGAGCATGCTGGGCCAGATCGCGGTCGAGACCATCGACTACAGCGTCTTCAAGAGCCATCTCGAGCGGGGCGAGGTGGTCGTGGCGCAAGTGCACGACACCGAGATCACCGGTGAGATCGTGCCCAAGGGCGCCAAGGTCACGGGCGAGGTGCCGAGATCCGCGCCGCAGCGCATCCATTTCCGCACGGTGCGCGTCGACGATCCCAAGCTCGTCGAGGAGCTCGAAGAGAAGAAGGTGGCGTTCCGGGGCGTGGTGCCGAACTTCCTGCAGACCTTCGTCTTGTCGTGGGTGCTGCCGCTCGGTTTCATCTTCGCGATCTGGATGCTGCTCGCGCGGCGGATCGGCGCAGCAGGCCAGTCGGTCCTGAGCTTTGGGCGTAGCCGCGCCAAGCTTCACTCGGACAGCGATACCGGCGTGACCTTCGCCGACGTCGCCGGCTGCGACGAGGCCAAGTACGAGCTCGAGGAAGTCGTCGACTTCCTCAAGAATCCGGAACGCTATCGCCAGCTCGGCGCCAAAATCCCCAAGGGCGTGCTCCTGGTCGGGCCGCCGGGCACGGGCAAGACGCTTCTCGCGCGTGCCGTCGCCGGGGAAGCGAAGGTGCGCTTCTTCTCGATCAGCGGCAGTGAATTCGTCGAGATGTTCGTGGGTGTGGGCGCGTCGCGGGTACGTGACCTCTTCCAGCAGGCCAAGTCGCAGGCGCCGTGCATCATCTTCATCGACGAGCTGGACGCGATCGGACGCCAGCGTGGCGTTCACGTGGGCGCGGTCCACGACGAACGCGAGCAGACCCTGAACCAACTGTTGGTGGAGATGGACGGCTTCGAAGCCAACGTGGGCGTGATCGTGCTGTCGGCGACCAACCGGCCCGATGTCCTCGATCGCGCGCTGCTTCGGCCCGGTCGCTTCGACAGACAGGTGGTGGTCGATTCGCCGGATGCCGCGGGACGCGAGGCGATCCTCAGGGTCCACTCGCGCGACAAGCCGCTCTCCGTCGACGTGGATCTGAGGAAGATCGCCCAGGGTACTCCCGGCTTTTCCGGCGCCGATCTCGCCAACGCGCTCAACGAAGCAGCGCTGCTGGCGGCGCGGCGGTCGGTGCGCCAGATCGCCCAGCAGGATCTGCAGGAGGCGATCGAGAAGGTTGTCGCCGGCCCCGAGCGCAAGAGCCGTCGTCTCAACGAAGAGGCGCGCAAGCGCGTCGCCTATCACGAGGTCGGTCACGCGCTGGTCGCCGCCTACAGTGCCCACGCCGATCCGGTGCACAAGATCAGCATCGTGCCGCGTGGACGCGCGGCCCTCGGCTACACGCTTCAGCTTCCGGTCGACGAACAGTTCATCCTCACCAAGTCGGCATTGCTCGATCGCATTCGCGGGCTGCTCGGCGGCCGGGCCGCCGAGGACATCGTCTACGCCGAGGTTTCGACCGGCGCCGAAAACGACCTCGACCACGCCACTGCGCTCGTGCGCCGCATGGTCTGCATGTACGGCATGGGCGAATCCGCTGGCCTGGCGCACGTGGCCCAGCGCAGTGGCCCGATCTTCCTGGAGGGGCTCGATTCGTCGTTGCAGCGTGACTACAGCGAGGACACCGCCCGCGAGATCGATCGCGAGGTGCGCAAGATCCTGGACGACGCATACTCCGACGCGAAGCGCATCCTGACCGAGCACCGCGACCAACTCGAGGGCGTCGCCAACGAGCTGCTCACCGTCGAGACCTTGGACGCCGCCGCATTCGCGCGCTTGATCGGACGTCCGGTGGAATCGGTCGAGAAGAAGGACGCGCCGGTGCCTGCGCCCGCGGACGTGCCGCCGGTTCCTCCTGCGCCACCCGTCGCCGCCGCCGGATGAAGCTCGCGACCTGGAACGTCAACTCGATCCGCACGCGGCTCGATCGTTTGCTGGCGTGGCTCGGCGCACACGCGCCCGACGTGCTCTGCCTGCAGGAGATCAAGCTCGTCGACGAGCTCTTTCCCCTCGAGGCCATCCGCGCGGCGGGCTACCACGCCGCCGTCTTCGGTCAGAAGACCTACAACGGTGTGGCGATCCTCTCGCGGATCGAACCCGTCGTGTTGTCGCGTGGCTTCGGCGATGGCGTCGACGATCCGCAGGCGCGTTTCCTCGACGTACGCGTTGGCGAGATCCGCGTGCTCGACTGCTACGTCCCGAACGGCAACGAAGTCGGCAGCGAGAAGTGGCGATACAAGCTCGCCTGGCTCGATCGGCTGTGCGCGTATCTGGCCGCGCATTGCGGTGCCCACGAGCCGTTGGTGCTCTGCGGCGACATGAACGTCGCGCCCGAGGCGCGTGACGTCCACGACCCAGCCCTCTGGGAATCGACCGTGCTCTTCCATCCCGACGCGCGTGCGGCCTTGGCGCGAGTCACGGCGTGGGGCCTCGAGGACGTGTTCCGGCGCCACCGTGCCGAGGCGGGGCTTTTCTCGTGGTGGGATTACCGGCAGTTGGCGTTCCCCAAGAATCAGGGGCTCAGGATCGACCACGTCTTCGCCACGTCGCTGCTCGCGGCGCGTTCCACCGAAGCGGCGATCGACCGGGACCAGCGCAAGGGTCAGCAGCCCTCCGATCATGCACCGGTGGTCGTGTCGTTCGCTTGAGTCCAGGTGGACGTGCCGACCGTCTTCATCGGATCCGAGTTCGTCGCCAAGTGCGTTCGGGGGGGCGGGAACTTCTGGGTCCCTCTTCAGTACCTACGTGGGTTGCGCGAGCTGGGTTACGACGCGTGGTGGCTCGAGCTGCTCGGTGGTACGAATGATCCGGCGTTGGATCGGGAGCGGCTCGCGTGGTTCCACACGGCTGTGGTGGAGTCGCATGCTGCCGAGCGGGTGGTGCTGGCGTACTTTCCCGGCCGTGCCGCGGCTGACCTCGCTGTCGATGTCGTCTGGCACACCCTCGATGAAGCCGGATTTCGCGAGCGTGCTCGCGGCGCGCTGTTGCTCAACCTCGCGAACAGCGTGCCTGCGCCGATTCGCGAGTCGTTCGCTCGCACGGCGCTCGTCGACATCGATCCCGGTCCGTTCCAGCTCTGGGCGCGGGAGTGGAACATGGGCGTCGGCAGTCACGACGTCCATCTGACCATCGGGATGAACCTCGGCGCGGAGGACTCCCCCATTCCGCTCGGCGACGTCGAGTGGAAGCGCGTGTGGCCGTGCGTCCATCTCGCTTCCTGGCCGTGCCAGCCCCCGCCGGCGCGGGACGCCCGCTACACGACCATCACGCAGTGGTGGACGAATCACTACGCGACGCTCGACGGTGAGATCTTCGACTGCAACAAACGCCAGGGTTTCGCGCGACACATCGAGCTGCCACGAGTTGCTGGACTCGATCTCGAGCTGGCTGCGAACGTGCATCTCGAAGAGACGGAGGAGCGCGCGCAGCTCGCTCGCCACGGTTGGCAGCTCGTCGATCCGCTCGCCTGCGCCGGCCTGCCGAGCGAGTATCAGCGCTACGTCCAGCGAGCGCGCGGCGAGGTGAGCGCCGCCAAGCCGGCTTACGTGAAGGCGCGCTCGGGTTGGGTGAGCGATCGCACGATCTGCTTCCTGGCGAGCGGGCGTCCCGCGATCGTCGAGGACGTGGGCGCCGCGCGGCATCTTCCCGCCAGCTTCGGATTGGGCTTCTTCCGCGACGTGAACGAGGCCGCCGCTCGCCTGCGAGCCGTCGAGGCGGAGTACGCCCGTGCCTGCAGCGAGGCGCGCGCGCTCGCGGCGGAGGTCTTCGACACCCGCGTCGTCCTACCCAAGCTCCTCGCCTACTGCGGGCTCTGACGCCTGCACGATCGCGCTGAAGCGCGAACCGTGGGCGCACGCTCGCGTCAGCTGGCCGCCGAGGGACCGGCGGCCTACCCCTATCCAGAAGCGAAGGCGAGTGGCGATCAGCCTCGGTCCAGTCGCCAGGCGATCGTCGACACCGCCAGCGCCGAGATCAGCGAGGTGATCGCCACCGCCGTCACCGACGTCGGCGCGGGCGCCACCGTCATGCCGACCACGGTGAGCACCGATACGATTGCGACCATGCCGGCGAGGCCGCGAGTGCGCTTGCGCGAGAGCACGTTGCCGCGGGAGAAGAGCCGCCACCCCAACACCACGATTCCGAGCTCGAGGGCCAGCGCGATGGGCATCGCATCCCAAAGCCCGATGCCGATCGTCGAGTTGCCGTTGGGGAGAGGCTGGGCCGGATGAACGAGGACGTCGAGAAAGAAGTGGGAGAACACCGCCGCGGCGAGAATCCCGCCCGCCTGGAACCGGCGCACGCCGACGCCGATCCACGGTCCGAGCGCTGCCGTGAGCACGAACGTGCCGAGGCACCACGCCGCGGTGGCTGGCAGGCTGTGCGAGTACGGGAAGTCGAAGAGGAAGTAATGGCGATGGGAGTAGTCGCTGGGCACCGTGACGTGCTCGACTCCGGCGAGAACCAAGGTCCAGAGGAGGACGTCGGCGAGCTGAGTGGCCAGGAACAGCACGCCCAAGCTGACGTCGCGATTCCCTCGCTTGAGCGCCAGCGCTGCGCCCAGGTGTCCCGCCCACATGCTCGATCCGCCTCCGCGCAGCGCGTGGCGACGACGTTCAGCGCTGGCGGCGGATGTCGTACTTGGTGGCGTCGAGGTCCGTCCAGACTCCCGTGTTCGGATTGCTGAGCTCGTAGTACGCCTGCCGCAGCTCACCGGTGCTGCCATCGATCATCGTCAGCGAGCCGCGTATCGCTTGCACCCGTCCTCTGAGCGGTGCTCCGTTCTTCGGCGTGAGGGTGAAGTTGGCCTGACCATCCAAGGTGAACGTGAATCCACCGGGCAGAAAGCGGTTTTGGGGTGTCGCGATCCAGGTTCCGATGATTGCGGGATCGACGCGAGCGTTCGCGGCCATCTGCTGGCCCGCCATGCGCATCGCTTGCTGCTGGCGCTGGCGAGCGATCTCCGCAGCCCGCTGGTTGCGCGCTTCGATCTCCCGCTGAACGTCGCGACCTGCGGCGCCCATGCCGCGTCGACGGGGATCCACCTGTCGATACGCGTCGTCATAGGCGCGGTTGTCCGGTGCGTCACCAGCGGACCCGCCCGAGTTCTCCATGGGGTAGCCGCCGCCGTCGTCCGGATAGCCCCCATGTGCCGGATTGCGCTGCTGCATCTCCTGTGCGGCATCCTGTTTTCGCTGCATTCCGATCCGCACCGCTTCTTGGAGCTCGGCGAGCTCGGTGTCGCGGCCGCGCATCATGCCGGCCGTCCCGCTCGCTGCGGCGAGCCATTTCGACGCGCGCTCGGGGTCGCCGGTGGCGAGTGCGCGCTTGGCGAGCCAGCGCGAAGCCTCGGGAACCGCATCACCGCCGTGCTCGCGGGTGTTACGCGGCGGTTCGTGCGCGGTGCCGATGCGGGGACGATTCGGATCGTCGGCGCCGAGCAGCGTGGCGAGGGCCATCACCGCTTCGTATTCCCGCGCGGCGTCGTCACTGCGGCCCAGCGCGTCCCGCGCTCGCGCGGCGCCGCGATGCGCATCGGCCACCAGCGCCGCGGCCACCAAGGGTTGCGGAGGTGAATCGCCCGGCCGCGCTTTCGGGTTGGGCAACATCGCGCCATACGTGAAATCGAGGAGCTCGGCGCGAGCGATCTGCCGCGCGTCGACACCATTGGCCTGGTGCAGTGCGAGCGCTGCATCGTTCTTTCCGGCGCCGGCGAGCAACGCCGCTAGCCGGCTGCGCGCGGTGATGAGCGCGCTCAGCTCTTCGGGGGTGCGCTTCGAATTCGCGTCGGAGGCGGAGGCGAGGTCGTCCACCGCGACGCGCGCGGCGGCGAGCGCCGCGGCGGCGCGATAGGCGCCCATCGCATCGGCGGCTCTGCTCTGCGCCTCGAAAGCCACCGCTTGGTACATCGGTACTCGCGGATCGGTGGGATCGATCACTCGCGCGCGCCCGAGCACGTCCGACGCGCCTTGCCACGCGGTGCGCTCGATCCGCTGCCACCCCAAGCGAAGCAGCGGCGCCGCGGTGGTGTGGACGAGCTGGCGCGCGATCGAGAGTTGCTCCTCGGCTTTGTCGCGCTGACCCGATTTGGCATAGAGGTCCGCGAGCGCTTCCTGCGCCTCGAGCGAGCGCGGATCCGCCGCCACCGCTTGCTCCAGGATCCCGATGGCCTTCCCCGGGTCGCCGAACCAGAGCTCGAGATCGACCTTCAGCAATGCCTGCTCGGTGCCCTTGGTGACCCCGACGGCCTTCTCGAGCGCCGCGCGGGCGGATTGACGCAGGCGTTGCGCCAGCGCGTCGAGCTGATCGGCGCGCGCCGTGTCTGCAGCGCTCGGCGGGTAACACGTCGTCTGGGTGACGCGATAAACGCCGTCGCTGCGCGTCTCGTCGTGGCTCGAGCTGGAGCAACGCTCCTGGCGCAGGCTCGCCGCCTCGGCGCTGGCGCGATTGGCACGGCGGGCACGGAAACGGGCTGCCAAGCCGAGCGCTTGCGGGTCGTCGTGTGCGAGTGCAACGCCCTTCTCGGCGAGGGCTTCGGCCTCGTCGCCTCGGTTCAGACCGTCGAGCGCGATCGCCTTCCAGATGAGCGC
Organism: uncultured bacterium; assembly: GCA_964450125.1. Taxonomy (GTDB): domain Bacteria; phylum JADJOY01; class JADJOY01; order JADJOY01; family JADJOY01; genus JADJOY01. The sequence goes on from CAYVDO010000042.1 coordinate 23,150, forward strand.
GCGGGGATGGTCGGGCTTCAGCGCCAGCGCTTCGTCCAGGACCCGGACGGCATGCTCCAGCTCTTCCGCTCGCGAGAGCTGCCACCGGTAGGTCTCGACCGCACGGCGCGGCTCGACGGCTTCGCCCCGGTTGTCCGATTCGGCGACGAGGTAGCGCGCCAACTCCACGCGCGCGTCCGCGCTCTTGGGCTCGCCCCGCACGGCGTCCTCGCGTTGCCGCAAGCCGTCCTGGTAACCCTCGTCGTAGCGCAGCCGCCGGCGCGCATCGGCGGCAATGAGGCGCGATGCTCTCTCGACCAGGTCGCGCTCGGTGGGGGAGCCGCGCGCCGCGGAGTCGAGCTCGGCAGCGAGCGCGGAGGGATCGCCGTCGGCGCGGTGGCGCGTCAGCTCGGCGCGAATCGTGGACTTCGCTGCGTCCGAAGCGTCGTCGTCGAGCTTGGAGGCGGTCGCGAGATCCGCCTGAGCGCGGGCGTCGTCGCCGAGCCGCGCCGCAGCCAGCGCGCGAGAAAGGTACGCGGCGGCGAAGTCGGTTCGGCGCGTGAGCGCGATGGTCAGCTCGCGGCGAGCGGTCGCGGGACGTCCCAGCTCGAGCCAGGAATCGCCGATCAGGTAGCGCACGTCCGCATCGCCCGGATAGGCGTCGCGAGCGTGAGTCAGCTCGTCGAGCGCTTCGACGAAGCGTTTCTGATCGTGGAGCGCGCGGCCACGAGCCAGATGGGCCGGCGCCAGATCGGCTCGCGAGGACTTGAGATTGGCGAACCACGCGCCGGCCCGGCGCATGGCCTCGCGAATCTCTGGTCGCTGGTTCGGGGACGCGTCGCCTTCGCCTCCCATGTCGGGCGGCAGGCGCAACTGCTGGTAGGGCATCGCGAGGTCGTAGATGACGTACGTCGCATAATCCGTGGGGTAGTCCTCACGCCCCTGCGCCATGTGACCCGGAATGCTGACCAGCCCAGGTCGCTCGTCGCGCAGCGAGCGTGGGCCGCCGCCGAGCGTGTGGTCGGGTCCGACCTGGCCGCTCATCGCTTCGGCGACGTAGGTCCAGAGCTCCGCTTCGCGTCCACGAAGGCCGAGCTTCCCCGCGCGCTCCAGGTCCGTGAGCGCCTGGGGAAACGACTGCGCCAAGGTCTCGGCTACGCCTCGCGCCAACACGAATGTCGGATCGTCTCCCTGCGATTCCAGGGCGCGTGAGAAGGCACTCGCCGCATCGGCGGCGCGGCCCGCTTTCAGGGCGTCGAGACCTTCGAGGTAGGCCACGAGCGCAGGTGTTGCACCGGCTGCGGATGATTGCGCTGCCGCTGCCCGGCCGAGCGTGCTCGCAACGAGCAGCGCCGCGAGCGCCCAACGTCGGGTGCATCGCATTTGCGGTCCCCCTATGGTCGTGGAGTCGCGGTCACGGTAGCGTGACCCGGTGCGGGACCGGAAGTGGCGCGGATGGTCTCGTAGGGTCGCGATGCGAGAGCCGCGATGCCAGACCCGATACAAGCCATGACGCTGGTCGAGGTGGACATCGAGGGGCGATCGTTGCCCCCACACACCGTGGTGTGGGTGTGGGGCAAGTCGGGTGGACAGGCACAGATCGAGTACCGTCGCTGGCGCGGCCTGGTGCCCGTGACGGCGCTCACGCGCTACCCGGTGGACGGCCCCACGCTCGAGGAGCTGCGGAAGCTCGATCCTTGTTTCGGGTTGCCGGACGAGGTTTTCGACGCGGTGGAGAGAGACGACCGCAACTATTTCGAGATCCTGCGCTGCCGCGCCCACGGTCGCCGGTTCCTGCGCGACACCCGCGGCACGATCGGCTGGTACTCGATCGTCACGTTGCTCGACGAGGACGATCGACGAACGCCGGAAGAGATCTGGCGCCGCTATCACTCGATGGACGACGGCGAGCTCAGGCTCGCGGGGCGTAGCCTCTGATCGCGAGCGCGCGGCACGGCTCGTGATCCGCACCTCTTTCCTTGGGCGCACGAAACCAATAGCGTCAGCGCTCGGCCCGCGCGTCACGGCCAAGAGGGGAAGCGATATGTCGAAGAAGGGTTTTCGGCCCGATTGGTCGGAGCAGGCGCCTGCGCCCGGGACGTATCGATCGATCGCGAAATACGGCGATCCCAAAGCGTTCAAGCACCCGAGCGACGCGTGGGTGCGGATGATGCAGGCCGAGTTCGGCCTCGCCGACAGCCACTTCGCGCGCAAGCAATCGGAGGGGAACGAGAAGCTCGTCCTGAACCGGCCGCCCCGGCTGGCAGCAGAGAAAATCGGGGCGCTCGCAGCGATCGTGGGCGCCGAGAACGTCGCCACCGACGACTACTCGCGGGCGAAGTACGCCTCGGGAAAGACCTCGGAAGAGATTCTGGAGACGCGCCAAGGCGTGATCCGCGAGGTCGCAGACGTGGTCGTGCATCCGCGCGACAAGCACGACGTCGCGAAGATCGTCGCCTACTGCAACGCCGAGCGCATCCCCATCACGGTGTTCGCAGCGGGCTCGTCGGTGAACTTCGGCTGCCGTCCGTACCACGGCGGCGTGTCGCTGGCGCTCGGCACCCACATGAACAAGCTGCTCGCGATCAACGAGCTCAACCAGACTGCGCGCGTCGAGCCTGGCATGTTCGGCCCAGCCTACGAGGATGCGCTCAATCACGCGCCGGAGCGCTTCGGCACCAAGCACCGCTTCACGTGCGGCCACTTTCCGCAGTCGTTCGAGTACTCGACCGTGGGAGGCTGGGTGGTGACGCTCGGCTCCGGCCAAGCCTCGACTTACTACGGTGACGCCTACGACATCGTGTTTGCGCAGGAGTTCGTGACGCCAGCGGGAAACTTCCGGACCATCGAGGTTCCCGCCACCGCCACCGGCCCGCGCGTGAACGACATCATGAAGGGCTCGGAGGGAGCGTTCGGGATCCTCGTCGAAGTCACGATGAAGATCTTCCGCTACATGCCCGAGAACCGCCGCTACTTCAGCTTCATGTATCCGAGCTGGGAAGCGGCGGTGGATGCGAGCCGCGAGATTCTACAAGGCGAGTTCGGCAAGCCCGCGATCTACCGGATCTCCGACCCCGAGGAGACCGACCGCGGGCTCAAGCTCTACGGCATGCCGTCGTTCGTCGACCCGATCTTGGTTCGGCGCGGTTTCAGGCCGATGGAGCGCTGCTTGTGTCTGGGCAACGTGGAAGGCGACGCCGATTACGCGCGCCTGGTTGCGAAGAAGATCAAGGCGGTCGCGCGGCAGCACGGAGCGATGTCGCTCGGTACCTACGCCGCAAAGAAATGGGAGCACACGCGCTACGCGGAGCCTTACATGCGCGAGGACCTCAACGACTACGGCATCCTCATCGACACCCTGGAGGCCGGAGTGAGCTGGGACAACCTCCACCGTCTGCACCAGGGAGTCCGCGCTTACGTGAAGAGCCGGCCGGCGACCATGTGCATGACCCACGCCTCGCACTTTTATCCGCAGGGCACCAACCTCTATTTCATCTTCATCGCGAAGATGGACCTGGAGGAGTACGTACCCTTCCAGAAGGGGATCATCGACGCCATCGTGAAGTTCGGCGGCACGCTGAGCCATCACCACGGCGTCGGGCGGTTGCTCGCGCCGTGGATGGAAGAGCACCTCGGGCCCGAGCAGATGGCGATCTTGCGCGCGCTGAAGCGACACTTCGACCCGAACGGCATCATGAACCCGGGCGGCCAGCTCGCCCTGGACGCCATTCCGCAGCGGCGCTGAGCGCCGGCACGTTGCACGTCCGAGGGGCCGGCGCCCGCTGGTCCGACTCAGCTCGCGATCGCGTGTTGGATGCTCGCGATCGCCATGCCCATCACGATCCCGGCGCCGATCGTCCACCAGGTGGCGCGTGCTTCGTGGGAGCTCGCCGTCAGGTACGCCACGAAGTGGGCGAGCCGGCTCACGACGTAGCCGTAGAAGAGTAGGTTGGCGATCGCGATCGAGGGGTTCGTGGTCACGAACACCAGCCCTGCGGCGAGAAACGCTGGAATGTTTTCGAGGTCGTTCTGGTGGATGCGGCGAATGCGCTCGACGTATTCGTTGCGCGCCGTTTGCTCGGGGTTGGGGTTCGGGTTGAGCAGCGACCTGCGGGTGTCCTCGGGGCTGCGAAAGCCGCCGTTCGCGCGCATCATCCTGTAGACCGTGAGCCAGGCCATCGCGAACATCTTGAGCACCATCAGGCTCGCGGCGACGGCGTAGGCACGAAACACGGGGTTCTCGAGGGTGAGTGGGCTCATTCGGCTACTCCGGCCTTGGCCGCCCGGAACTCGGCGCCGGTCTGGCTGACCCGATCCTCGCCCGAACGATCGGTCGCATCGCCGAACCCTTCGACGAGTGCGCCGACAGCGGCACGAAATCTGGTAGAAGACCGAGGAAACCCGGGGTTCGCGGGGTGACCACGACGCTTGCGAGATTGGATGCGCACTCCGACGGTGCCGGGGAGCTTCTCACAGCGACTCTGCTTCAGCACCACCGACGTTCAGCAGGTTGCCGAACGACCTACCGTCTGAGCCAGGTGGGAGATCACCTGGTCGAGGAAGCCGATCCCATGCGCTCGAATGCTCTCCGAAGCTCACGTGTCGCCTTTGCTCTCGGCATCGTGTCGGCGCTCTGCGTGCCTCCGGCAGGGGTGGGCCGCGCGGAGATCTTCGTTCGCGATGGGGCGGCGGTGCGGGTGTTTCGCGACAGCGCGGACGGCAACGTCGTCCCGGTGCGGTCGATCGAGGGTGCTCAGACCGGGCTCTCGGTCTCGGGTGGGTTGGCGCTCGACTTGGTGAACCATGAGGTCTACGTCAGTGACGGATTGGCGAGTGGATCGATTCGCGTGTTCCCCATGAACGCCGCCGGTGACGTGACGCCGACCCGAGTGATCACGGGTGCTGCAACGCAGCTCAACCGGCCGGTAGGGATCGCGATCGACACCGACGCCGACGAGGTCTGGGTGGCTAGCCAAGACAGCGGTGGGGTGCTGGTTTTTGCCCGTGCCGCGGATGGTAACCAAGCTCCAGTGCGCCTCATCAGCGGCGCGAGCGCCGGTCTGACCGGCCCGCAGTTCTTGTTCCTCGATACCGTGCACCACGAGCTCTTCGTGTCGAACATCTTCGCCGCGACCAGCAGCGTGTTGGTGTTCGACTCGACACAGTCGGGGAACCAGGCTCCGATCCGGACGATCGGCGGCAACTTCACGGCACTTTCCAGCCCGAAGGGCTTGTTCGTCGATCTGTCGTCCGACCAGTTGGCCGTCGCCGACTCCAGCCAGCTTCTGATTCGCTTTTCACGCACGGGCAACGGCAACGTGCAGCCCGCTGGGGGAGTGGGCGGTGCGGCGACCGGATTTGCGTTCCCGTACGGCCTCACGCGGACCAGCGACGAGGAATTCCTCGTCGGAGATTCGAGCTCGTCGGGAGTGATCGGCTTTGGCGCCGCGGCGAACGGCAACATCGCCCCGATCCGGAACCTCTCGGGTGCGAGCACGGGCCTGACGGGTGCCGCCGGGCTTTCCTCGACGCGCGCGCCGAACTGCACCGCCGGGTTCGTCGCCAGCGCGTGCGTCTTCCGTGACGATTTCGAAGACCAGGATCTGTGTCGCTGGAGCACCACCAACGTCGAGACGGCTTGCTGAAGGCCTGCGCTCGCTGCAGCCTCAGTTCGTCTGCGCTGGCGTGAGCTCGCGCGCGAGCAGTCGCGCCGCCGCGCTGGCAGACGCGATCTCGACGAACAGGATCGCAACCAGTATCGGGTGGGGCACGCCGTCGACGGCGAGACTCACGATTCGCCCCAGCGCGAAGCCACTCATGAAGACGGTGAGGGCGACGAGCGCTGGTCGCTGATACGCCCGGTGCCGGGCGCCCAGCTCGAAGAGCACGGCGAAAGCGACGAAGACGCCGCCATACGCAGAACGGACGATTGCGGCCTCGCTGACCGACTGAAGTGCGACGCCGTAGATCCCGAGAACGACCCCCGGAAGTCCGAGGTAGCCCAGGCCAATTGCTCCCACGCCGACCGCCGCGGAGCGCAACACGACCGTCCTCATCGTGCCTTCGCCGTACCGTGGCACCACGGCGCCAGCAACCGCTCGGCGAAGCCGCCGGGCCGAAGCACCGTCAGCCACAGGATCGTCAGGCCGAGCGGCAACCCGAGGAAATAGCTGAGCACGTGCATGGAGGTATTGGCGGGAATCCGGCCCAAGCCCCGCGCCACGTGATCGCCCACGCCGAGCATCGCACCGACGATGTCGGTTACGAGCGCACAGAGGATTGCGGAGCCGAGCGCGATCACGAATACCCCGGCCAGGTAGGACCTGAGCCATCGCCGGGCGTCGCCGGGGAGATCGACGGATCGTCCTTCGGCACGCAATCCCTCGGCGTGCCAGCGATACATCAGCAACGCGAACGGCGGCAGCAGATAGAGACCGTCCTCGTAGAGCGTGACTGCGACGCCGCTCACGAGGAACCGCATGGCCGCGCCGAGCGTGCCGAGAACCGTGGCGCCCGTACCCGCGCCCGGCGACCACGCGGGTGAGCCCGGCAGCATGTCGCGGTCGTAGAAGAAGCGGTCGAAGCCGAGGCCGTCCCAGCCGTAGACGAGGATGAAGAACATCCCGAAGTAGCCGAAGAGCCAGTTGAGATTCGCGAGGTAGTGCTTGCCGCCCGCCATCAGCCTGTGTCCGACCCAGAACCCGAGCAGCCCTTGGGTCACGTTGGTGATTCCGAACGCGAGCGTCAGGAACACCGGAATCGAGGCGAGGTCTTCTGCCGCCTGCATCGTCTCCCAGCTCGGATGGCGCAGCAACAACAGCATGCCCGTCGGCGCCCAGAACACCGCTAGAAACACCGCCGTCCAGAAGCCATGGCGCGTGTAAAAGGGCTGCTCGGTTTTCGCGAGCGTGCGCCCCGAGGCGACCGCCAAGCTCGCGCCGAAGCCGTAACCCCAGAACACGTCGACCTGCACCATGGGACTTCTCCTTCTCGAAGCGCGCGACGGTTACGATCGTGCCGATGTTCAGCGGTGCCGGCGCGCCGCGGCCCGGCGGCGCGGATTGCGCCGATAGCTGGCCATGCCCATCGCCTCGAGCCCGAGCATGAGTCGCCCGACGGAATCCGCGAGACGCGGGGGAGTGAAAGACCAGTAGAAGTGCGCCGGCTTGCGCACCCTGGGCTCGTGGAGAGCTCCCGGAGTCACGTCCGCCACCGCGA
>CAYVDO010000043.1:0-30160 GCA_964450125.1 uncultured bacterium
GCCCCCCGCCCAGCGCGGCGAAGCCGCGCTGGGGCCCACCCCCCAGGCGCCTCGCTACGCTCGCGGCGCGCCGCTGGCGCGTGCCTTTCGCGGCCGCCGCAAACGCGCTTGCTCACCTCCCCGAGAGCGCTTGCTCGAGATCCGCCGGTGCCAGCGGCACCGCACGAGCGAAGCGAGTGACTCGGGGGTGGGGCCCCACGAAGACCGCGCTCTTCGTGCGGCGGGGCTCTCGAACAGCCCGCCGAGGAAACGCAGGCGGTGCTGGGAAATGGCCCCAACCTCGCTCACTCATCGCCCCGAGAGCGCTTGCTCGAAATCCGATAGCAGATCGCGCCAATCCTCGATTCCCACCGAGATCCGCACCAGCGAATCGGTGACACCGGCGCGCTTGCGCTCCTTCGGTGACATCTCCGAGTGCGTGGTGGTCGCTGGATGGCATGCGAGCGTTTCCACGCCTCCCAGACTGACGGCGTTGCGACCGATGCGGATGCGCCGCAGAAAGTCGAACGCCTCGTCTTTGCCGCCTTCGAGCTCGAACGAGAACAGCCCGCCCGGGAACCGGCATTGGCGATTGCGGATGCGGATCTGCTCCGGGTCGGTGAAGAGCGACGGGTAGTGAATCGCGCGGATCCGCGGATGGCGCGCCAGCGCTTCGGCGATGCGCTGCGCGTTCTTGCTCTGGCGATTCATGCGTAGATCCACGGTGGGCAGACGGCTGTCGAGCATCCAGCACTCGTCGGGCTGCAGGATGTTGCCCAGGATCGCGCGCAGGCCCCGCAAGCGCTTCGTCAGCTCGGGGTCGCGTGCCAGCACCACGCCGCCCAGCATGTCGCTGTTGCCGGCCAGGTACTTGGTGGCCGAGTAAACGACCAGATCCGCGCCCAGCGCCAGCGGGTGCTGGAAGGTGGGGCCGAGAAACGTGTTGTCGACCACCACCAACGCCGTGTCGCGGCGCGCGCTCACCGCTTCCGAAGCGGCAGCGATGTCCGACATGACCAGGGTCGGGTTCGCTGGCGTTTCGACGAAGACCAACGCAAGCCGCGGTGCCCGCCGGATGGTGACCCGCAGTGCTGCCGTGTCGCCCGCGAGGACAGGAATGCCGCGCAGGCCCAGCGGTTCGAGAACCTGATGAATCAGGTGCTGCGTGCCGCCGTAGACCGGCGTGGTGTAGACGAAGCTGGTACCAGGCGCACAGAACGCCAGAAACGCCGTGGAGATCGCCGCCATGCCGGAGTTGAAGACCGCGGCGTCGCACGCGCCTTTTTCGAGAGGCGTGATCTGCTGCTCGAGGATCTCCGAATTCGGGTGCGAGAGCCGCGAGTAGATGAGGTCGACTTGTTCGCCGTCGGCCAGTCTCGAGCGACCCAACGCGATCGCGAAGGCTCGCTCTGCGGCTTCCGGGCTCGAGAACACGTAGGTCGACGAGCGGAACACCGCCGGCCGCGCCGAGCCCACGGACAAGCGAGGATCGAATCCCGCGGTGAGTACCGCGGTGGATCGGCGCACACCCTCGTTCGCCGTGTTGTGTTTGCGTCGCGGCATCGCGTCACCTCCTCGCGCGGATGGTTTCGCGACGGAAACAGCCGCAACCCGCGTGCCATGATCGCACGAGTTCGCGACGTGAGAGGCACGAAATGGCGACGGCGACTCGCTTTCAGGTCACGCGCGCGGAGGGGAACGATGACCACACGGGTCCGCATTCGCATCAATGCAGTAGGAGCGGTCGCGCTGGCGGTGGTCGCCGCGTGGTGGTTCTGGCCGCGAGCGCCGCTCGACTCGCGCGCGATCGGCCAAGCGATCCGCCAAGAGCTTCGTACCGAGGAGGGCGCACGCCAGATGGCCGAGCTGCGTGACCGTGGCCTCACCGTGCCGGACGAGGCGACAGCGCTCTCCTGGAAAGCACACTGGGACACGCTCGATGCCATTCGCGTCGAGACCGTCGAAGCGCGCCGGTGCAGGAACCCGGTCCCGCTACGCCGCGATCGTCGTGTGATCGCACGCGCCAAGATCGTCGCCCCCGGCGCCGACGCCGCTACCGCCCCGTGGCGCTATTTCCGGCTCCGCTGGCTCTACGACGGCAGCTTCCTCGCGTGGGGCGAAACCGGCGCCTGGGCGTGGCACCTGCGGATGTGACGCGAAGCATCGAGCGGTGCCCGCGCCAGTAGTGATCGGGCGCGCCGCGCCGCACGACCCGAGCAGCGTCGCGATGGCGATCCAGCCGCGACGACGTTTCACGGCTCGGCTACGGGAGCGGAATCAGCGCGGCGACGTCGACTTGGATGTCGGGGAAGGTGGCGGGATGGAGGGTGTCGCCGGGTTGGAAGTGCTGGACCTCGGCGTAGCTGGCACCCCGCGGGCTGCGACGTACCTCGATCGAGCGTGAGCGCAGGTCGATGATCCAATACTCGGGGATCCCTGCCTGCGCGTAGAGGCGGCCCTTGAGGACCCGATCCTTGCGCAGCGAAGTGTCCGCCACCTCGATGACCAGGAATGCGCTGGTGGCGTGCTCCCGTGAATAGTCGGCGACCGGAATCAGCGCCACGTCGGACTCCGGCTCGGAGAGACTCGAGGTGACGAGCGGCGAGTGCGTCTGGACACGCGCGCGTCCGGCGAGGGCAGGCACGAAGAGCTCCGTCAATCGGAGAATCACCTCCACGTGCTTGGCGCCCTGGGGATTCATCGCGACGAGGATCCCGTCGAGGAGCTCCACCCGCTCGTCCGCGAACATGCCGAGCGCGACCATGCGGTCGTACTCGGCGCGACGCAGACGGCGGATGCTCTCGGGCGGGATCTCGCCCAGGTCGTTCATGCGACCAGTATAGATCCGCACCGCTCTCGCCTCGCCTTGGTGCTGGGGGGACCAGAGCAAAGCGCGCGCCGCTTCGTGGGCACATGGCTGCGGGGCGCGCATCCTGTGAAAACGGCGAACTCCGAGCGTGCACCTCGCGCCGACGCCGTCGCGGTTGCGTCCGCGCGGGCGCACCACCGCGCTCCAGAATGCCTTCGCGCGGATCGCCCTGTTCGGAGGGCGCGGCTCCCGCCGCGCCGCTGCTGCGATAGAACCTTGCCGCACACCCCCGCCCGAGCGAGGTCCCGCATGCTGACCGGCGACATTCGAAATCAGATCGACCGCATCTGGGACTCCTTCTGGTCGGGCGGCATCTCGAATCCGCTCGAGGTGATGGAGCAGATCACCTACCTGCTCTTCCTGCGCCGCCTCGACGACCTCCACTCCCTCGCCGAGAACAAGGCCACGCGCCTCGGCCAACCCATCGAGAGCCCGGTCTTCCCGTCCGGCGACGACTCGCGCGGCCGTCCGTTCGCCGACCTGCGCTGGTCGCGCTTCAAGCACTTCGCGCCCGCCGAGATGTTCACCGTCGTGAGCGACCACGTGTTCCCGTTCCTGCGCGGTCTCGGCGGCGACGGCTCGACCTACGCCCACCACATGAAGGACGCGCGCTTCACGATCCCCACACCGGCGCTCCTGGCGAAGGTGGTGGACCTGATCGACGACGTGCCGCTCGAGGACCGCGACACCAAGGGCGACGTCTACGAGTACATGCTCGGCAAGATCGCGAGCGCCGGGCAGAACGGGCAGTTCCGAACCCCGCGCCACATCATCCGGCTGATGGTCGAGATGACCGCGCCCGGCCCCAAGGACGTGATCTGCGATCCGGCCTGCGGCACCGCGGGCTTCCTGGTGGCGGCCGGTGAGTACCTGCGCGAGCGCCACCCCGAGGTGCTCCGCGACCCCGCGCTCCGCCAGCACTTCCACCACCAAGCCTTCCACGGCTTCGACTTCGACAACACCATGCTCCGGATCGGCAGCATGAACCTGCTGCTCCACGGCGTGGAGAGCCCCGACATCCGCTACCGCGACTCCCTCGCCCAGGACCACGCCGGCGAGGAGGAGCGCTACACGCTGGTGCTCGCCAATCCGCCCTTCGCCGGCTCCCTCGACTACGAGAACACCGCCAAGGACCTGCTCCAGATCGTCAAGACCAAGAAGACCGAGCTGCTCTTCGTGGCGCTCTTCCTGAGGCTGCTCAAGACCGGTGGCCGCGCCGCCGTGATCGTGCCGGACGGGGTGCTCTTCGGCTCCAGCAACGCCCATAAGACGCTGCGCAAGATGCTCGTCGAGGAGCACAAGCTCGACGCCGTGATCTCGCTACCGGGCGGCGTCTTCAAGCCCTACGCCGGCGTCTCCACCGCCATCTTGCTCTTCACCAAGACCAGCTCCGGCGGCACCGACCACGTGTGGTTCTACGACTGCGACGCCGACGGCTGGTCCCTCGACGACAAACGCACGGCGCTCCTGACTGACGACAAGCTTGGCCCCGTGCCGAAAGCCGCGCTCACCGCCGACGAGCACCTGAAGAACAACCTCCCCGACGTGCTCACCCGCTGGGCCGAGCGCGATGGTGCCGAGCGCCAACGCCCCCGCACTGCCCAGAGCTTCTGTGTTCCGAAGGCCGACATCGCGGCACAGGGATACGACCTGAGCCTCAACCGGTACAAGGAAGTGGTGCAAGAGGAGGTCGCGCACCGAGCGCCGGGGGAGATCTTGGCGGAGTTGGAGAGGATTGAGAGGGAGATTGAGCAGGGGATGAGGGAGTTGAAGGGGATGGTGGGATGAGGAGCCCTACGGTCGAGCTGGGCGCACTGATGGCGCAGAGATCTGGCTCGGTGAACCCCGCGGATCATCCCACCGAGATGTTCGACCTCTACAGCATTCCCGCCTTTGACCGAGGCCAGCCGGACGTCGTTGCCGGTGGCGCTATCGGCTCAGCCAAGCAAGTTGTCGAACCAGGCGACGTGCTGCTGTCAAGAATCGTGCCCCATATCCGACGTTCCTGGGTCGTCGGTGAGGATCGAGGTCGGCGGCTGATCGGTTCCGGCGAGTGGATTGTGTTTCGGGGGAATCAGATCGATCCGAACTACCTTCGCCATGTCCTGGTGAGCGATCCATTCCACGTGCAGTTCATGCAGACGGTCTCCGGCGTTGGCGGGTCTCTGCTGCGCGCTCGTCCGGCGCATGTGGCGAAGATCCGTATCCCACTGCCCACGCTGTCAGAGCAGCACCGGATCGCGGACGTGCTGGATCGAGCGGAGGCGTTGCGGGCCAAGCGCCGCGTCGCCCTGGCGGCGCTCGACACCCTCACCCAATCCATCTTCCTCGACCTCTTCGGCGACCCCGCCACGAACCCGAAGGGCTGGCCGACCTGGAGCGTTGGCGACTTGGCCGATGTGCAGGGTGGGCTTCAGGTCAGCAGCGCCCGCAGAGACTGCCCGATCGAAGTGTCCTACCTTCGTGTCGCCAACGTGTACCGCGGATTTCTCGACCTGACCGAGATCAAGACCCTGCGGGCAACCAAAGCTGAGGTTCAGCGAACCACGTTGGTGAACGGTGACCTTCTGATCGTCGAAGGTCACGGCAACCCAGGCGAGATAGGCCGTGGTGCGCTGTGGGATGGCTCGATCGCCGGATGCGTTCACCAGAATCACATCATTCGGGTGCGCTTCGATGCCGACCGAGTTCTGCCGCTCTACGGCTGCGAGTACCTCAACTCGCCGGGCGGTCGCCGTCACCTGTTGCGGGCCGGAAACACCACGTCGGGCCTAAACACCATCAGTGTCTCGGACGTGCGGACGGCGCCAATGCTGATCCCACCTCTTGACCGCCAGCGCGACTTCGCCCGCCGCGTCGCCGCCGTCGAGAAGCTGAAGGCCGCGCATCGCGCCTCACTGGCGGAGATGGACGCGCTCTTCGCCTCCCTCCAACACCGCGCCTTCCGCGGAGAGCTCTGAGGAAACCCCGTGGCTCAGGTCACCGAGAAGGATCTGCGGACGGAGATCGAGGACATGCGGGAGCGGTTCCCGCATCTGAAGGACGACGCGCTCTTCGTCGGGTGGTTCATGAAGTGCTTCGTCACCGACACCGAGGGCGAGGCGGTGGCGTCGCTGGTGGGTGGCAAGGACGAGACCAGGCACCTCGGGAACTCCGTCGGCGTGCGGGAATTGGTGACGTTGTCCGAGCAATGGAACTGAAAAGGGGGCTGCTTACGGCGCTACGGGGACACTCTACGCCAGAACCGCAACTGCGCATTCAACGACAGTGCATCGTAAGCTGCTTCGAATTCTCTCGCGAGGGCAGCGCTGTTCCACCCAACGAACCCGAATTCGTTCCACAACGCGCGCGCGAAGCTCTCCACTTGCCAGAGGGCAAGGAGAAAGAACACCTCCGCTCGGGTCGTTTTCCGGGGAACGTTCGTGTTGGGATCGGTCTGATAGCACGCCTGCAACAAGAACGACGACGTTCCGTGCGCTACGCCCGATGAAGCGCGATATGCAAGATCGTCGCTCAGTACGCGGACGATCAGCTCCGTCGCCGTTGGCTTGGCGATTCCGACCCCAATCAGCTCGCCACCGTTCTTCTCGCGACGAGGCTTGAGGCCCCGTTGGCGCGCGCTGGCCTCGAGCTCTCACGGTGAGCGTAGACGTGCGATTACGCGCGTCGCCTGACCGGGCCGCCGCGTTCGTAGCCGGGACGGTGACGGCGCCGACTGGGAGCTACCGGGATACCGGACTCTGCTACGTGATCGACGAATAAACCTCCTGCCTTCATTGCTGATTGTGGCCACGATGTCGTAATGGTTCGTCGGAGCACTCGACGCTTCTTCGGACGGAACGCGCAGCGATATGCACGGTGTGGCCCGCGCGGATTACGCGCGTGTTCGCGTGCACGGGGCGTTCCTGGAGTTAAAAGTATTGGCTGGCGTTTTTAACACGACTGCGCGAGAATCGGCTCATGTGTGCGGCGAAGCGACCCGCTGGGCCGACGAAGGCGAGTCCGGCGAGTGAGGAGATCGCGCGGCGCATCGCCAGGGCGGTGAAGGCGGAGCCGGGGCGGGTGTTCACGCCGTTCGACTTCCTCGACCTGGGGTCGCCGCACAGCGTTGGGATGACGCTGCTGCGGATGGTGCGGGCGGGAGCGCTGAGACATCTGGCCCGGGGTCTGTATGACGTCCCGCGGAGCCACGCGGTGCTCGGCGAGCTGCTCCCGACTGCGGATCAGATTGCGAGTGCGCTGGCGCGGCGAGACGGGGCAAGGGTGCAGCCCACGGGGGAGATGGCCGCTAACCTGCTCAGCCTCTCCGAGCAGGTCCCGGCGCGGGCGGTCTATCTGACCGACGGGCCGAGCCGACGCGTCACCGTGGGGGCGCTCACGGTGGAGCTCAAGAGGCGCCCGCTTCGCGAGGTGCGGAGCGCGGCACCCATGAGCAGCTTGGTCTTTGCTGCGCTGAGGAGCCTTGGGCAGGCGAACGTGTCGTGGCCGCGGATCGCACACCTGCGGCAGACGCTCTCGGCGAAGGACCGTCGCCAACTGTTGAAGGACCTGCCGCTGGCACCAGCGTGGATGCATCCCCACGTGCGGTACATCGCGGGGAGCGAGTCGTGACCCGCTTCGCGACGCAGCCAGCGGATGAGCGGCGCTTGATCCTCGAGCAGATCGCCTCGCGGATCGGCATCGTCCCGGTGATCCTGGAAAAGGACTTCTGGGTGACGTGGGTTCTCGGCAGAATCTTCGAGACGCCCGACCTCGCACCGCACGTGGTGTTCAAGGGCGGCACGGCGCTCTCGAAGGTGTTCGGAGTGATCGACCGATTTTCCGAGGATGTCGATCTCTGCGTCGCGCCGGCCTCGCTCGGCTTCGCCGAGGCGGAGCTCGATGATGCGCCATCGGCGACGCAGCGGCGGAAGAGGATGGAGAAGCTCACCGAGGCGTGCGAGCAGTTCGTCCGCGAGCGCTTCCTGCCCGCGCTCGATGCGGCGATTGCTGGAGTCGTTGGAGCCGCGCCCGAGGCGGGCACTTGGCTTCGCTTCGAAGTCGATCCTGCCGCGAAGACGCCCAACTTGTGGTTTCGCTATCCCTCGGCGCTACCGGCCTTGGGTGGGTACATCACGAAGCAGGTGAAGCTCGAGATCGGCTCACTGACGCGTCAGCAACCCACCGGCGAGCATGCGATTGCACCCCTTCTCGAACGGGCGCTCGGCGGCGCCTACGAGGACTTCCAGGCAGGGGTCGTCGCGCTCGAGCTCGAGCGGACGTTCTGGGAGAAGGCGACGATCCTTCATGTCGAATTCCACCGGCCGGCCGACAAGGCCATCCGCGACCGGTTCGCTCGGCACTACGCCGATTTCGCGGCGCTGTGGCGTCACGAGAGCCGCGGACGAATGCTTGCGCGGTCCGACGTGCTGCAAGACGTGGTGCTCCACAAGTCGAGGTTCTTCGCGTCACCGTGGGCGAGCTATGAGACCGCCGTGCCGGGAACCTTCCGCCTGGTACCACCCCGGTTGCGGATGGACGCGTTGGCGGCGGACTATGCCGCGATGCAGACGATGTTCCTGAGCACGCCGCCGCCGTTCGAGCAGGTGATGGATGAGCTCGCGGTGGCTGAACAAACCATCAACTCGATGGGGTCGTGATGGCCGACGACGCGCTGACGCGCGATTTCACGGAGACGATCGTCGAGCGTGCGCGCCGCGACCCCGCTTTCGCGGAGGCGCTCGTCGCCGAGACAGAGGCCCGAGCGGCTGAAGGCCAGCAGGAGTTGGCCAGGCTCATCCGTCGGGTCCTGGCTGGCGCGATGGGCCGATCCCCCTCATGAGCAACTTCGAGTTCCTGCGCGCCGAGTTCGTGGCCGTGGCGGAGGCGGCGGGGAAGGCGGAGGAGCTGGCGCATTGGGATCCTCGAGCGGCGTGTTTCTACGCGCGGCGGGCGCTCGAGGTGGCGGTGCAGTGGGCGTACAAGGCCGATGCGTCGCTCACGCTGCCGTACCAGGAGAACCTGAGTGCCCTGATTCACGATCCGAGCTTCAAGGCGGTGGCGGGGCCGGCGGTCTTCAACAAGGCGCGGGTCATCACGCAGCTCGGGAACCAGGCGGTCCATAGCCACCGTCCGATCCTGGCGGCGGACTCGCTGACCGCGGTCCGGGAGCTCTTCCACGTCGGCTACTGGCTGGCGCGGACCTACGCGCGGCGGGAGAGGCCGGCGGCTGGGCTGGTGTTCGACGCCAACGCGCTGCCCAAGTCCGCGCCGATCCCGCGTCAGACGATCGATCAGCTCAGGGCACTCGAGACGGCGCTCCGCGAGCGTGACGAGAAGCTCTCCGCTCTGCTCGCGGACAAGGCAGCGCTCGACGACGAGCTGACGCGGCTGCGGGCCGAGGTGGCCGAGGCCAAGAAGGCCGCGGCGACGGTCGTGGATGCCCACGATTACTCGGAGGCGGAGACCCGGGACTACTTCATCGAGTTGCTGCTCAAGGAGGCGGGCTGGCCGCTCGACCAGCCGCGGGATCGCGAGTTCCAGGTCCAGGGCATGCCGAACGCGGAGGGCGTGGGCTTTGTCGACTACGTGCTGTGGGGCAGCGATGGAAGGCCGCTGGCGGTGGTGGAGGCCAAGCGCACCAAGAAGTCGCCTCACCTCGGCCAGGAGCAGGCGCGCCTCTACGCCGACTGCCTGGAGAAGCAGTACGGCCAGCGCCCGGTGATCCTCTACACGAACGGCTACGAGCACTGGCTCTGGGACGACGTCTACTATCCACCTCGTCCGGTGCAGGGTTTTTTCAAGAAGGTCGAGCTCGAGCTGATGATCCAGCGGCGCACCAGGCGGAAGCCTCTGGCTGACGCGCCGATCGAGACTCAGATCGTCGAGCGCTTCTACCAGACCCGCGCGGTGCGACGGATCGCGGAGGCGTTCGAGCGGGATCGCGAGCGCAAGGCGCTCGTCGTCATGGCGACCGGGGCGGGGAAGACGCGCACGGTGATCGCGCTCTGCGAGCTCCTGATGCGCTGCAACTGGGCGAAGCGGGTGCTCTTCCTCGCGGATCGCGTGGCGCTGGTGCGGCAGGCGGTGGGTGCGTTCAAGACGCATCTGCCGGCGTCGTCACCCGTGAACCTCGTGACCGAGCCGGACGGCGACGGGCGCGTATTCGTGTCGACCTATCCGACGATGATGGGATTGATCGACGAGACCCGTGACGACGCGCGGCGATTCGGCGTGGGCCACTTCGATCTAATCGTCATCGACGAGGCGCACCGCTCCGTCTACCAGAAGTACCGCGCGGTCTTCGATTACTTCGACGCGCTCCTGGTCGGTCTCACCGCCACTCCAAAGGACGAGATCGACATCAACACCTACCAGCTGTTCGATCTAGAGCGCGGCGTTCCCACTGATTCGTACGGCCTCGACGATGCGGTGAAGGACGGGTTTCTGGTGCCGCCGAGGGCAGTCTCGGTACCACTCAAGTTCCAGCGCGAAGGGATCACGTACGCCGAGCTCTCGGACGAGGAGAAGGAGCAATGGGACGCGCTGGAGTGGACCGAGGACGGTGAGGTGCCCGACCGCGTGGAGGCCGAGGCGGTCAACAAGTGGCTCTTCAACACGGACACGGTCGACAAGGTGCTCGCTCACCTCATGACCCGCGGCCAGACCGTGGCAGGGGGTGACCGGATCGGGAAGACGATCCTCTTCGCCAAGAACCAATCCCACGCCGAGTTCGTCGCCCAGCGCTTCGACGCTAACTATCCCCATCTCCGAGGCGAGTTCGCGCGGGTCGTCCACTGCGGACTGCCTTACGTCCAGAACGTCATCGACTCGTTCTCCGATCCCACGAAGCCGCCCCACATCGCGATCTCGGTGGACATGCTCGACACCGGGATCGACGTGCCCGAGGTGGTGAACCTGGTGTTCCTCAAGCTGGTGCGCTCGAAGACCAAGTTCTGGCAGATGGTGGGGCGCGGCACGCGGCTTCGGAAAGACCTCTTCGGCCCAGGGAAAGACAAGGAGTTCTTCTACATCTTTGACTACTGCCAGAACCTGGAGTTCTTCAGCCAGAACCCGGAGACCTCCGACGGAGCGAGCGCCGAGTCACTCGGCAAGCGCCTCTTCAGGCGCCGCCTGGAGCTCATCCAGGAGCTCGCCCGGCCCGGAGAAGTCACGGGTCCGGCCGAGCGGATGGAGGTGCACATCGCGGAGCCAAAGGCCGAGCTCCGCGCCGCGGTCGCAGGACTTCTCCACGGCGAAGTCGCGGCGATGAACGTCGACAACTTCGTGGTGCGACCCAAACGCCGCTCGGTCGAGAAGTACGCGAAGCCCGAGGCGTGGTCCGAGCTCTCGAGCGACGACGTCGACGAGCTGCTCACCCAGGTCGCGGGCCTTCCGTCCGAGCTTGAGGCGGAGGAGGAAGAGGCGAAGCGCTTCGACCTCCTGATTTTGAACCTTCAGCTCACGGTTCTTCGGGATGAACCCGCGTTCGATCGCCTGCGGGAGCAGGTGCAGACGATCGCGAGCCTTCTCGAGGAGAAGGCGGCGGTGCCGATGGTACGGGCGGAGCTGCCCCTGATCCAGGAGCTGCAGACCGCCGAGTGGTGGCAGGGCGTGACGGTCTCGATGCTGGAGACCGTCCGGAAGCGGCTGCGGTTACTCGTCAAGCTGATCGACAAGCAGAAGCGCAAACCCGTCTACACCGACTTCGAAGACGTCATGGGCGCCGAGGTCGCGGTGTCGCTGGTCGTCCCCGGAGCGCCCGACGCGTTCGAGCGGTTCCGAGCCAAAGCGCGAGATTTCCTGCGGCAACACGAGGACCATCTCTCGATCCGCAAGCTGCGCAGGAACAAGCCGCTCACCGCGTCCGACCTCACCGAGGTCGAGGCGATGTTGACCGGAGCAGGAGTCGGAGGTCCGGAGGACGTGAAGAAGGCCGCAAGCGAGAGCCACGGGCTCGGGCTCTTCGTGCGGTCGCTCGTCGGCCTCGACCGGGAATCGGCGAAGCAGGCGTTCGCCGGATTCATGGCCGGGAAGACATTCAACGCGAATCAGATCGAGTTCGTGAACCTGATCGTCGACCACCTCACCGAGCACGGAGTGATGGGCGCAGCAGCGTTGTACGAGTCACCTTTCACGGATCTGGCAGCCACGGGACCCGATGGACTCTTTGCCGGGACCGAGGTCGACGCGATCGTCGCGGTCCTCGATGGAGTCCGCGCGACCGCGATGGCGGCGTGAGCGCGTACGCGCCGATCGCCCTCAGATCCAGCGCAGCCCGACGCCGAAGACGAGGACGGCGGCGAGATTCACGCCGTAGATGACGGACACGGTGCGCACCTTGGCGGCGACGGTTTTCATGTCGTGCACCCAGTACGACACCACGAAGAACGGGAAGTAGCCGAGCACGAAGATGAGCCAGGGGGCGCTACGCCCCCACCACGGATACTCCCAGATCAGCGCGTCGGCGCCGTTGAGCAGCATCTCCACGATCACGCAGAAGATCGAGTTCGCGATCGCGAGGAACCAGCGGTTGGGGAGGCCTAAGATCCGCAGCGCGGGATCGCGTGGCAGCAGCTTCCCCCACACGATCCCCGAGATCGCGAACATGAAGCAGATCTCGATGTTGAGGCCCACCAGGATCAGGTAGGCGGTGCGTCCCGGCGCGGTCCACACCGCCGAGCGGCCGGTGGCATGGAGCACCAGCGCGTTCCAGATCTCGTTGAACCAATCCATGCCCCAGAACGCGAGGCCGGCGAAGACCAGGTTCCAGTTGCGCCGCTCGATCTCGACTGCGTACGCGTACACCGCGATCGCCAGCAACGGGATCACGTACCACTGGAAGGTGCCCGGCTCGCGCAGGATCGCGAGCGCCTGTCGCGTGGCTTCGGTCATGTTCGCCTCGCCAGGTCTCGCGCTAGGTGTCGCGACGCCATGTGCCCGCGGCCGTCGCGCCGCGGATGGGCCCGCCGCTCAGAACTCGTACGACACGCTGCCCACGAAGCGTGCGTTCGAGTCGTCGCGGTGGACGTCGCTGTCGGTGTAGTGGAGCCCCACGCCCAACCCCGACCAACTGCCGGTTGCCGAGACCGTTGCGCCTGCAGCCCAATCGACGTAATCGCGGTCGCTGATGACGGCACGCTCGGCGCGCGTGTAACCGATGCTCCCATCGAGCGCGACTTCCACGGGCGACTCGTCACCCAGTGGTAGCGCGCATTCGACACCGAGGCTCGCGTAGACGGCGTTGCCCGCGTAACCGAAGTACTTCGGCGAGTAGCTCGCGAGCGCCGTGAACGTGAGCGGCTCGACGGAGTAGCCGAGCTCGAGCGGAAACTCCCAGTAATCGAGCGCCTTCTCTTCGTCGGGATACCAATAGAAGAGACCGCCCACCCTCACCGAAAAGTCGTCGAGCTCGGTCTCGTAGCCGGCGTAGGCGTCGACCTCGAGCGACGCGTCGAGCTCGGGGAACTTCACGTTCGAGCCCCACACGCCGAGATAGATGCCGCTCTCGTGCTTCCAGTCGAGCTCGCCCTGAATCGCGGGCTCCTCCAGTGTCTGCGACACGCCGCGGAACACGTAGTCGCTCGCGCCCGTCACGCTTCCCGAGAATTTTCCGGGCAAGGCGTAGCAAGGCTCGGTCTCGCTGGCGGCGGCCGCACCTTCGCCACCGGCCTCGGCTTCGTCCGTCGCTTCGGCGTCAGCGTCGGCTGCCGCCTCGGGCGGTGGCGCGGTCTCGTCGGCCTCGCTCGCCGCCGGACTGGTTGCGTCCTCGGCAGCGACGGCGCGCGCGAGCGGCGATGCCACCCACATCGAGCAGGCTACGAGCGCGACCAGCAGCGTTCGCTCGAAGGCGCGGGGCGCGGCCGTGCGGTTCGCGTTGGCCGTACGACGGTCGATCGGGTCACGAGTCATCCTGGCTCTCCTGGGTGATGCGCGGGGGCTGCTGAAATGCCTATTCGGGGCCCGCCCCGACAAGACATGGGTCCCGAATGCGACTCGAGCGGTTCGCCTCCTCACCCCGCGGCCGGTTCGAAGGGCTCACAGCCCTGCAGCACTCCGCGTGCCAAAGCAGGACTCGGTTGCGGTCGGCCGTGGCGATGGTTACGTGTGCGAGAAACTCGTCGTCCCGGACGTGGGCTCGTGGGAGGTTCGCATGCTGCGCAGGAAGCGAATGCAGCTCGTGGGATCGTGGGATTCGGAATCGGTACCCCGCGAGCCCGGCTCGCTCGAGGCGACGCGGGCGCCCGCGGTGCGATCGGCATCGCTCGACTCCGAGCTGCTCGACGCCTACTCGCGAGCGGTCATGAGCGCCGTGGACCGCGTCGCGCCGGCGGTGGTGCGCATCGACGCGCTGGGGCGGAAGGCCACCGAGACGAAGCCGGCGGGACGCCCGCGGGGCAGCGGCTCGGGATTCGTGTTCACCCCCGACGGATTCATTCTCACCAACAGCCACGTGGTGCACCGTGCAGCGGCGCTCGAGGTCGGCTTCGCCGACGGCCGGCGCGCCTCGGCGCAACTCGTGGGCGACGATCCCGACACCGACCTCGCCGTCATCCGCATCCAGTCCCCCGAGCTCGCGGTGGCGGCGCTCGGAGATTCGAGCGCGGTTCGGCCGGGTCAGCTCGCGATCGCCATCGGCAACCCGTACGGCTTCGATTGCACCGTCACCGCCGGTGTGGTGAGCGCCGTGGGACGCAGCTTGCGCAGCCGCTCGGGTCGCATCATCGACAACGTGATCCAGACGGATGCCGCGCTCAACCCCGGCAATTCGGGTGGCCCGCTGGTCGCCTCGACGGGCGAAGTGATCGGCGTGAACACCGCCGTGATCCTGCCCGCGCAGGGGCTCTGCTTCGCCATCGCTGCGGGCACGGTCAAGCTGATCGCCGGACGCCTCATCAAGGACGGGCGCGTACGGCGCGGCGTACTCGGCATCGGTGGCCAGACCGTGCCGATCCACGCGCGCCTGGTACGGCATTACGGGCTGCCGTTGAGCACGGCGGTGGGCGTGATGAGCATCGATGGAGCGGGTCCCGCAGCAGCATCGGGAGTGCGCGAAGGCGACCTGGTGGTGGCGGTCGACGAGAAGCCCACGACCAGCATCGAGACCTTGCAGCGCGTGATGCTGGAAACCGAGCCGGGACAGGTCGCGACACTCACGCTGCTGCGCGGCACCGAGAAGCTCTCGGCGCGCATCGTGACCGCCGAGTCCAAGGCGGCGCCGCGCGCGTGACGGACTGCTTCCTCGGGGATCTGTTCCAGCCCCCCACCCAGGTCACTCAGCTAACGCTCGTGGCTCGCCGCTGGCTCGCGCAGAGATCGACGGCGAGCGGGGAAACCCTTGCGCAGATCGGCTGGAGGGCCGTCGGTCCCTCGACGGCCCCGCCGGCCGGTCACAGGTCGTGGGCTGACGAGGATCAGGACGCGGGCGTGTTGCGGTGCGCGGCCATGCGCGCGCGAAGTTCAGCGCGGCGCTCGAGGCTCGCGTGCGGCCAGTACTGCTCGGCGTCGTAGTACTCGGCGACCGCAGGCGTACCCGCGGGCAGGATCACCCAGGGCTGCTTCGAGGACGTGAAGATGTGGATGTCGGGCGGGAATCGATCGGGCTCGTCGAGTGTGCCCACGCGCACGAATCGCACCCAATCGCCGCTTCCGCCGTAGTTGCTCCACACCGTCACCCAGCAGCTCCCGCAGCGCGCGATCTTCTGCCCGATGCCGCTCGCCGATGGGGTGTGGATCACGGTCGGCGCGCCAGTCGAGAGCACCACGTTCTCGGATTCGAGCATGGCGTTGAGTGCGAACGACGCTCCCGACTCGCGCTGGCACCACCGGCAATGGCAGCAGTGCACGAAGAGCGGGGCGGCGAGCAATCGATAGCGCACGCCCCGACAGTCACACCCGCCTTCCGCCGGTACGAAGGCCTCGCCGCTCACGTCGTCGGTGCTCGTGGACGGGGCTCGGATGGAGGATGTACGCGCTGCTCAGCGCGTCGCCTGCTTCGGAGAAAGTGCCGCGGCGATCGCCTTCGCACGCTCGTCGCTGAACGAGCCCGCGATCACCATCATGCCCGAGGTCACGGGCTCGCGAATCACGGGCATCGCCACCACCTCCCCGTCCACCACCACGGCCAGCCGGAAGCCGGTCGCCTGGGCCGTGGCGCTCGCGAGCGTCGCCGCGCCTTCCTTGGTCATCGTGAGCCGGATGCCGATCGGCGCTTGGCTCGCGGGTGCCGCCCCCGGTGCGGTTGGGGCGGGTTTCTGATGCTCGATGGTCGCGGAGGCGACGCCGGTCACCTCCAGGAACGGCTTCGGCTCGACGAAGTACTTCTGATCGCCGAGCATCACTTGCACGCGCCCGGCCGCGTCGTCGGGATGGACGACGTAGAAGCCGGTTCCGAGCGCGACGTCGGGGGCGGGCGCCGCTGCGCTGCCGCCCGGGACGGGTTCTGCCGCAGGCGCGTTTGCCACCGAGCACACGACAGCACCCAGCAGCAGCGCCGCCGTGATCGATAGCCGCGTTCGTCGAAACGACGGGTTCATGCGCACGTCCTCCGTTCGAGTGGAAGAGGTCTCGCCGATGCTGGGCCGGCTTGCCCCGCGAAGATTGGACGGCGGGCCGGGTGCAATCACCGCGGGGTGGCGTAGCTCGGGGGCGTGATGCGCACCACCAAGGGCATGTGCGCGACGGTCTCGATCTGATCGAACGGCAGCCAGGTCTGGACGATTCGGAGGCGTTCGATCGCTACCTCGACGTGCACGCCAGCCTCCGCGAGGTCGCGGCGCTCTTCGTCGCCCAGGTTCGCGAGGTGCAGGTACACGTGGATGCGCCCGCGCGGATCGACCTTCACGAACGGCGTCGAGTAGAGCTGCGCCGAACGGACTTTGCCGTCGGCAGCAGCCGCGGCGCGGAGCTTGCCGACCACCTCGGCGATGGGCGCCGCGATCTTGGCCGCATCGCGCGCGGCGGTGTCCGGTGCGGAAGCCTGGCTCGCGCCGGCTCCAACGGCGGCGCCGCCGTCCGCGAGCGCCGCGGGAGTGCCGTCGCCCGCGCTCGACGTCGCGACGGTGCGGGTCGCCGCGCACCCGGCAGCGAGCACGAGTGTTGCGGCGACCCGGGCTTTCATTCGAGCACCACGAGCTGGCCGCCCACGTGGGCCGGGTGCAGATGGCAGGCGATCGGAAACACGCCGGCCTTGTCGGCGGTGAAGCTCACGTCGACGGTACCGTTCGGGCCATCGGGCGGAACGATCTTCTCCACCCCGAACGCGCGGATCTGGTAGCCGTGATCGATGGAGAGCTTGTTCACGAGCTTGAGCTTCACCGTGTCACCCTTCTTCGCCACGATCGTGCTCGGAATCCACATCTTGACGCCCTGCGCGGTCTCCACGTTGACGACGGTGACGGCGACTTCCGCTGCGTGTGCCGCACGCGGCGCGATTGCCAGCAAGGCGGCCGCCACCCCACACGCGGCCACACGACGAGCCCAATCGAGATGCATGACTCCACTCCCCTGATGGATGGCGCGCGCGACGTGCGTGCGCCCGAACGTGGAAGCTAACAAATGCGGCACGCAGCCGCCATGGACGACGCGTGCCCACGAAGCTCGCGCGGTGCTGCCAGCGCTGGAATGGATGCACGGTGAGCACGGGGTCTGGCGCCCTTCGATACGGTACGCGCCTCGCCGTGTGCGCGCTCAGGGGCCGCTTTGCTCCTCGGCGCCGAGGGCGTGAAGCAACTCCTCGATCTTCTCGAGCTCGTGCCGCGTGTTGCGCTCTTCGATCGCCCACCGCGCTCGCGTACGACTCGTCCGTGCGTTGTTCTTGACCTCGCGGATCTCGCGAAGCCGAATGCGACGTTCCTCGCGCTGCTCACGGAACCCGGCGATCATCGCCGCAACGAGCAGCCAGAACTCAGCACGAATCGGCGTGTTGAGCCGCAATACCTCGATCGCACACTCGCCAGACGCCGACAGTGGCTCGGTGCTCGTCGGTCCGAGTCGAAGGTGCTCGCTCATCACGTGGTCGCACGGATTTGGAATGAAATGGACCGCGCCGGATCGACCTGGATCGTCCTGGAAAAAATCGCTCTTCCAGACGTTGCAGTAGTTGCACGCGTAGAAGAGGTTCGAGTAGTTGCCTTCGAGCGCAGGAAAGCGCGATCGGGGGCGATAGTGATCGACGCCGAAATGAACGGGGGTGGCGGTCGCTCGATCGGGCGCGCGACAGTAGACGCACTTGCCATCGAACTCGAGTCGAAGCCAGCGCTTGTAAGGTCGATGGCTCGCGTACGGCCCCGGCTGAAACCGGCGGCGATGCCGTATGGCCGGGTACTGGAGGCCCGGAAAGGCCAGCGCCCGAGCAGTCGAGCGAGTCACGGAGTCGTCGCGGGGCGCTTGGTGAGCGCGCGTTGCGCGCGCCGAAGCGCAGCACGCCGGCGCGTGTTGGCCCGCTGCATCGCCGTGAGCTCGAGCTGAATGTCGATCTTGATCTGGTCGAGCTCGGCCTGGCGTGGCGCCAACATCGATTCGATTCGAGTCGTGATCTCTTCGAGCGCCTGCGCCTCATCGGATTCGAGCACACCGCGGGCGTACTTCGCCTGCAACAGACGCGCACGCTCTCTGAGCGCCCGATCGAGTGTGGGGTCGGTATCTGCGTAGCCCCCGTCGGAATCCGGTTCATCCAGCGTCAGCAGTTCCGGATTCCGGAGATAGTCGATGAGCCGGTCGCGTCGCCGGAACGCCTGCTCCATGATCAGGACCATGCCTTGATGATTGAAGGCCGAGTTGCCGGTGGTCACGGGCAAGATGTTCGCGTGCTGCAAACGCACGAACGCGTCCACGAAGCGATCGTGAATGTCGCGGCCCTGATCCGCGAGCCGGGGCTTCGCTGGCTCGTAGTCGGGGTACGCATCGCGAAGCACGATGTGCGCGCGCTGCACGTGGGCTCGGCATTTGCGCTCTGCGTGCGCGAGCACCGGACGAAGCGTGCTACTCGGTGTGACAGGGACGTAGATCCGTTCCTCAGGAGCTGCCGACTCGCGCACGATCTTCAGCAGCCCGCGATCCATGGCGCGCTCGAAGGTCTCTTCTGAGTCCTTGACGCCGAGATGGTAGGCAGGCGCAGTGACACAGGTGCAGAAGACGTGCTCGCCAGAACGAATGTCGGCCTTCAGCAGGGCGAGGCCGCCTTCCACGGGCGGAATCACTCGCAGCTCGGCGCGTTCGATCCGGGCGGCAGTCCGTCGTCGGCGCACGACGCGATTCCCAGATTTCTTCAGCGCCGAGCCAAGCGAGGCGGTCGTTCACCGGAGACACGGCGAAATACCGCCAGGATGACCGGGATTCGCTCGGTGCAAGGCAAAGTAATCTGCTTGCTATCATCCGATTCGCTGCTACGCAAGTCCCGCACGGTGCGCGCCTGAGTTGCCGAGCCCAGCCCACGCAGGTGGGTCGTAAGGCCGTCCATCGCGCTTGGATTCCGTGCTCAGCCGTGGATCGTGAGCCGGACTTCGCTGGCGTCGGGGTGAGCGCGCAGCCGGAGCGCGCCCGCATGCTCGTCCCAGGTGTGATCGGCACCGGTCACGGTGACGTCGAAGCGATCGGGCCAGCGCCGCGCTCGCGGTACGAACACCTCGGTGATGGCGTCCGCGGCGATTGCGCCGGGTGGAGCGCCGGCGCGGGGCGAATACCGGAACGAGTAGCGCCGCGTCTCGCGGTCGAAGCGTGACTCGAGCGGCTGGCCGGCGATCGCCCGCGGATACGGCCGCACCAGCGGATCGAGCCACGGACGCTCGGCCCCACCCACGTCGACGAGACTCGCACCTTCGTCGTTCCAGTCGGGCCCGATGGGGTCGTACATCCACGCGGTCCACGACAGCCACAGCCGATCGAAGATCGCGCATTCGTCGTCGAGCATCTCGACGGCACGCTTCACGTGGTTGAGCGCGCCGAACTCGCCGATCACCGCTGGCCAGCCGCGCTCCGCGGAAAACGCCGCGATGCGCCGCGCGGCGGCGGCGAAGCTCGAAAGGCGGCGTCCCCAATACCGTCCGGAACCGATCGCCAGGAAGTCGTAGATGTGGGGTGCCAAGCCGAGCCGCTCTCCCGTCACCTGGCCGAGCCCGATGCGCTGCCCCACCTGAAGCGGCACCGGCTCCACGAACACCACGCGATCGGGATCACCCTGGCGGACCGCTGCGACGGCGCGGCTCGCGAACGCGCTCAGGATCTCGCGCTCGAAACGTCCCGAGAACACCCACGACGGCGGCCCCATGGGCTCGTTCCAGACGTCGTAGCCGAGCACCCGCGGGACGCCCCGAAACCGCCGGGCCACGGCCTCGAGCACCACCAGGAACCGATCCTGGATGCCGCGCGCGTTCTGCCAGAAGTCGCGCTCGGCGCGGATCACGCCGGGGGCGAGGAAATAGCCGAAGAACCAGCGCCTGCCGTGAAGCCAGCCGGGCGGCCCGCGATCGTCGGGCGGCAGCGCCCACACCGGCGCACCGGAGCCACCGTAGGCACGCGAGAAGATGTCCTGATGCAGATCGACGAGGACGTGCATCCCGCGCTCGCCGAGGGCACGCGCCAGCGCCACGGCGCGATCGAGGTAATCACCGTCGATCCGTCCGCGCGCAGGCTCCACTCCCTCCCAGGTGAGGACCAGCCGCGCGAGATTGAATCCCCAGGTGCGCAGTGGATCGAGGTGACGCGGCTCGGGATCGAACGCGAGAAACGGCGGCAGCTTGGCGCGGCCCGAAACGTTGACCCCGTGGAAGAGTCGCACCCGCCCCTGGGTGTCGCGGAACCAGCGGCCGTCGGGGCGGATCTCGTCCATCGGCGAACGCGAATCAGCGCGTGGCTTCGGAGTGCCGCGCGTATCCGCGGCGGCGCAGCCGCGCCAGCGCCGCGAGGACCGTGGCCAGCGGCGCGAGCGGTGCCAAGCGTGTGAACGGCCCGCCCGTGCCATTCGTGCCCGCGATCGTCGAGCCGCAATCCGAGGGATCGCAGCCGTTGCCGAGGCCGTCGCCGTCGGTGTCGAACTGCATCGGGTTGTAATAGCTCGGACAGTTGTCGCTGCTGTCGACGATCAGATCGCCGTCGACGTCGGTGCCCGAGATGCACTGGTAGATGCGCAGGTCGTCCACGAACCAGCCCACGTCGCCCACGCTCGAATCGGAGCCGATCCGGAACCGGAACTTCACGTCCAGATTGGCGAGCGGCCCGAGGTCGAGCTGGGTCGCGGTGTAACCCCAGCTCTCTTTCACGAATGCGTTGCGGGGCTCCGGGTCCTGGCCGGGAGGATTCGAGAGCGGATTTCCGAACTCGGTCGGGATGGTGCCGTTGTAGTTGGCGCCCAGGGTGTAGAACTGCATCGCGTCGAACCAGGTGGTGCCGCCGTCGGTCGAGAACTCGACCACGCCACCGTCGAGGTACGCTTCGAAGCCGAACGAGTGGTTGAACTGCATCCGCGCGATCACCGGCACGTGGACGGTACCAACCATGGCCGCGACCGAGTCCGAGATCGATTTGGGGTCGGAACCCCACAGGTTGTTGGTTCCGCTGGTGGCGAACGAATCGTCGTAGACGTTGCCGCCCGCGAGCCACGCCGAAGGTCCACTGCGCAGCGTGGAAGCCGCCCACTGCGAGAGATACGGCCGATCGAAGGTCTCGTACCAGACCTGATTCAGGAAATGGCCGGGCGGGCAGTAAGACGGCGGCGTGGGCTGTGGTGGGTCGCACGGCCAGGCGTTCCGCATCTCGACGGCGTTGGTGGCGTTCGTCACCTGCGTGCAGTCGCCGGCGGTGATGCCGCCGGTGCCGACGAGGTCGCTACACGACTGGGTGAGCGCGTTTGCGAGGTCGAGGAAGTCGGAGCCCGAGACGAGGTAGCGCGTGAGCGCCCGGTACTCGATGGCGGCAGCCTTCGCCAGGCCGATGCCAGTCACGGTGACGCCGTTGTAAGCACCGCCGTCGACCAGGAGCTGGTACGCGTGATCGGGGATGAGCGCGTTGGTGTGGATGCCTCCCGAATCGGCGCCAGGAAAGCCGCAGTCGAACTCCGGATCGCTCATCTTCGCGGGATCGTCGAGCGCCTGGGGATCGGCCATGTCCCGCAGCGCGTTTCCCCCGGGCGTGTCCTCCCCGATGATCCAGCGCACTCCGGCGGTGTCCGTGCCGGCGCCATTCGTGAGATCCACCGTCTCGCCGAAGATGTCGGCGAACGACTCGGCGATGGCACCGGATTGCATGTACGCGAAGAGGTTCGCCGTGTGATCGATGATCGCGTGTGCGTATTCGTGGGCCACCACGTCGTCGGCCTGCGCGAACCCTTCGCCGTAGGTCGCCTGGGTGCCGTTCCAGAACGAATCCGACCACGGGCAAGGTTTGCCGATGGGGCAGACGTGAACTGAGGAGACGATGGCTGCTCCTGCGCCGTCGTAGCCGTCTCGCCCGTGGTTCGCGAGGAAGTAGTCGTAGGCACTCCCCGAGTAGTCGTAGGCCGCATCCACGTCCGTGTCGCCGGAGGACGGCTGGCCCTCGGATCGCACCAGCGTGCCGGGCAACGTGGATCCGTTGGATGCCGTGTACACCTTGCGATCGCGCGCGTGCTCGAGCTGGCTCCACTGGTGGAGCCGACCACCCGTCTGGGCGTCGATCCACACGTACTCGCGTAGCTCGGGGCCACGCGCCTCGACGAACCACGCGAGCCGTGCCGGATACGTGGCGCGGTCCAGAATCCCGCGATTCAGGATCTCGAGGCGTGGCGTCGAGAGCCCGGCGTCGTGGACGCCGAGGTGCTTCGCCAAGAGCTCGCGCACGTTCGAGAGTGCTTCTTCGGCGCTGACCCGCGGCGCGACCGCGAGATCCGCGGGCACGGACACGGTCTTGGCGAGGACTGCGCGCACGCCGTCGCGCGCGACGTGCACCGTGATCTCGCCACCCGTGACGGGCACACCGCGATGAAGCTGCCGCAATCGGATGTGTTCCTGGCCCACCTCGTCGATGCCGCTCACGCTCGTCACCGACACGTCCGCCCGGCTGGCGAGAGCGAAGGCGCCGCCGTACGCGTCCACGAAGGCGAGGGCGCGCTCTGCCGCGGAGCCGTTCGCATTCGCAGCGGCGCCGATCGAGCGACCGCCCTCGACGCTCACGAAGCTCACCAATCCCGTGACCGGCGAGCGCGTGCTGACGAGCGCTCCCGCCGACGCGCCTTGCATCGCTTGCACTGCGTCGGCGACGCGATCGCCCGCCGCCGCAACCTGCCCCGTGGCCGTCCCGATCGCGACCAATGCGATGATCGTGCGCAGCCTTACGGCGCGCCTCGCTCCCGATGACGTCGTCATGATCCCCCCGGAGCGCCGCGGCACCCACACGCGCGCTCCACGCGCCCCGATCTTACCCGGTCGCGCACGGCGCGAGAGCGCGCGTGACCTCGTAGGGGGAGCGAAAGCGCGCCCCCCCAGTGGCGCGCACCAGCGGGCGGCCCGTCGGCCGCCCCTACGAACAAGCGCGTGCAGTCTTCGACCAGGGCTGGAGCGCGGATCTCCCGCTCCGCCGGGATCGAACGAGACGTATTCTCTCGCAGGTTGGATACGTCGATGCGAGCGACACGCTTCCGTCTCGAATGGATCGTGGTGGCGGCGGTCGTCGGGATCTTGGCGGGGATCGCGCTGCAACAGCTCTTCCATGCGCGTGAGCGCGCTCGTCAGGCCACCTGCAACGACATCTACGTCGCGCTCGACGGTGGCGTCGGCGAGCTCCCCGCGGATGATCCCATTCGCAGAATGTCCACACCGGACATGGTTCGCGTGGCCGTCGACAAGCATCGGGACGAAGACAACCCGCGCAATCGGACGCAGCGGGCATACACCTCTGCGCCGATCACCCCGGCGGACGCTTGTCAGGTGCGGATCGAAGCCTTGGGCGCCGATCGGTTGCTCTTCGCCCAGTACCCGGCCGCCGACGAACCGCTGCGAACGTTTTCCGTGGCCATCCCGCGCTGACGTCAGCGTGCCGCGGACCAGAGGTAGGACTCGGTGCTGCACGGGCTGGGGCGGGCGATGGTGAGCTTGCCGTTCAAGTGCACGTCGTCGGCGAACTCGCCCTCGACATCGAGCGCGGTGCCGTCGATGTCGGTGACGTTCGCCACCTCGGACTCGAACGAAAATCGGCCGTCGCGCACTCGGTTCTGGCTGGGATCGGGAACGAGCGTGACGTCGTCGCCGCGAGAGCAGCCCGCGCCGCCGGCCACGCGATAGCCGATCTCGAGGATCGCGATCCGGCCGTCGTGGATCACGAGCTCGACGGCGCGACTTTGGGAGGTCTCGCCGCGCCACGTGCCGTCGAAGCGCGTGCTCGTGCCCGCGTCGCCGTCGCTACCGCAGCCGAGCGTGGTCAGCCACGCGAGCGCGGCGGCGATCGAGAGCAGCGTGCGCTTCATCCGGACCTCAGCCTCCGACGATCAGTCCGCGCACCAGGCCGATGGCGGCGCCGGCGAGCACCACCCGGATCAATCCCCAATTCCAGCGCATCATGCCGTAGAACGTGCCCGCCGCGAGCGCCAGCGCGAAAAGATCGACACCGCCGCGCTCGGGAAAGAGCGTGTGCATGCCGAACCACACGGCGAGGTTGAGCACCACGCCCACCACCGCTGCCGTGACCGCGGTGAGCGCGTTCCGAAGCGCCCGCACCTGGCGAAGCGCTTCCACGTGGGGCGCTCCCGCGAAGATCCATAGAAAGCACGGCAGGAACGTGACCCACGTGGTGAGCAGCGCCCCCAGCGTTCCCGCCAGCCACGGCGCCAACGAGCCGGGATGGTGAAACGCCGCCAGAAACCCCACGAACTGCACCACCATGATGAGCGGTCCGGGAGTGGTTTCGGCGAGTGCCAGCCCGTCGATCATCTGGCTCGGCGCGAGCCACCCGAATTGCTCCACCGCCTGCTGCGCGACGTAGGGCAGCACGGCGTAAGCACCGCCGAAGGTGACCATCGCCGCCTTGCTGAAGAAGACACCCAGGCTCACGAAGGTGCTCTGCCAGCCGAACGCCAAGCCCGCGGCGATCACCGGCAGCCACCAAAGCAGCAGACAGATCGCGGCCACTCGTGCCAGGCGAAGCCACGGATTCGCTGCCACCGCGCGCTCGGGTAGCTCGACGGCGGCGTCTCCACCGGCGCTCGCGTGCGGGTCCTTGGAGGTGAAGAGCTCGGGATGCGCGCGCCCGCCCACGAATCCCACCAGCGCCGCACCGCCGATGATGAGCGGGAACGGCACCTTCGCGAAGTAGATGAGCACGAACGCAAGTCCCGCGAGCGCCCACGCCACGCGATTGGGCAGCGCCTTCTTGCCGATGCGCAGTACCGCGTGGGCCACGATCGCCAACACCATCGGCTTGAGGCCGTCGAACATCGCGGCCACGAGCGGCACCTTGCCGTAGAGCGCGTACACCAGGCTCAGCGCCCACAAGAGGAAGATCGACGGCACGACGAACAAGGCACCGGCCACGATTCCGCCTGGCGTGCCGTGAAGCAGCCAGCCGCAATAGGTCGCGAGCTGCTGAGCCTCGGGCCCTGGCAGGAGCGTGCAGAAGCTGAGCGCGTGGAGGAACCGCGCTTCGTCGATCCAACGCTTCCGCGTGACCAGCTCTTCGTGCATCAGCGCGATCTGGCCTGCCGGCCCGCCGAAGCTCACGAAGCCGAGCCAGAGCCAGAAGCGAAACGCTTCGGCGAACGAAGGGCGAGCAGGACGCGCCAGCGACGGCGGCGTGGTGTCCGAGGTGGTCATCGGCATTTTTCTCGTGAAGATCGGTGTGGTGTGTGCGTCCGGGGGGCGCCCCGAAGGCGGGCTATATTCGCCGCGCTTTGCGACGGTGGGGAGGTCCTGTGAGTGGAATGCGACGTGTGCGATGGCGAGCCGCGTGGCGCGTGCTGCCGCTGGGACTGGTGCTCGCGGCGAGCGCCGCCCGCGCCAGCGAGGTGCGGGTGCCGATCCTCTTCGATCACGCGCTCGTGCGCCAGCGCCTCGTGCAGCAGCTCTTCACGCAGCCCGGCCCGGCCATGGACGTGTGGCGGGACGAAAGCGAGTGCAACACGCTGGTGCTCACCGACCCGCGCGTGGACACCTTCGAGGGTCGCCTGCGGATCACCACCCACGCCGAGGCGCGCGCCGCCACGCCGGCGCTCGGCTACTGCGCGCTGCCCATCGAGTGGAAGGGCAACCTGGTGCTCTTCGAGGAAGCCTCGATCGACCCTGCAGGCGCAGTGGTGCGGTTTCGCGTGGTGGAGACCCGCATCTTCGACGAACAGGGCGAGAAGGGAATCGCCGGGACGCTCTGGGACCTGGCGCGCGGCGCGGCGGAGCCACGCTTCGCGGCGGTGACGCTCGACCTGCGGGGTGCGTTTCGCGAGCTCGCGTCGCTTCTACCCGAGGTGCTGCCCAAGGACGACGCCGAGTGGACGCAAAGGGTCGTGGATTCGCTGAAGCTCGCCCGCCTCGAGCCGCGTGACGACGGTCTCGCGGCGACGCTCTCGTTCGAGGTGCCACCGCGTTCCCCCGCTCCCGAATCTGCCGAACCGCAAGAGCCGGAGCCCGCGCTCACCGAAGCGGAGATCGCCGCGTGGGAGCGCTCGTGGCAGCAATGGGATGCGTTCTTCACCTACCTGGTGAAGCGCACCGCTCTCGATGCGCCGCCGGCGGAGGCGGAGGAGCTGCGCGCCGAGCTCTTCGCGGTGCTCATCGACGCCCGCTTCGATCTCCTCGAAGCGCTGCGGCCCAACGAGCCCGGCCAGCCGGATCCGGTGCGCCGGCTCTTCGTGAAGAGCTGGGAGCGGCTCGCGCCGGTCCTGCATCGCATGGTGAACACGCTTCCCGGCCAATCGGGACTTCAGTACCTGAGCTTCGTGGCCGCAGCCGACGCCCTCAAAGCCCTCGACGAGCTGGGTCCGGATAGCCCGCTCGATCTCTCCGCGGACGGGCTACGGCGCATGGCGCGGATCGTGGGACCGCAGGACGAGGGAGATCCGCTCGTCTACTCGACCGATGTCGATCCGCAGCTGCGCCTGCTCTTCGGCTTCGGCCCTGCGATCGAGCCTCCCGACGATTACCCCGAGGCGACACCGCTCGCGTGGCTGACGCGCTTCTTCGTCGCCACCGCGAACGCCGCCGACGGTCCGGACTCGGCGCTCGGCAAGCGGCTACACCAATGGGTGCCGAGCCCCGCCGACCTCGACCAGTACCTGCCGGTGATGCGCGA
Organism: uncultured bacterium; assembly: GCA_964450125.1. Taxonomy (GTDB): domain Bacteria; phylum JADJOY01; class JADJOY01; order JADJOY01; family JADJOY01; genus JADJOY01. Next base: position 27,071 of record CAYVDO010000043.1, read on the forward strand.
GCTACTTGAGCAGATCGGCGCACGCACGCTGGAATCGAGGAAGCTCGACCCGCCCTTCGCCGAGGTCTACAAGCGCGCGGTCTACGCCACCGCATGGCAGGAGAGCTGCTGGCGGCAGTGGGTGAAGGAAGGCGGACGCGTGAAGCCGATCGAGTCGCCGGTGGGCTCGGTGGGGCTGATGCAGATCAACAAGGCGGTGTGGCGCGGTGTCTACGACCTGAAGGGGCTCGTCGCGGACGTCGCATACAACGCGCGCGCCGGCGCCGAGATCCTCATCCACTACCTCGCCGATTACGCGGTCAAGAAGGGCGAGCACAGCGCCACGGGCAACGTCGACAACCTGGCGCGCTCCACCTACGCGATCTACAACGGCGGTCCGGGTCACCTGCGCCGCTACCGCGATCCCAAGGAGCGAAAGGACCTGAAGAAGATCGACGATCTCTTCTGGACCAAGTATCAGGCGGTGAAAGCGGGACGCGAGCTCGACGTGGCGCAATGTCTCGGTGGAGCCGACCCCGGTCATTGAGTCCGAGACCAGGTAGCGAGCGGCGGGGGCTTGCCGCCGCTCGCTCCAAGGGAGCCTCACGCCGCCGCGGGCGCTGGCATCGGTAGGACGACGGGCTCGCGGTAGTACGAAAAGGGCTGGGCGGTGCGGCGCACGAAGCCCATACCCGTCCGCAGCAGCCGGCGCAGCCGAACCTCGGGCAGGAATCGGATCCAGTTCCGGCGCACCCGGAGGTTCGCGACCCGCGAGTAGAGCAGCGCCATCCCGTGGTGGTGCTTGGGGTCCAGGTATCCGGAGAACTCGTGGATGTCGCACAGGTACCGCGCCCACGCCGGCGTCGGCGCGGTGTTCAGGTCTTTCCACTCGGCCTTCACCCAGTCCTCGAGCCGCTCGGGAGGCTTCCAGCCGCTGCGGATCGCGACGTCGTAGAGCGGGGTGCCCGGGTACGGCGAGAAGAGCGAGCACGAGTCCACGTGTGCTTGCGGGTTGTCCTCGAGCAGCCGGCTCATGAGCGCGAGCGTCTCGTGGATCTGTGTCCGATCCTCGCCCGGGAAGCCGGTCATGAAGTTGTACGAAGGGACGATCCCGGCGTCCGCGAGCTTGCGGTTTGCGACCACGCACTCCTCGGCGGTGGTGAACTTGTCGATCGACTGCTGCATCGAGTCCGAGCCGGACTCGATGCCGATTCGCAGCTCTCGAATACCGGCTCGCTTCAGCAGCTTCAGGAACTCGACCGAGTAGGTCGCGATGTAGTCGATGCGACAGTTCGCGTTGTAGATCTCGATCCCGAGATCGCGCTCGACGAGGCCTTCGCAGATGTGCTCGACGCGCCGCTTCGACTGGAAGAAGTTGTCGTCGAGCAGGAAGATCGCCGCGAGGTCGTAGCTCTTCACCATCGCCTCGATCTCGTCGACGACGAGCTCCGGGGTGCGCGCGCGAAACGCCATCTCGTTGTGGACGAGGTTGTAGCAATAGGCGCACGGATGCGCGCAGCCGCGGCTCGACTGGTAGGCGAGCGAATGGCGCTTCGTGACCGTCGAATCGCCGCTCGCCAGGCCGGTGACCGCGGTCATGAGCCACGGGTCGAGCGGACCCATGACGTCGTAGTCGACGCGCGGCAGCTCGTTCACGTCCACGAGCGGCCGGTGTTTCGTGCGTGTGATCCGGCCGCCGCGCTGGAAGGCGATCCCATCGACCTCGTCGAGCGGCCGCCCATCACGCAGCGCTCGCGCCAACGCCGGCGCGGTCTCGTCGCCCTCGCCGATGCACACGATGTCGACCGACGGGTGAGCGAGGGTTTGGTCGGGCAACAGGCTCGGGTGAATGCCACCCCACACCACCGGTACTTGGGGGGCGACCTCTTGCGCGATGTTCGAGGCCTCGATCGCGCCTCGAATCTGAATGCCAGTCATGGAGGAGACGCCCAGGAAGAGCGGTTTCGCCGCGAGCCCCTGGCGCAGCCGGGTTTCCCAGTCCGGCGCCACGCGCTGGTCGATGATGTCGACGTGGAAACCGTCACGAACCAGCGTGGTTCCGACGGTAGTGAGGGAGAGAGGCAGAATCTGGCGGTCGATCAGCCGACCGGGGCGACGGACGTCGAAGAGGTCGGGGTAAAACAACACGATGCGATCCATGGGGCTCCCTTCTGGAATCAGGCAGGGGGACCCCGAGTCGTGGCTCGGTGTTTCACGGGACGCGCTCGGTGGTGTTTGGACATCAGTGATTTTTCGGATCGAAAACAGGCGAGAATCACGCGGCCGTCGGGCACGCCGACACTAGCAGTCGCGGTGTCATCCGCGCAAACGCAGTGTCGAGCGTGACGACGAGCGCCTGCCGACCCTCGATCCAGTCGAGTACATTTCGTGATGAACATCAGTATGATTTTGGATTCGCGCCCCGATTCCGCCGTCTCGGTGCTGGCGCGATCGCATTGCTCCTCCCGACGAGGATCGCGCATTCGTTGACAACGGCGTGCGCTCGACCTACGCCGCCTCGCGTGGTGCGCGCGGCGATTCGACGAACCGTCGGCAGGGGAATCGCCGTCTCGCTGGGGATCTGGAGCGCGGCTCTCGCCCACGCCGAGCCCCTCGACCTCGCTCCCTGGGCGCGGGTCACGGCGAGCGGAACGCGTAGCACCGTCTTCGGTCTGTGGCCGCGGGAGAGCGACGACGTACCCGCGACGGTGCGCGACGGAGAGACCGCGACCGCGTGGAAAGTGCCGCGCGAAGGCGCCACGTTGAGCCTCGATTTCCTCCCCGGGATCGGCGAGGCGCCGACGCTCGCGCGGCTACGTCCCGCTTGGAGCACTGCGCCCGCACGTGCGCCGCGGCTCCGCTTCCTCGACGGCTGCGGCGGCGCGCTGCTACGCGAGATCACGTGGGAGCGGCCCGCCGAGGAGCTGGCGGTCGATCCGCCGGTGACGGCGAGCTGTGTGACGCTCACCGTCGACGGCGCCGGCGAGCCCGCGCTGGCCGAGCTCGGCGTGTTCGCAGCGCCAGCTGCGGCGCTGCCGCGGATCGTCGACCTTCGCGCCGATCTCGCGAGCGTTGCCCCGGGTGGTGTGCGCCTGGTGTGGAGCACCGCCG
>CAYVDO010000044.1:0-30146 GCA_964450125.1 uncultured bacterium
CGTGGCTGATACCGCAGTCACGCCGCGCCCCGTCGATCCGTGCACGTTCGTGATCTTCGGGGCGGCGGGCGACCTCACGCGCCGCAAGCTGGTGCCCGCGCTCTACAACCTGCAATGCGTCGGGCTCCTACCCGACTCGTTCGCGATCCTGGGTGTTGCTCGTCGCGATCAGGACGACGCGCGCTTCCGCAGCGAGCTGGCCGAGGACCTCGCGCGCTTCACGTCGGCACCGATCGCCGGCGATGCGTGGGCGCGGCTAGCGAACCGGATCCACTTCCTTCGCGGCGACTTCGATCAGCACGACACCTTCCATCGCCTCGGCGCGGCGATCGAATCGTGCGCCAACACCCACGGCTCGACACGCAACGCGCTCTTCTACCTGGCCACGCCGCCCAGCCAGTTTTCGCAAGTGGTGGCGGGTCTCGGCGCCGCCGACCTGGCGCGCGAGGATGCCGGCCATTGGCGGCGCGTGGTGGTCGAGAAGCCGTTTGGTCGCGACCTCGAATCGGCCCAAGCCCTCAACCACGAGATCGGCGCGGTCTTCGACGAGGACCAGATCTTCCGCATCGATCATTACCTGGGAAAAGAAACGGTCCAGAACATCCTGGTGTTCCGCTTCGCCAACGGGCTCTTCGAGCCGATCTGGAACCGGCGCTACGTGGATCACGTCCAGATCAACGTGGCCGAGGACCTGGGCGTGGGCTCGCGCGGCAAGTACTACGAAGAGTCGGGTGTGCTGCGCGACATGATCCAGAACCACATGTTCCAGCTCTTGGCGCTGGTGGCGATGGAGCCGCCCATCTCGTTCCAGGCGGAAGCGGTGCGCGACGAGAAGGTGAAGGTGCTGCACGCGATCCGGAAGCTCAGCCCCGAGGAGGTGCTGCGCGACACCGTGCGCGGGCAGTACGCGGAAGGCTTCGTCGACGGTGAGAAGGTACGGGGCTACCGGCAGGAGAAGGACGTGGCGCCGACCTCGCAGACCGAGACCTTCGCGGCGCTCGAGCTCTTCGTCGAGAATTGGCGCTGGGCGGACGTGCCGTTCTACCTGCGTTCCGGCAAGCGTCTCGCGCGGCGCGCCACCGAGATCGTGATCCAGTTCCGGCGGCCACCGCTGCTGCTCTTCCAAGGCGCCGCCAGCGCCGGCATCGAGCCCAATCGGCTGGTGCTGCACATCCAACCCACCGAAGGCATCGCGCTCCACATCAAGGCCAAGCGGCCGGGCTCGGCGATCGAGCTCAACACCGTGAAGCTCGACTTCAGCTACGCGGACTTCGGCGAGCAGAGCCCGGCCACCGGATACGAGCGGCTGCTCTACGACGCCATGGTGGGCGACTCGACGCTCTTCCACCGTAGCGACATGGTGGAGGCCGCGTGGAAGATCGCCTCGCCGATTCTCGACGTGTGGAGCACGCTCAAAGCACGCGACTTCCCCAACTACGCTGCAGGAGCCCACGGTCCCGCCGCTGCCGACGCGCTTCTCGCCCGCGACGGGCGCGCGTGGTGGAACGGGGGCTGAGAGACTCATGATCCTCGCCGGCGACATCGGTGGCACCAAGACCCACCTCGCGCTTTTCACCGCGGAGGGGCGGCGGCTTCGGATCGACGCGCAGGCGACCCACGCGAGCCGCGAGCACGCGAGCCTCGCGGAGATCTGCGCCAAGTTCCTGAGCGGCCGTCAGCTCGAGATCCGCGACGCCTGCTTCGGCGTCGCCGGACCGGTCCGTCAGGGCAAGGCGCAGACCACGAACCTCGCGTGGGTGGTGGATGCCAAGGAGCTCTCGAAGACCCTCGGCATCGAGCGCGTGACGCTCATCAACGACATGGAAGCCAATGCGTACGGGATCGCCGCGCTCGAGCCGCAAGACTTCGTGACGCTGCAATCCGGTGAGGCCGATCCCAAGGGCCAAGCGGCTGTGCTCTCCGCCGGCACGGGTCTCGGCGAAGCTGGCCTGGTGTGGGACGGCAAGCACCACCGGCCGGTGGCCTCCGAGGGCGGGCATTCGAGCTTCGCGCCGCGCACCGATCAGCAGATCGAGCTGCTCAAGTTCCTGCGGCGCGACTTCGAGCACGTGAGCTACGAGCGGGTGCTCTCGGGGCCTGGGCTCTTCAACATCTACCGATTCCTGAAGGAGTCGGGAAAGCACGAAGAGCCGCGCTGGCTCGCCGACGAGATCAAGGCCGGCGACCCGGCGGCGGCGATCACCCGCGCCGCGCTCGACAAGAAGTCGTCGCTCGCGGGCGTCGCGCTCGATCTCTTCATCGAGATCTACGGCGACGAAGCGGGCAACTTGGCGCTCAAGGTGATGGCGACGGCGGGTGTGTTCGTGGGTGGCGGGATCGCACCCAAGATTGCGGGCCGGATGGGCGAGGGACGCTTCTTGAAGGCGTTTCTCGCCAAAGGCCGGATGCAGCGGGTGCTCGAGACGATGCCGGTGCGGGTGATCCTGAACGACCGCACGGCTCTGCTCGGTGCCGCGCGCGCCGCCGCGATCTACGCGGGACGTTTGTAGACAGCGCCCGGAAAGCCACGAGCGTGGACCTCGGCGACGCGACGCGCTTCTCCGCCTGGGTGGACGCGTCGACCACGATCGTCGTGCCCGACGCGGCGGCGCTCGCCGAACGGGCTGCGCGCGAGGTGCTGGGCGACGCGCTCGCCGCCGTGGAGGCGCGCGGACACTTCACGTGGGTGCTCTCCGGCGGCACCACGCCGCGCCGACTCTACGCGCGCCTCGCCGAGGCGCCCTTCCGCGACTCGATGCCCTGGGCGCGAGCTCACGTCTTCTGGGGCGACGAGCGCCACGTGCCGCCCACCCATCCCGAGAGCGATTACGGCATGGCGTTCGAGGCGCTGCTCGCGAAGGTGCCGATCCCCGAGATGCAGATCCACCGGATCGAAGCCGAGCTCGAGGACGCTGCCGAGGCAGCTCGCCGCTACGACGCGACGTTGCGCGCCGAGCTCCAGGCGCTCGGCGAGCCGCTCGATCCGGCACCGAGCTTCGACTTGGTGCTGCTCGGCCTCGGCGCCGACGGTCACACCGCCTCGCTCTTTCCCGGATCCACTGCCATCCGCGAGGGTCGCGCGTGGGTCGCCGCGCCCTACGTGGAGAAGTTCCGCACGCACCGCATCACGCTCACACCCACCGTCTTCAACGCCGCCCGCCACGTGGTCTTCCTGGTGAGCGGCTCCGACAAGGCCGAAGCCGTGCACGCAACCCAGCGCGGTCCCCTCGATCCCCGCTGGCATCCCGCTCAGGCGATCCGGCCGAGCCCCGGACGCCTGACCTGGCTCCTCGACGCCGGCGCCGCCGCACGGCTCACGACGGCAGCCCCTGGCGCCACGTCTGCCTGAGCTCCGGCCCCGCGTCTCGACGAGACCAGAGCCGTAGGGTGGGGGCTCCTCCCCCGCCGATCTCAATCCTTCCTTCCTCCAGGGATGGGTTTCGAGGAGATCGGAATTTCAGTGCTCGATCTCAACGCCGCGTTGGTCTCAATCCTTCCTTCCTCCAGGGATGGGTTTCGAGTGTGTTCTTCTGGGCCGACAGGCATGATCCACGCCCACGTCTCAATCCTTCCTTCCTCCAGGGATGGGTTTCGAGAGGATGGCGGCGCAGGTCCAGAGCATCGTGCGGGATCTCGTCTCAATCCTTCCTTCCTCCAGGGATGGGTTTCGAGCAAGCCCGCCGATCCGACCAAGCCGGACAGCAAGGCGCTGAGTCTCAATCCTTCCTTCCTCCAGGGATGGGTTTCGAGCAGATCCTCGACGGCGCCGAAGTCGTGACCGAGACGACGTCTCAATCCTTCCTTCCTCCAGGGATGGGTTTCGAGTCGTGGCACCCGAGATCGGGTCGCCAAGAAGCGTCAGGTCTCAATCCTTCCTTCCTCCAGGGATGGGTTTCGAGTCGCGATATGGGCGAGCCTGCGGAGCGGCGAGCAGAAGGTCTCAATCCTTCCTTCCTCCAGGGATGGGTTTCGAGCAGAAGGCCACCCCCCGACCAGCGCAACACGGCTACTTACGGTCTCAATCCTTCCTTCCTCCAGGGATGGGTTTCGAGCCCGATCGGCCTCTGCCTGGACCTCAACGTCGATATGTGGTCTCAATCCTTCCTTCCTCCAGGGATGGGTTTCGAGGGCAACACCGCCGTCACCATCTGTTCGCGCGGATCGACGTCTCAATCCTTCCTTCCTCCAGGGATGGGTTTCGAGCGATGGTCACGATCAACGGTGCGCGCGCCAACGGGAACGAGTCTCAATCCTTCCTTCCTCCAGGGATGGGTTTCGAGCCCCGCCTCCGCCGCCTACGACCGACCTTCTCGAGTTCGTCTCAATCCTTCCTTCCTCCAGGGATGGGTTTCGAGGACGAGGGAGCACGGTGTGGGAGTCTCGCTTCGGCTCCGGTCTCAATCCTTCCTTCCTCCAGGGATGGGTTTCGAGATGGAGATCCCGCGCACCTTCGCACGGGAACGGTCCGCGTCTCAATCCTTCCTTCCTCCAGGGATGGGTTTCGAGTGGTGGTCCCGTGGTGCGAGCCGGCGGTCGAACGAGATTAGTCTCAATCCTTCCTTCCTCCAGGGATGGGTTTCGAGTTGTTGCGACGGCGATACGTATCACCGTCGAACGTCAGAGTCTCAATCCTTCCTTCCTCCAGGGATGGGTTTCGAGCACCTTCGCACGGGAACGGTCCGGGTGGAGCAGACCGTCTTGTCTCAATCCTTCCTTCCTCCAGGGATGGGTTTCGAGCGAGGACGACGGCGAGTCGGACCTGATGACGCTGCTCGGTCTCAATCCTTCCTTCCTCCAGGGATGGGTTTCGAGACTCGTCGGGTGTCACGGCGGGTCTGGTTGCTGAAGGAGGTCTCAATCCTTCCTTCCTCCAGGGATGGGTTTCGAGCCTCGGCGTGCGCCGCGCCGAGGCAGAAGTAGGACATCGCGTCTCAATCCTTCCTTCCTCCAGGGATGGGCTTCGAGTGGTCGTCAAGGCGTCGGCGCTGGTGTTCGAGGCGCAGGAGTCTCAATCCTTCCTTCCTCCAGGGATGGGTTTCGAGCGGAGCGCCGGCCAGCACCTCCACAACGACCGAGCCCAGTCTCAATCCTTCCTTCCTCCAGGGATGGGTTTCGAGCAGGTCGATGCCCTCGTCGACAAGCACCAGGCCGAGTACGAGTCTCAATCCTTCCTTCCTCCAGGGATGGGTTTCGAGCCACCCGGTGCTCGATCCCGCAGGGTCCGTTCATCACCCCGGTCTCAATCCTTCCTTCCTCCAGGGATGGGTTTCGAGAACGCTCGGCGCGAGGAGTCTCAGCGCCGGCGCAACCGCAAGGTCTCAAGCCTTCCTTCCTCCAGGGATGGGTTTCGAGAGGCGACGACGCGTGCTCCCACGGCGCTGCGGGCGGAAGAGTCTCAATCCTTCCTTCCTCCAGGGATGGGTTTCGAGGCGCCGCACGACGGGACCAACGAGGCTCTGGACACGCTGTCTCAATCCTTCCTTCCTCCAGGGATGGGTTTCGAGAGTGGAGCATGAAAACCCTCACCCTCGGCGCCCGCCGCTACTTCGCGTCTCAATCCTTCCTTCCTCCAGGGATGGGTTTCGAGATGACCTACCCGGCAGCCGACAAGTTGGATCCCTCAGTGGTCTCAATCCTTCCTTCCTCCAGGGATGGGTTTCGAGGACTTGTTTACACACGCATGCGGGTGCGCGTGTAACGAGTCTCAATCCTTCCTTCCTCCAGGGATGGGTTTCGAGGTCTCGGGACGATGGGGTCGCTGATCCTGATGGACGCGGGTCTCAATCCTTCCTTCCTCCAGGGATGGGTTTCGAGTCCGAGGTGGCGGGAGCGGTGCCGGTGGTGGTCGTCGTGTCTCAATCCTTCCTTCCTCCAGGGATGGGTTTCGAGCACGATGTCTCGGCCGGTGAGGAAATCGTTCGGGCGCTCAGTCTCAATCCTTCCTTCCTCCAGGGATGGGTTTCGAGTCCGATCGGCGTCAGCGGACAGCGGTGCGACATGACCGCGTCTCAATCCTTCCTTCCTCCAGGGATGGGTTTCGAGCGGGCAAGCCGCGCGTCCGCTACAACGGCGGGAGCGAGCGGTCTCAATCCTTCCTTCCTCCAGGGATGGGTTTCGAGAGCTGCCCTGAAATCCTCAATCGTGAGGGGGTGATGCAGGCAGATCTGGTGAACCCTCCCCCAATTCGCGAGATAGGCCGACCGATCGGCGTGGCGCCGAGGGCGTCAAGTCGGCGCACTTTCGAATGGCTACGGGCACTTACGACGGCGGTGTAACCTCCCTTCTTTTTCGCGTTGGGTGTCATTTGCAGCGGGTCAGACGATGAATACGTTTTGGGATTCCGTGGCTTCGCCTCGGCCCAGGATCGCGGTGCGCGGGCGGCAGGATTCGCAGAGCGCATAGATCCGTACGCTGTCTTCCTGGTCGTCGGTCAGCTGGGCGATCTCAACCGTGAGCTCGGCGTACTGGGCTTCGTCCAGGAAAGCTTCGAAGACGCTTTCCTGGACGCGCCTCCCGAAATCGAGAAGGCGCTCGGCGAGGCGTAGGCGACGGCGATCATCGGCAATGTCGTAGGCGATGACGTGGAGCATGCCCGAACTCGGTCAGGAGCGATAGGGCGAGTAGGGCTCGTCGTGGAGGAGCGCTCGCTCCAAGGCGTACGCTTGCTCTCGGAAGCGGCGGCGGAACGTTCGCACGGAAGTGTCCGGGGCGGAACGCGTATTGCGAGGAGCGTCCGTGCGTGTTCCGTCGCCGACCAGCGATCCGTCGGTGGCCTGCCCGTTCACGTCGTCGGTATCTCCGACGAGATCGCTTGCGATCCTGCCCAGTAAGCGATCGTACTCGGCGAGATAACGCTTCAAGGCGTCGCGGGTGAGGCGCACACCTTGGATCCCGGCTTCAACCGTAAAATCGTCGGGCGCGAGCATGCGGTTGTTGAGCAGGCGCAAGGTGAGCCGATCGACGATCGGTGCCCGAAACTCCTCGATGAGGTCGGCCGCGAGCGATGGGCGACCGTAGGAAGGCTGGTGAAAGAATCCGATGTACGGATCGAAGCCGATGCCGTCGAGAAGCGACGCCATCTCGTTGAACAGCAGCGTGTAGCCGAAGGAGAGTAGGGAGTTCACGGGATCACGCGGTGGGCGCTTGTGTCGGCCGTCGAAAGTCCAGTTCCCGCGGATCATTTTCGCGAATCCCCGAAAGTAAGCCTTTGCAGCCTGCCCCTCGAGGCCAAGCAGCACGTCGACGTCGACGATGGCCGGAATCCTACCGAGCGTCGACTCGAGATCGGCGATTGCGCTCGTGAGGGCGGGCTCTGGGTAGTTCTTGGCGTGGGCTCGGACGAGGGCGAGAGAGTTGGCGACTTTGGCCTCGACCAGCGTACGTGCGAGCTTCAGGCTGAGCTCGGCATCCTGCGCACATCGGTACTGGGCCAGCCGGACCGAGACGTTTCTCGCCGTGGGCGGGGTCAGCTGGCAGACGAGCTCGCCATGCAGAGTGAGCAGCGCCATCTCGATGCCGTGCTCCATCAGCTCGCGGACGGCGGGGGTCGTGAAGTGGACGTTGCCGAAGAGCATGACGCCCTCGACGTCGCGACAGCGGACCTCCAGCAGCCGCTCGTCGCTCTTCGTCACCACGAGGCGATCGCCCGTCTTGTGAAGCCTCGCACCCTGTTCGGTGACGTAGAGGTAGGCCATCAGCGTGGGCCCTGGCTATCGGCGCTTTGTGCCGCTGCCCAGCCGCTCAGCCGCCAGCCGGCGAGCTGGCCGGGATCGAGCGGCGGGGGCATGAAGATCACCTTGCGCTCGCGCGCCGGAGGGTCGTACGGGACGACGGCCATCGAACGCAGGAACGTCACGCCCAGAAATGTGAATCCCTCGTCGAACGAGGTGACGGTCAGCTCGTCCGCCACGAGGTCGAGCTTCGCCAGCGCGTGCTCGGTGAGCTCGACCGCTCGGACAGCGTCTGCGCGGGTCTTACAGAGCACCACGAAGTCGTCGGCGTAGCGCACGAGCTTCTGGGCGGAGGCGAGGAGCGACTCGTCGAGGTCGTCGAGCAGCAGGTTGGCCAGTGCGGGGGAAATCACGGAGCCCTGCGGAATGCCGTGTTCCGCGGGATAGATGGCGGCGCCGTCCCAGATGAACGTTCGGACCCACTTTTCGATGAGGCTCACCCACCGCGGTTCCGGAAGCAGGCGACGCACCCGCGTCAGGAGCAAGTCGTGAGGTACCGTGTCGAAGAAGGCGTCGATGTCGGCTTCCACGACCCAGCGGTAGCCCTCGTGCTCGTGGAGGTCGCGGAGGCGCTGGACGGCATCTCGAACACCCCGGCCGCGGCGATAACCGAAGCTCACGTCCTCGAACTCACGTTCGAAGGTTGTATTCAGCACCTCCAGGGCGGCCGCTTGTACGACGCGGTCGCGCACCGCCGGGATGCAGAGCTGGCGCGGTGAGCCGTCGCGCTTCGCCACGAGCACGCGCAGCAGGGGCAACGGCCGATAGACGTCCGATTGCAGCTCATGCTCGAGCGCGAAGAACTCCGCATCCAGGTCGCGCGCGAACTCGCTAATCGAAACCCCGTCCGATCCCGCACAACCCCCATTTGCCCGGACCCGCGCGAAGCCAGCGGGCAGGGCGGCGAGGAGCTCGGTGGGAACCGACTGGATCACGTTTCGTGCGGTGACCTCGATGGGTGCGATTCGTCGAGAACCAGGATCCGTGAGTGGCGGCGTGACGAAAACCGCACACCGCGCGGTCCCGCACGTCGGTTTCGGGTACGTGTGCGGATCTCGCGGCGAATCATGGGCCTGCGCTCGCGATCGAGACGAAAGCTGCGAACAGGATCCCCAGTCCGACCGCGATCAGTCCGAGGGCGCCACGCCGGGCTCGCTTCCGCGACTGCCAGCCAGCGATCGCCAGCATGGACCCGAGCACGGCCTCGGCTAGCGCGGCATGAGGGACTGCTGCGAAGAGCCTTTTCAGCCAGCCCCACTCCTCGAGGACGCGAGCGACTCCGGCGACCCCGCATACACCCGCGCCGAACATGAGCCCGAAAGCGCGCCGGGGCATCGAGAGGCGAATCGCCGCGCCGGCCGTCCCGCACACCACGGCCACGCAAAGAAGAACAGTCGCGATGGAGAAGGGTGCGATCGTCAGCTGCGAGGACGGGATCGTTGCATCCGGCTGGATCTGGCTAGCCACGGGCTGCAAGAGGCTGACGCCGAGAAACGCCAGGGCGACGCTCGTGGTCGCGAACCAGAAGGCGCCTCGGTTGAGGGCCTCGCCGAGCTTCGAGTCCATCAACTCCCAGGTCCCCGCCATCTCCGACCGCACTTCTTCGAAGAGCTCCAGGTTCCCGAGCTCGCGCCGGGCGATCTCGTACATCTCGAGTCCCTGCAACTGGCTCGTGAACACCGGAAACCACCACAAGTTCACGAACTGATCGAAGGCCTCGCGCAGTTCACCGAGCTTGTTGCGGGTTCGCCCCCATCCGTCCTTTCGCCATGCCGCGGTGAGCGCTGCGAGCTCACGACCGAAGCCGAGCACACAAACCCGTTGGTAGAGAACCAAGATGAGCTGATCGAGATAGATCGAACGGAAGTGTTCCGTCGGAAAGGGGTACGCGTCTGACTTGCAGAGAGCGCCGGCGCAGTACGACGAAAACCCGTAGAGTCGACCCTTGTGTGTTCGCTCGGCCCAGCGAAAGTACGTGCGTTGACGAACCCAAGCGTCCTCGGTCGGTGTGAGCACCGCGGCGCTCGGACACACATCCGACTCGACGTACATCAACTGGTGCCAGAGCATCCAGAGCCAGCTCTGAGGGGAGATGTCCCACGAAACTCCTTCGACGCAGAGGTGACTGGCCACGAAGCAACGTTCGTCGGGGTAGCAGTCGAGATCGACCTCGAGTGAATATTCGGAGCGGTCCGAGAACGCCACGGGATGGCGCAGCAGGTGTCGCCAGACGAGGACCTCGTCTTCGTCTTCAGCGGTCGAGCCCGTGAGCGGCGTCGGCTCGGGAAACGAAATCGCGAAGCCGGGATATCGGATCGCGCGTGCAGGCTCGTCCACGTCAGCCCGACTCTTACGCAGGTCGTCGTATTGGCCGAAGTGCTGATAGCGAATCAGACGGAACAGCTCGTTCACGCGCAACGCGTCTGCCAAGGTTGCATCCCGAGTCATCGAGACTTCGACGATCAGGAAGCCGATAACCGTAGTCGCCGCGTGATTCGCGCGCCCGCGCGCTGCGGCGAGCGCATCGAAGAGCACCAGCTCGGCAGTCAGCGGCAGCCTGAGCGTGTGGGCGGCGCCGCCGTCGTGTCTGGAGCTCGACGGCCAGTGAAGGGTTAGCGGGGAGCTGAGCTTGAACCAGTGGACGGATCGCTCGAGCGCGGTCGCAAGCTTGTGGTCGCCGCCACGAACGGCGCCGAAGAGTTGGTCGCGTGTCTGGGCGGTGACGTAATTCCGTCGCTGGCGATAGAGCCAGCGGTCTTCGGGGCGCGAGGTGCCGTGAAATGCGGCGTCTTCGACGAACTGCAGACCGGACTGCGGGGAGCGCTCGCGAGTCGTGCCCGGCGTCGCGGATTCGTGGGCACGGACGCGGCGCTCGAGACGGTAGCGGATGGGTACCAGAAAGAGCGAGAAGTTGGCCTTTTCGAGCGGAATCGGGTGGTTCGAATCGTCGATCCCCGCGAGTGCCGGCACCGGGTGCGACTCGAGGGTCATGTGCCGCCTGTGTTCACTCGGTGAGAGCGAGGCCCAAGTCGCGCTGGATCACACGGAGCCAGACGCGCAGTAGATCGCGTCCTTGGTCGACGAGCGTCGCCGGTTCGCGGAGCAGCTCACCGAGGCCCGGTACGCTTGCTCCGCAGTGGTCGTGAGCCGGAACGGTGGCGAGCCCGGAGGGTGGTGTCCGTCGCATCAAGACGGCGAGTGCCGTGCCGATGAACACGAGGAGCGCGAGATCGAAATAGCAGCCCTGGTTCGGTGCGGCATCGACGGGATGCCGCGGGGCACAGAGCGAACCAAGCCATGTCTGGTCGCGGTAGAGCACGACGCCGCTGTGATGTGTGAATCCATAGATCAGGCCGTGATTGGCCCACCGATCGTACGTACGACCGTCGAGCCAGCGTGCCGTCCAGCTTTCGGGGGCTTCCATCCCCGCCGGCGGATCGACGTCGAGAAGCGAGCGCAGCGCCTCACCGCATGGCAGCTTGCCGGCGGCGCGCAAAACCGCGAATACGGCAAGTCGTTGGTCGAATACCGAATCGTCGAACGCCGCCTCCAGATGCGCGACTTCCGTCGGCAATGCCTCTCGCATCAGATCCCGAATGCTGAGCGGCTTTGCCGCGCTGTCGTGCGCGTGGCGAAGGGCCGGCTGTGTCTGCCCCGGATATGCGGGCGCCCAGTGGTGATGCGAAGCGAGGAAGTCTTGCAGTGTGTTCAGGCTCGTACTGGAATCGCCAATCTCGACCGTGGCCCAGGCCGTCCAGAGCCAGCGCGTAGCGCAGGCTGGCCCGGCGGCGTGTGCACCGCCGGAAACCAGGCGGACGGAGAGCTCCTCGGCTCGGAACGGAAGTGGTGAGACGAATCGCTTGCTGAATCGATGAGACGAGAGAAATGCGTGAATCGGGGTAGACCAGTAGCGCTCTTCGATCGGATACGACGTTGCGGCCGGAGGGGCGGATGTCTCAGGCGGTGGCGGTCCGAGGAAGCGATGGAAGAAGGAAACGAGATTCATCGAGCCTCAGGATGAATGAGCTTCACGAGCGTCTCGCCCTCACGTTGTGCTCGATGACATACGCCAGCGAAGTGCTGCGAGCCGCGCTGCCAGAGTCCCAGGTCTAGCGTGTACTTGATACCGCGGTCGTAGTAGACGCTGGAAGCTTCCACATCCACCTCGCCACGTTTTCCGTCCGCCAATCCGACCACCCGTGGTTCATTTGGCACGGCGAAGCCTGCCGTCATGGCATCGACTGGATCCTCATCCTTCGCTCGCTGGCGGTAGCCTGGATACGCGAAGAGATGTTGCTTCAGACTTGTCTCGTTCGCCGGATAGGTGAGGATGTATCGCACCCACGCATCCGACTGCGCGAAGGCGCCTGGTTCGCACGCCCAGGGCCAGCCGGTGGTGTTCTCCTGTTCGACCTCGGATCGAAGCGCTGCGACCGGCAAGCTCTCTTGCTCCACCACGAGACCGCGCTCGCCCGCCCTCAACCGGTAGAGATCGATCGACGTCACGTGGCACGAGATCGAGCCGAACCCCATCGGCTTCGCATAGCCGAGCTTGTGCCGCACGAGCGTGCCGGGGTTCTCGATCGCGGCGAGCAGGAGGCGAACCATCGGGCGAGGGATCCGCTCGAATCCGACCGTGAAGGTGGTGCGTTCACCCGGCCGAACGCTCTCCAGATGACGCGGCATGACTTGTCGCACTTGGCGTCCCCGCGCCCACGCGTTTTCCGAACCTGGGCCGGGTTCGAGATAAGTCTGAACGCAGCTCTGCCAGTCCTGGTGGAAGTAGAATTTGCGTCCCCGAAAGTCGCCCGCGAGGAACTGCGCGACGTTGAATCGACCCCCAGCCTTGCGGTGCTGAATCTTGTAGGGGCGGAAGTAGAACATCGACGACTTCGACGGCTTGGGATCGCCGAGGAACGCGGCAGCTGGTTGCCCCGGGCGTTTCTCGTCCGCCAGATCCGGGACGTAGAAGTCCCAGGAGAGCTGATCGCACCGCAGAACCGCGTCGGTCACGCGAATGCGGCCCCGGAGCGCGGGAGACTGACCGACTTCGTGGTCACCGGGTCGTGAGAACAGCACCGCACCGAAGAGAAACGTCGCCAGGTCGAGGGGGCGTGCGCTCATCGCGAGCGCATCTACCGCGGCGGGAACGAAGGGCGCCGGAAGCGCCTGGGGGATGAGGGACTTCAGCTTCCCGCGACCGCTCATGTTCCGCCACGCGGTATCCGTGTTGAACCCGATATAACGAGTCGTGAACTGCTTCATGTACGGGTTCCGGCCGAGATCGATGGCCCCCACACCGCGCGCGTACGCTTCCTCGTAGGTGTCGAGATTTCGCGTGTATGTCGACACCCAGCCGTTCCAGCGCGCTTCGATGAACGCTCGCAGTAGCCCACGTAAGCTGGATCCCGGGATGACGGGCGACCCGCCGCTTCGGTGGAAAGCGAACCGGTACTGCGGAGGCTGCGGGCTCGACCGGCCGACGATGTGTACGGGCTGAAGCGCTTCCAACTCGACCGTCAGTGTTCCCGAGAGCAGAGGCTCGTCTCCGGCGAGGGCTTCCCACTCGGCCAACGTTGCCCGCTTGGGCTCGATGTAGCGGCCATCGTCAGCGCGCGGGAACGGGACGAAGTCGTACGGATTCATGTAGTAGGGCTTCGACTGCGCACCCGCGGGAGGTTCGATGCTGGCGGCGTCGGTGACAGCCGTGACGGTGGCCACCGGCGTGGAGGTGGCCGTCTCCGCGATAGCCGCGGACGCGGGCGTGAGTGGCGCTGCCAACTGGCTCAGGTATGCGTCACGTCGCGCAGGGTCGACGATCACTTCGCCGTTGACGTCGAGGAGCTTCATCTCGCCGAGGGTCGCCGTTGCAAGCCCGTTGCCCGCGGAGGTCACGCCGCCGAGGGTGAGCTGCCCGGTGGCCAAGAGGTCTCGCCACAGGCCGACTAGCCGGAGGTCCGCAGAGGCGGCTCTGCGGATCACGATCTGGCCCTCGAAGCGGCTACCCGCTTCTGCCGCCAGCATCTGATGAAGGCCGCCCTTCTTGGCACCGCCGGTGAGGCGATCGACCGGGCCGCGAACCTTCACTCGGAACTTGGGGTTGGCGGGGCCACCCTTCGCGGCGAGCTGTCGTTCGTGATCTTCGTAGCGCACCAGGAGGCCGCGATCGCCGCAAGGCACCGCATGCTCGAACTCGATGCGGCCTCGCTGCTTGACGGTGCCGAAGAGCGCGTCGAACGACTCGGCCGACACCAAGGGATCCGCGCCGCCGTGCGAGCCGCGATGCCGGTCGAGGAACCCACGCAGCGTGCCGCGCAGTGCGCTTCCCGGGATGTCGAAGCGCAAGTGCGGCTCTCCGCCGTCGTCGAGCACGACTTGGAATGCGGGAGAAGCAATATCGGACTCGGCCCCGGATCCCCCCGCGCCGGGCAATCGGATGTCGAACCGCTCGCCTCGCTTCTTCGCCGCCTGTCCCTGTCGCTCCTCCGCTGTCTGCGCCCCACCCCCCTCTTGGGGCCGACCCAGGCGGAAAGGATCGGTGCCCGCCCGAATGACCAGATCCGTGCGAAGCAAGAGCGTGTAGGGAACGACGAGCGTGATGTCGGCCGAGGATGGCGACGTGAATGTGCGCGCGGTGTCGACGAGCGCGTCGAGTTCCGTCGTGCCGAGTACCGCGCCACCGACCGAGCGCAAGAGAGTGCCGTCCGGGGCTACGCTCGACGGCGCCATGGACTCGAGCACGGACTTCCAGCGGTTGATGCGCTGCTGGGCGAACGCGGACGAGGATCGATCGGTCTTGGACGTCGCACGGATGCCGAGCACCGCAACCTCGTTCACACACCAATCAAACCTTCCGAAGCCGCGGCCTGCGGATGCACCGACGGTGGCCTGCGCGCGTGACTGGTCGAGCGACTGCAAGCCCAGGAGCAGCAGCCCTAGCTCTTCGTCAAGCAGGTTGCTGGCGACGATCGAGACGCCGAAACGCGTCCCTACGGGTGCGACCTCGAACTTGTAGAGCAGATGCTCCGCTGCAGATCCGGTTTCCGGATCGATTCGGACGCTCGTCACGACGTAGGTACCGCGACGCGAGTCCCAGCCGCGCGGCGAAAATGGCCGGCACTGGCGACCCGCGCCGGAAACCGTCGCGGGCGCGTCGTCGAAGCAGACCTTCCCGCTCACGAGCGACTTCTGCGTCGTGCCGATGTCCGGGCCGAACAAGCGCTCGACCAGCTTCGCTCCCGCCGCGGCGTGCAGATGATGCCGGATCACGCCGCGGAGCGAGCTGCCGGGAATCACGAGGCGGCCGGTGGCATCAACCTCCACCTCGTCGATCGCGACCTCCTCGGTTCCGCCCTCGCGATTCTCGAAGCGCGCTTCGCCCGATCCCACGCGAACCGGCGATCGGGCCACCAGCGTTCCGCGGATCCGAACCCGATTGAGCGCCGGGGCGCCTGGCGCGGGGCTCGACGCGAGCACGTCCATCACCGCGACCGCCTCGCTCATGCGCTTACTCCTCGTCCACGAGGGCGCGCGCCACGTGCCAGGGATGGCACACGCTCACCTCGCCGAAGCCGTTTTCGGGGACGTACGGGCAGGTGGCCCAGGTCTCGCCCGAAGGCGCCGGAACCCCGCCCTCTTCGAGCGCGCGAAGCGCCGCCAGAAGCCGAGCGTCAGCGCGCACTGCGCTCGCCTTCCAGCTGGTGACGAATACCGAACCGGCGCTTGTGAGCAGGAACGCCCGGTACGCGTCCGCCCCGCGCTTGCCGCTCCACCCGCCGACGAGCCGTTGCTGCGCGAACACCTCAACGACGATCCCCGCGGGCGGCGGGCCGAGCTCCAGTCGCGAACGGAGGCAGCTCTGCGCGAGCGCCCGCAGCCAAGCCGCGTCGTACACGGACTCGAGCCGAGTGGTCCCCGTGATCGCCGCCGGGTCGCCCAGGTCGAGGAGCGTATCCGAAAGCAGTGTGAGCACGACGGGGCGGTCGCCATAGCGCTCCAGGCGGATTTCTAGCGGCTCCGTTGCATCGGCGGTGCGCCGCACTGCGACAAGAGCATTCGTCTTGCCGAGCCGCACACTCGGGAGGAGTGCTTCGAGCTCGGCCGCGATGCGTCGCGCGATGGCGGGGTCGTCCTCGGGGATGGCGATGCGGGTGGTGAGCTGCTGCCGGCGCGCAGGCGCACCCTCTTTGCTGCCGGTTGCGACCAACTCGGCGATCTGGCTGTGGCCGAAGAGTTGCTGATCGCTGGCCGCGAGCGTCTCTGCATCGATCGCGGTGCGCACCACGACGCTCATCGTGACGTCCGCGGTGACGAGGTCCGCGCCGCCCTTCCCAAGTGCCGCGACGAACCCGCTCAGGTCTTCGCAGTCGGGTGCGAACTTTGGCACCCGGCCCGCCGGCAAGCCGGTGAGCGCCACGTCCCATATGCGGTTCGGACGCTTCGCGGTGCGGCGCTTCTCCGTCGCGATTGCGGAAAGCGGCACCGGAAAGGGCCGCGTCGCGTCCGAGTCACTGCCGCCCGGAGCCGGATACGCATGCCGGATCTGGATGCGGCTGAACCAGCCGACGAGATCGGGCCATCGCTTCTCAGCGGGGTGGCCGATGGTGATTGGCTCGTCGACGGGCCGCCCGGTTTCGAGGTTCATCACGGCGGCCAGCGCGCCCTTGATCGCGCTGCCGGTCACGTAACCCAGGCCCTCGACGAAGTTGCTATCGGGGCGCTTCAAGCCGGCGAGAAAGACCGGCTCCAGCGGGGTCAGCGAGAACGCGTGCCAGGCAAGCGTTCCAACCGGGACCGCGCCCGGGTCTGCGAGCTTTGCAGGAACCTGCACCGCGGCCACGGACGGAGGTGCGGACATGCCGCCCAGATCGACGGAGCTCAGATGCGGGGCGAAATCCTTGCCGTCGAGACGCACTGCGGTCCGGATCTCGCGCAGCTCGCCGTAACCAACACTCTTTTCGCTACCGAGTTGCTCGACGGCGCGTGCAGCGAGTGCCAGCAGCGTGCCCATCTTCCGCGCCTCGTCTTCGGTCGCCGTGGTCGCCTGCACGCGCCCCACCCACCAGAGCGAGAGTCCGCGGGGTTGAATCTCTTCCACCCGCAGGGTGTGGGCGAGAGCGACCCGCGTGTCGGGGTGGATGGCGGTGCGCTGCGCGAAGTCGCGCCCGATCGGCTTGAGCTCGCGAAAGCTCGTGGCGATGGATCCGACCTGTGAGACGACGTCACCGGCCTCGTCGAGCGCACCGACGTCCAGGTCGCTGCGCGACGGGAAGACGTCGGTTTGTCGAACCTCGAACGGGCGTAGATCACTGAAGAACACCCGCTCGGGGCGCGGCATCGCTCGCGACTCACTCCCGAGCCACCAGTCGATCCAGCTGGAATCGATCGCGAACGACTCGCACACCAGCCGGAGGCTCTCGCGGATCTTGCCTTTGACGTGCGTCTTCGGCACCGCGAGCGCCAAACCGGCGGCGCGGTGGAATGCACGATCGATTCCCGCGCGCGCCTCACCACCCGAAGCGAGAAACGGACCGTCGATCCGCCAGGCGAGCTCCAAGCTCAACCGCGGCATGGCGTGTCCGTACCGCCGCGCTCAGCGGACATAGTCCCAAGCCTCCTTGCGATCGAACCACCAGCCGACGGCCGGGTGTGCGGGGTGCACGTCCTGCGCGCGCACAACCACCAGCCCAGGCGGCAGCTCAGGGTGATCGAGCACCGCCGAGGGCAGCCGCCGGAAGATCCTCGCGATCTCGATCTGTGCCCGGGTTTCGTCCGGTGATTCGCGGAGCGCCCGCACGAGGGCGTGGACGCGGCTAGTGGGGAACCCAGCGTTCCGCAGGCCGCGGATCTCGCGCCTCAGCGTTGCGAACGACGCGCGGTCGAAGGGCCTACCGCTCCCACCGTCGTTGCTCCAGCGCAGCCGCACGCGTTCGTCGTAGGCCGCGAGGGAACGCTCGAGGTAGCCGCTCTCGTTGACGATGAAGTCGATCACGTTCCCGGCGACCAGGTCACCGTCGCCATCGGGTGGAAGCGAATCCTTGGCGCGCAGCAGTAGGTGCTCGGCGACCTGCTTCACGCGTGCGATCGGCTCGTGCGAGTCGCAGAAAACCGCGCCGATCGCGAGTGTGAGGTAACGATTCGTTCCGATCGCGTTCCGTACGCTCGCCACTGCAGCGCTCGCCTGAGCCGCGGCGGCGTCGAGCATGCGATCGAACGTCTCCGAGAACCCTTCCAGCAACACGCGCGCTACCTCGAACCCATGGGCGGCCGGAAGCACAAGGCTGCTTTCGTCCCCGGCGAGCTTCAGAATGTGGAAGGGCAGGGCGCGCGCGCTCGGCGCGCGCGCCCAGAGAGGCCCGAGCGCCACGCCGAGCAGCTCTTCCATGGCACGTTGGACGAGGCTCGCGAAGAGCCGGATGGATTCCACCGAGTCGAGCCGGCCGCGAACGCTGCCGAACTTGTTCCCGTCAACCTCGAGCACGCAGATCTTGCCCAGGACGGACGCTGCGGTTGGTACGTCGGGCGCCGTTCCTTCCGCCGAGTTGAAACCGGTCAGATCGTCGAACGACACGGCCCATTCCTTCGTGTCGAGTGCGTCGATCTCGCTGCCGAAGATTCGCCGAACGTGGCCCTTCCTGAGCTCGCGCCCACGTTGGTGCCGGCGCCGGGTGAACTTGGACACCCACGGTTTCGGCACCTCGGGCGCCTCGACGAGCCGTTCTTCGGCCGGGCGCACGCCGTCGTAGTCACACGCACGCGTGCCCGAGAGACTCGGACCGGGAACGACCGTGGGTCGTGCGAGCTGCGCACGACGAAGCTGGGTGTCGAGGAACGCAACCACGGGGCCTACCGGGGTGCCTGGGGTCCAGTCTGCACACACGGCGATCCCTGTAGCGTAGGGCAACGTCTCTCGGACGCAGCGCTCGATTTCCTTGCAGAGCGCTGGGCCGTCGGCGGGGTCGGCGGTGAAGAACAGCAACTCGCTCGCGTTCGCGTAGATCCCCTCCCGGTTCTTCTTTCCGAGCACGGCCGATTCGATGGTTCGCGCCAGCTCGTCGAGATCTTCGCTGCCCCCGCGAATCACACTCAGCTTCTCGGTGTCGAGGAAGTACGACGCGATGTTGGTTGCCGCGAAGCGCACGAGCGCACCGGGCGACGCAGCCGTGGACGAGGGGCTCACGCGAGCGCTCCGGGGGAGTCCGTAGTGCCAGCCCCGACACGCTGCCACGGGAAGGCCTCGACCTCGATTTGCCCAAGGCCGAATGCTACCTGCTTCCCGACGTGCGTCACCTGGGCGAGAACGAGTAGCGGCCAGAACCGCTCGAGCTCCCCTACGTAAACGACGGAACCGACGAGCCCAGCCATGGGAATGCGCTGGGCCTGTCGCGTAGAGAAACGACTCCATCGCACCCAGCGAGTCGACTGGTTCACCGCCTCGACGCGCCGGGAGGCGTCGACCAGCTCCCGAAACGGAAGGTCGGGCTCATATCCGGCGTGAAAATAAGTGAGATACGAGATGCGCCGGAGCGCGTTGCGAATCAGGATGTGAAACTCCGGCTCGCATTCCTGGTCGTCATCGAAAACCAATCGTGTGGGTGATCGGAAAGCGATCTGCACGGCTCGCAGCGGCGACGACGGCGTGCTCAGTCGATTCAGCACGCTCTCGACCCGCGGCTCGGTCAACGTGACGCGGGTGCGATCGAGCAGCGGGATGGCGCCGTCGGCGCGACGCTGAACGACGCTTTCGATCTCGAACCGCCCGCCGCTGCCCGCGCCTGAGCCTCGGCCGATGCCGTTTGTCCGGCCTAGGTGCGCGAAGGCGTGCACGACGTACGGTAGCCGCCAGACGGCAGCACCGAAGAGCGTAAGATCGATCGAGAACCCATCTCCCACGCGCAGCTCGGACTGTGCCGGATCCGCGAGCCGAAGCACAAATGGGCGTGGTGCCGCTGGGGCGCTTGCTAGCCGGCGAGTCTCAGGTGGGATTGGGGTTTCGAAGAGGTAGGGGTAGGCGCATGCGCCGCGCAGCAGACATCTCGCACACTCGCCGCCCGAAACGGTACACACCGACTGTTTGAGTGCAGTGCCGAAGCCGCCGCGCAGCGTCGATCCGGAATGGGGCGGGAGACGAATCTGGGTCGTTGCCCGCATCGCGAGCTCGAGTCGTACGAACGGGAGCCGATCGAGCTCACGCAGGAGAGAATGCGTGGCGTCTGAAGTCATCGTTACCGGAACGACGTGCTGGCGTGTGCTCGATGCCGCGAGGTCACTCATTTCCGGGCTCCGACAAAACGGGTAACTACTCATCGCTTGAACCCCACGATGTGTCAAGGCGAGGAGCGCAACGAGCCCCACATTCCGCTCTTCTCGAGCGCGACATCTCGTGAATTTCCATGCCGTCGCGGGGGCGGGGGCACTGGGCGGTATTGGCCGAACCGGCCCAGGCGCCCGTCGATGTGCCGTATCGCCTCGTGGTTGCAGAGCTTCGAGTCGGCGACGTAGCGGAAGCCCGGGTGCCCCGTGACCGCCACCAGCGCATCCCAGGTCTGCTCGTGGGTGCGGGCGTCGTCGTGGTTACCGGCCTCACACCGAACTGCAACAGCACGGCGCCATCGGCGCGGGTCGAGAGCAAGAAGAGCAACTGCTTCAAGTCCGGTCGGTGATCCTTCGAATGGCCGGAGGTGATGAGGCCCCCGCTTCGGCGGTCGATTCAACGCGACCTACGGAGGTCTCGATCTGGTGGGTCCCTGGCAGTTTGTGGAGCTCGCCCGTGCCGCACGCGCCCCGCGTCGGCTTCGCGGTCTGCTGCGGGAGCGCTTCCGCGATCTGTCTGCGATCGAATGCGCCGATTCGGCGCCGCGGGCACCGCAGGAGCCGGTTATAGAGCGTGGATCGGCGGCTGGCGTCCGGCGAGGGGACAAGGCTTTGTGTAGCCGACAGGGCGCTCAGCGCGCGCTGGTGGCACGTGTAACGTCTCGTCGCATCGTTCGACGGAACGGAGGGCTCAGCACGCCGGGAGTGGAAAGATGCGTTGCGTCGACGTCACCGAGCTGGTTACCGACTACGTGGAGGGCCGCATGTCGCTCCGCGATCGGCTCAAGTTTCAGCTCCATCTGGGCGCGTGCGGCCATTGCCGCGCCTACCTCGCACAGATGCGCGCGACGGTGCAGGTGCTCGGCCGTGTGGCGCCACCGCCGATGCGGGCCGACGTTCGCTCCGAGCTCGAGCGCCGCTTCCGCAATTGGTCTCGGAATCGATCGGCGAACGGCACGGGCGAGTGAAACGCTTGGCCGTCATCGGCGACTGATAGCTGAAAGCCGCGGCAACGGACGGCACCGACGATCGGGTCGGACGCCCTGCGCGCCGCAAACGGAGAAGGAACGATGACCCACGCATACGCCACCGCGGCCACCGCGAACATCGCCATGCCCGCTTCGGAGAGCTCGATGTCCACTGCCGCCACACCGTCGAATTTTCTGGCGTCCGCGATCGCCCAAGGCGAGGTGCTTTACGGTCACTTCACCCGGGCCGCGAACCTCCTGCCGCACCCGGTGATGGCAATTCTGCGCGGTTATTGGGGCTATCAGTTCTTCCAGACCGGCAAGGGCAAGCTCATGGACCTGGCCTCGGTCACGGATTTCTTCGCTTCGCTCGGCATTCCTGCGCCGCACTTCAACGCGATGATGGCCGGCGCCACCGAATGCTTCGGCGGGTTGCTGCTCCTGGTCGGGCTCGGCTCGCGGCTGGTCTCGGTGCCGCTCTCGATCACCATGCTGGTCGCGTACGCCACCGCTCACCGCGATGCAGTGCTCGGGATCTTCAGCGACCCGGACACGTTCCTGCAGCAGGAGCCGTTCCTGTTCCTGCTCACCGCGGTGCTGGTGCTGGCGTTCGGCCCGGGAGCGTTCTCGCTCGACACGCTGGTCGCGAAGTTCCTGAAGAAGCGCCGCGCCGCGTGACGCGAAGCGACACGAAGACGGCGAAAACCGCGAGCGCGGCCGCCGCGTAGTCAAGGAGCAGTCGAAACGCAGACCACATCCAGCCGGACCGGCCCATGGTGGGCCTCACGGGCTGGAGAGGGAACGAAAAGGGGAGGATGGCCATGAACTCGAAGATCACCGGTGCTCTCGTCGCAACCGCCGTGGCGGGTCTCTTCATCGCAGGCACCGCGAAGGCGGCCGAGGGTACGCCGGCTGCCGGCGCCAAGGTGAAGTGCGAGGGCATCAACTCGTGCAAGGGACACGGCGCGTGCAAGAGCGCGGGCCACGGCTGCGCCGGGCAGAACGGCTGCGCCGGCAAGGGCTGGGTGGAGACCAGCGCCGAAGAGTGCGCCGCGAAGAAGGGCAAGGTCGTCAACTGACGCAGATTCGCGCCGGTTCGAGTCCCGGAAGACGGGCGTGGGAGCGAATCCCACGCCCGTTTCGTTTTGCAGGAACGCCGCGCGCGTCGCGCCGATCTCAGACCGAATGTTTCGCGAACGAATTGAAACGCGCGGGCGGCGAATGCGACTGAGAGGTGGGCACGCAATCGAGCTAACGCCACTTCGGCCCAGTGCATCACGCCGTCACCGAGATCGACATGAAACGCGCGCTTCGCGAGCACTGGCCCGAATATTTGATGGAAGCGGCGCTGCTCGGGATCTTCATGGTCCTCGCGACGGCGTACACGGTGGCGCTCGAATACCCGGGCTCGCCGTTTCGAGCGGAGATCGCCAGTCCCACGCTTCGGCGCGCGATCATGGGTGTTCTGATCGGGTGCACCGCGTACGCGTTGATCGTCTCGCCGTGGGGCAAGCAGAGCGGTGCCCATTTCAATCCGGCGACCACGCTCACGTTCCTGCGCCTCGGCAAGATCGGCGGCTGGGACGCGCTCTTCTACGTGCTCGCCCAGTTCGCGGGCGCGATCGCCGGCACGGTGCTCGCCCGTGTCGCTCTCGGCGCGCCGGTCGCTCATCCCGCGGTCGCGTACATCGTGACGACGCCCGGTGCGTGGGGCGTGCTCGCGGCCTTTTTCGGTGAGCTCGCGATTGCCTTCGGGTTGATCACCGCGGTGTTGATGCTCTCCAATCATTCGACGCTGCACACGTGGACCCCGGTGGTGGTGGGCACCCTGGTGGGGACCTACGTCTTCGTCGAGGCGCCACTCTCGGGCATGAGCCTGAATCCCGCGCGCTCGTTCGCGCCCGCGCTGGTCGCGAGCTCGTGGCGATGGCTGTGGGTCTACTTCACGGCACCACTCCTCGGGATGTTGCTCGCGGCGGAGGGCTACCTGGCGCTCGCCGGTCGCGAACGTGTCCACTGCGCCAAGTTCCATCATGCGAACGACACGCGCTGCGTCGTTTTCCATTGTCGATTCGGCGAGCTCGGCCCGAACGGCGCTCGCTAGCGGAGACCCATCCATGTCCGTGAACCACTACGACGTCATCATCATCGGCTCCGGTGCCGGCGGCGGCACGCTCGCGTGGAAGCTCGCTCCCACCGGCAAGCGCATCCTGATCCTGGAGCGCGGCAACTACGTGCCTCGCGAGCGCGACAACTGGGACTCGAAGAAAGTCATCCTCGAGTCCAAGTACCACGTCACCGAGGAATGGTTCGACGAGAAGGGGCACGCCTTCCATCCCGGAGCTCACTACAACGTGGGTGGCAACACCAAGTTCTACGGTGCGGCACTGCTGCGCATGCGCGAGCGCGACTTCGGCGAGCTCGTGCATCGCGACGGCGTCTCGCCGGCGTGGCCGATCTCCTACGCCGAGCTCGAGCCCTACTACACGCAAGCCGAGCATCTCTACTTCGTGCACGGCGAGCGCGGCGTGGATCCCACGGATCCGCGCGCCAGCGCGGACTCCGCGCATCCGGCGATGAGTCACGAGCCGCGCATCCAGGAGCTCTCCGACGATCTCGCGAAGCTCGGGCTGGCGCCGTTTCACGTGCCCGTGGGTGTCAAGATCGACGAGCGCGCCCCGCAGAAGAGCCCGTGCATTCGCTGCAACACGTGCGACGGCTTTCCGTGTCTCTTGAATGCCAAGGCCGACGCGCAGGTGGTGTGCGTGGACCCGGCGCTCGAGCATCCCAACGTCTCGCTGGTGACCGGTGCCATGGTGACCAAGCTCGAGACCAGCGCCTCGGGACGCGAGGTGGCGCGGGTGCACGTGACGCGCCATGGAGCGCCCGAGACCTACACCGCGGGGATCGTGGTGGTGTCGGCGGGCGCGATCAACTCCGCGGCATTGCTCCTGCGCTCGGCCAACGACCAGCACCCGAATGGACTGGCCAACGGTTCCGATCACGTGGGTCGCAACTACATGGCGCACGTGAACTCGATGATGCTCGCGATCTCGAAGCGCCCCAACCCCACGGTGTTCCAAAAGACGCTCGCCCTCAACGATTTCTATTTCGGCACCGACGGTTACGCGCTGCCGATGGGGCACATCTCGTTCGTCGGCAAGAGCGACGAGTACATGCTCGCCGCCGGCGCGCCCAAGATCGTGCCGGGGCTCACCCTCGACGTGATGGCCAAGCATTCGCTGGATTTCTGGATGACCACCGAGGACTTGCCGGATCCCACGAATCGGGTGCGGCTCACGGGTGACGGCGCGATCCAGCTCGAGTACCGCGTCAACAACCTCGAGTCGCACGGCATGCTGCAGAAGAAGCTCAAGTCGATGCTCGAGCACATCGGCTGCGAGGATCACCTGCTGCCGCACAACTTCTACGTGGGGAAGCGCATCCCGCTTGCCGGGGTGGCGCACCAGAACGGCACGGTGCGCTTCGGCAAGGATCCCAGGACCTCGGTGCTGGATGTGAACTGCAAGGCGCACGAGGTCGAGAATCTCTACGTGGTGGATGGAAGTTTCTTCCCCTCGAGCTCGGCGGTGAACCCCGCGCTCACGATCATCGCCAACGCGCTGCGAGTGGGCGAGCACCTCGCGGCGCGGCTGGGTTGAGGCGAGGCGGTCATGACCCCAGCCCTCGCGCCGATCCGAAGCCGCCGGCGGCTCGCGTTCGCGTTCGTCCTGGCGCTCGTCACGGGTTGCTCGGCCCAGGTCTCCCTCGATCGCGCGCCGTCGATCCGGCTCGAGCACGGTGCCGAGGCGGCGTCGGCGAAAGCGCCATCCGCCGCACCACTTCACGTGGTCGAGGTCGGGCCCATCGGGCTCACGGTCTCCGACATGGATCGCTCGGTGAAGTTCTTCTCGCAGGTGCTCACTTTCGAGAAGGAGTCCGACGTCGAGATCTCCGGTGACGCGTTCGAGCACCTCAAGGGAGTGTTCGGCGCCCGCGCGCGGGTGGTGCGGATGCGGCTGGGTGACGAGCGCATCGAGCTGACCCAGTACCTGGCACCGCGCGGACGGCCCATTCCCGCCGACTCGCGCAGCAACGACCGGTGGTTCCAGCACGTCGCGATCATCGTTCGCGACATGGATCGGGCGTACGCGCGCTTGCGCGAGCACGGCGTCGCACACGCTTCCAGCGGGCCGCAACGTCTGCCGGACTGGAACCCGAACGCGGGCGGAATCCAGGCGTTCTACTTCGAGGACCCGGATGGCCACGTCCTCGAGATCCTCGCGTTCCCGGAAGGGAAGGGGAATCCGAAGTGGCATCGGCCCACCGATCGGCTCTTCCTGGGGATCGATCACACCGCCATCGTGATCGACAGCACTGCCGCGAGCCTGCGGTTCTACCGGGATCGGCTCGGCCTCGCCGTCGCCGGCGCAAGCGAGAACTACGGTGTCGAGCAGGAGCACTTGAACGACGTGTTCGGCGCGCGGCTCAGGATCACGTCGCTTCGCGCCGAGCGCGGGCCTTCGATCGAGTTCCTCGAGTATCTGGCGCCGAGCGATGGGCGGCCCTATCCGCTCGATGCGAAGGCGAACGACCTCGTTCATTGGCAGACCCGCATGGTGATCCGCAACGCGGAAGCGGCCGAGCGCAGCCTGCTCGACGGCGACGTGTCGTTCGTCTCGCCGGGCCTCGTACAGCTCGACGGTGCGCCGCTGGGATTCGCGCGAGGAATGTTGCTTCGAGACCCCGACGGCCACGCCCTCGAGCTGGTGGCCGAGCCCACTTCACACGGCGTCACCGGCTCGCGGTGACGTGAAAGAACGAATCATGGCCACGAGGAAGCCCACTCCCATGGACCCGACGCGGCCAGTCAGCGCCGCCGTGCTGGCGGCTCGCGAACGTGAACGTCTCGCCGAGGACGCCGAACGCGATCGCAACTGGAAGCGCTGGGGACCCTACCTCTCCGAGCGCCAGTGGGGCACGGTCCGCGAGGACTACTCTGCGTACGGCTCGTGCTGGGACTATTTCCCCCACGATCATGCCCGCAGCCGCACTTATCGCTGGGGTGAAGACGGGTTGCTCGGCATCACCGATCGCCAGTGCAGGCTCTGCTTCGCGGTGGCGCTCTGGAACGGCAAGGATCCGATCCTCAAGGAGCGGCTCTTCGGGCTCACTGGACCCGAGGGCAACCACGGCGAGGACGTCAAGGAGCTCTACTACTACTTGGATTCGACCCCCACGCACTCGTACCTGCGGGCGCTCTACAAGTATCCACACGCCGAGTTCCCCTACGCGCACTTGCTCGAGGAGAACCGCAAGCGCGGCAAGTTCGAGACGGAGTACGAGCTGGTCGATACCGGTGTGTTCGGCGAGGGGCGTTACTTCGACGTCGAGGTCGAGTACGGCAAGGCCACTCCCAACGACCTCGCGATCCGGATCTCGGTGACCAATCGCGGACCCGAGCGCGCGGCGTTGGTGCTGCTACCGACGCTCTGGTACCGGAACACGTGGTCGTGGGGCTCGACCCACGAGGGCTATTGGGGCAAGCCGCGAATGGTCGTGGATGGAGACGGCAGCGTCGTCGGCGAGCACGCGAGCCTCGGCCGTTACCGGTTCGTTCCGTCGCTGGGTCCGGACGGCGTCGCACCGGAGCTGGTGTTCACCGACAACGAGACCAACGCCGCCCGGCTCTACGGCGTCGCGAACGCTTCGCCGTTCGTGAAGGACGCCTTCCACGAGTACGTGATCCACGGTCGCGTCGACGCGGTGAACCCCGCGCGCACCGGCACGAAGATCGCGGCGATCTACCGACTCGAGATCGAATCCGGTGCCACCACGACGATCGCTGCGCGCCTCTTCGCAGACGATCCCGCGCATCTGCACCCCGCGATGGAGCCGCCGGAGGCGGTGGTGGATCGTGCGCGCCAGGAGGCGGACGCCTACTACGGAGCACATCTGCCCGCGCACCTCTCCGACGACGAGCGTCGCGTGGTGCGTCAGGGCTACGCCGGCATGCTGTGGTCGAAGCAGTTCTACCACTACGTGGTGCGTGACTGGCTGGACGGCGATCCAGCTCAGCCCACGCCGCCGCCGGAGCGCAAATCCGGCCGCAATCGCGATTGGCTCCACGTCTACAACCGCGACGTGATCTCGATGCCCGACAAATGGGAGTACCCGTGGTTCGCGGCGTGGGACCTCGCGTTCCACATGCTGCCGTTCGCGCGCCTCGATCCGCACTTCGCCAAAGAGCAGCTCGTGCTCCTCTTGCGCGAGTGGTACATGCACCCCAACGGCCAGATCCCGGCCTACGAATTCGCGTTCTCGGACGTGAATCCGCCCGTGCACGCGTGGGCGTGCTGGCGCGTCTACAAGATGAGCGCGAGCCGCGGAAGGCGTGACCGGCTCTTCTTGTCACGTGTCTTCCAGAAGCTGCTCATCAACTTCACGTGGTGGGTGAACCGCAAGGATCTGGAGGGCAACCACCTCTTCACGGGCGGCTTTCTGGGGCTCGACAACATCGGAGTGTTCGACCGGTCGAAGCCGCTGCCGACGGGCGGCTTCCTGGAGCAGGCCGACGGTACCGCATGGATGGCGTTCTACTCGGCGACCATGCTCTCGATCGCCCTCGAGCTCGCGAAAGACAACCCCGCCACCGAGGACGTCGCGAGCAAGTTCTTCGAGCACTTCGTCGCCATCGTCGATGCGATGAATCGCCTCGGCGGCACGGGGCTGTGGGACGAGGAGGACGGCTTCTACTACGACCAACTCCACCTCGACGGCCGTCACACCCCGCTCAAGGTGCGCTCGCTGGTCGGTCTCATTCCGCTCATTGCCGTGGAGGTGTTGGAGGGAGACACCATCGAGCGTCTCGCTGGCTTCTCGAAACGTCTCGAATGGTTCGTGGCGAATCGCGACGACCTGCGCCAGACCATCTCGTACTTGGAGACTCGCGACGACGGCGAGCATCAACATCGTCTGCTGGCCGTCCCGAGCCGCGAGCGGCTGGTGCGCGTGCTGCGCTACATGCTCGACGAGAGCGAGTTCCTGTCCCCCTACGGTATCCGCTCGATTTCGCGGATCCACCACGATCATCCCTACGTGTTCCACGTGAACGGCGACGAGCATCGCGTGGCCTACGATCCCGGCGAATCGACGAGCGGGCTCTTCGGCGGCAACTCGAATTGGCGCGGACCGATCTGGTTTCCCATCAATTACCTGCTGGTGGAAGCGCTCGAGCGCTACCACCACTTCTACGGCGATTCGCTGCGCGTCGAGTGTCCGACCGGCTCCGGCCACTTCATGAGCTTGGGCGAGGTCGCGCGCGAGATCGCGCGCCGGCTGAGCCGCATCTTCCTCGCCGACGAGCACGGCCGCCGGCCCTGCCACGGCGACGACGAGCGCTACGCCAGCGATCCCGCGTTCCGCGACCTGGCACTGTTCTACGAGTACTTCCACGGCGACACCGGGCGCGGAGTGGGCGCCAGCCATCAGACCGGCTGGACCGGCTTGGTGGTGCGGTTGCTGGAGAAGCACGCGCGCGCCGCGGATGGGGAGCACCGGCGCGGCCAGGATCACGGTCACGACCACGCGCCGCGCGCATCCGCCCCAGGGTCGCGCCCATGACGTCGTTCGACGCACGTGCCGAGTGGCTGGAGGCAGACGGCTTAGGAGGATTTGCCTCGGGCACGGTCGGTGGCGCGCGTACCCGCCGCTATCACGCGCTCTTGCTCGCGGCGTCCCAGCCACCGGCAGGCCGCTTCGTGCTGGTCAACGGTTACGAGGCCTGGGTGGTATCGCAGGCAACTCGTGACGCGGGCGGCTTCGATCCCGTGCCGCTCTCCACCCAGCGCTACGCACCCGGCGTCGTGCATCCACGTGGCGTCGACCGGCTTGCGAGCTTCGAGCCGGAGCCGTGGCCGCGCTGGACGTTCCAGCTACCGGACGGGTCCTGGATCGTGCAGGAGCTCGTCGTCGGCTACGGAGCACCGGCGGTCTGCCTCTCGTGGCGTCACGAAGACGCACGCGGCGCGATCCGGCTCGAGGTGCGCCCGCTCGTCTCGGGGCGCGATCCGCATGCGTTGCATCGCGAGAACGGTTCGTTCGATTTCACGACCCATGAGGAGCACGGCTGGCTTCGCTGGCAGCCGTATCGTGGCGTGCCCGCGGTGGTGAGCGGGTCGAATGGCGTGTTCCGTGCCGAGCCGCTCTGGTACCGGAACTTCCTCTACACCGAAGAGCAGGCGCGCGGTCTCGATTCCATCGAGGATCTGGCGTCGCCCGGTGCCCTGGTGTTCGAGCTCGACGGCAGCGAGGCGCTGTGGGTGCTGAGCGCCGATGGTCTCGACGGCGCCGACGCGACGGAGCGCGCGCCGCGGGGTGCCGTGGAGGCATTCGTGCACGCCACCCGCACGACCGAGCTCGAACGTCGGGGGGCGACGTCGTCGCGTCTGGAACGCGCCGCCGCGGCCTACCTCGTGAAGCGCGGCAATGGCCGCACCATCATCGCGGGTTATCCGTGGTTCGGAGATTGGGGGCGCGACACCTTCATCGCGCTGCGCGGACTGTGCTTCGCCACCGGCCGTTTCGACGAGGCGCGCCAGATCCTCGTCGAGTGGTCGGGCACGGTGTCGCAGGGGATGTTGCCCAATCGCTTCCCCGATCGCGGCGACGTCCCCGAGTACAACGCCGTGGACGCGTCACTCTGGTACGCGATTGCCGTAGGCGAGCTGCTCGACGCGGCGCGTGCAGGTCGCGCGGAGCTTCGCGAATCCGACGGCGAGCGTCTCGCAGCCGCGGTGCGGGCGATCCTCGACGGCTACGTCCGCGGCACCCGCTACGGCATCCGTCTCGATTCCGACGGATTGCTCATGAGCGGCGAGCCCGGCGTCCAGCTCACCTGGATGGACGCGAAGGTAGGCGAGTGGGTCGTGACTCCTCGCACGGGCAAAGCCGTCGACGTGCAGGCGCTCTGGCTCAACGCGCTTGCCGTGGGCGCGCGCTTCGATGCGGCACTCGGCGAGACGCTCGCTCGTGGCGAAACGAGCTTCCGCGAGCGCTTCTGGAACGAGTCGTGCGGTGCGCTCTTCGACGTCGTCGACGTTGGCCATCGCCCGCACGAGAGCGATTCCGCGTTCCG
>CAYVDO010000045.1:0-19394 GCA_964450125.1 uncultured bacterium
GCCAGGATGAAAGAGCGAGAAGGCATCTCGATCCACCCGACGACTCTCGGAATCGCCGTCGGACTGCCACGAAACGTCGAAACCTTCGCAGTCGTCCGCTTCGGTGACGTCCAGCGATTCGGCGACCGCGCGATGCACCGCGGGTCTCACACCGCGCTCGGCGACCACGCGCTCGAGCTCGCGGAGCAGCAAATGGTGCAGCGCGAGCGTTTCGGGTGACGCCGGTGGGCTCATCGCGCTGCACCGCCGTCGTGCGCGGGTGCCGCGACCGATGCGCGGATTTCCATCGCGATACGCCGGATCTCCTCGACGTTGCCGAAGCCCGGTTTGGGCGGACGGCGGGCGGCTCGCGGCACGCCAGCCAGCGGCGCTCGGAGCGACCGCGCGGCGAGACTGATCGCGGCGTACGGACCGTGCATGCAGCCCTCGCACGCGTCGACCTGCTGCCGACACGAACGCTGCACCACACCGTCGCGAAACCAGAGCGGGAAGCGCTCGTCGTGGACCGCAAAGGGCTCGGGGAGCCGACGGTCCCTGCACGGTGCGACACGCCCCGCGGGATCGATGGCGAAGTAGAGGCTCGGCGCGTCGCAGACGTCGCCGTGGAAACGGCGCCACGCGACCGGTTGGCCCACGACGAAGCGCTCCACGTCCACGAGCAGCTCGGGGTGCGCGATCAGGCCCGGATGCTCTCGGCCCAGGCGCGCGAGCTGGTCGAGGACGGCGCGCACCTGCGCGGCGCTCGCGGCCGCGAACGAGAACGTGCCGTGCCGATCGAAAGCGCGGTGTGCGCGGGGTCTCGTGACGTCGGTGGTGTGCACCGGTACGACCGCGATCGACCAGCCGATGCGTGCGGCGAGCTCTGCCACGGAGATCACGTGCTCGACCGTCACGGGCATGAGCGCCACGTCGAAGCCGCGCACGCCTCCCGCCGGAAACGTCTCGTTCACGGCGGCGATCACGCCGAGGATCGCGTCCCACGCGCCCGCCACTCCGTCGAGATGATCCTGGAGCGCGGGGTCCAACGTGTCGAGGGAGACCTGGATGTCCCGCGCTCCCGCGTCGGCGCACGCGGCGAGGGCGTCACGGCTCGCGGAACCCGCCGTGCGAAGACGCGCGGCGATGCCGGCGCGGGTGAACGCGGCGACGATCTCGGGCAGATCCTCGCGCACGAACGGCTCGCGCCCGCCGAGCTCCACGGTGCTCACACCGAGCTCGGCCAGATTGCTGGCGACGACTTCGAGCTCGTCGAGGGTGAGCTCGGGGGCGTCCCCGTCGGCGTCCGTTGCGTCGATACGACGCCACCCCGGCGCACTGCGCGCGGTCACCAGCAGCTCCACGCACACGGGCCCCGTGCGTCGCGCACGGGAGCGCAGCGCGGCGAGCACATGCCGCCATCCGGTTCCGGGCGAGTGCGTCACCTGTGGCTCCGTGGCCAGCCCCGTCGAGCGCGAGCGCCGAGTGCGAGCAGTGGATTCGGCATGCCACGTTCTCGGGGACGAGAGAAAGCGCCCGAGCATAGCCGCACGCCCCGGCGAAGAGAGGCCTACGACCTCACCAGCGAAGTGCTGCCGCCTGAACAGACCGCGAGCGCGTGTCGGCAGGTGCGAACGACTCGCGCCAGCGAGTTCTCCCGCAGCCTGCTATCGTTGCGCGCACCTGGAGGAACGATGGTGGAGCGACCACACGCCGGCTGGTGGATCTCGATCTTTCTCGGGATGGGGCTCACGACGCTCTTGGCCGTGAGCGGCGACGTCTACGGCTGGTGGCACGATCACGTCACCGGCCTGCTTCCGCAGGGGCTGATTCAGCTCATCGCCGTCGCAGCGTGGGCCGCTCACCTCGGCGAAGGCCTCGCGGCGTATCGGCTGGCGCGGCGCCTCGGCCCTGGCGAGGACGCGTGGGGCTGGTTCCTTCAGACCACGGCGCTCGGGTTCCCGTCGTTCAAGCTGCTCAAGCGGCGCGCAGCCAGCTGACTCTCCCGCGCTCAGCCGACTGCGTCACGATCGACACGACGGCGGCGCGGCTCCGCTGTGGTCTGGGGCGCGCGCGCAGCGCGTCGCGTGCGCCTCCGCGAACCGGCGCTGCGGGCGCTGTCGAGCGAAATCACTTGGTGTGGCTCGTGCGACGGCTGCGCCGCGAGGTCCAGAAGCGTCGTGAGCCCCTGCTGGATGCCTTCGGCGAACGTCGCGAGATCCGGCACCGCGTCCCAGTCGCCGCTCAGCCCGAAGTTGATCTGGCCGTTGTACGAGAGCACCGCCACGCCCAGCGTGGTGGTGCCCACCAACGGCACGAACGGGAAGGCCTCGAGCATCTCGCCACCTCGGAAGTAGAGCGGAAACTGAGGGCCCGGTACGTTCGTCACCACCAGGTTCATCACCCACTGACGCTCGATGGCTCGTGCCGCCAGTGCCATGATCGTCGGCGGTGCGAAGTCGCTGAGCTGGATGAGCGCGTTGGCACCTACGGCCTCGCCCGATTGCTTCACGTGGGCCATGCCCTCGTGGATCGAGCGCAATCGCTTGGCGGGATCGGCTTCGCCCACCGGCAGATGCGCGAACATGACGGCAACTCGATTGCCGTACGTCATGCGCTCGGATGGGTCGCGCACCGAGACCGGCACCGCGGCCCGCATCACGAGACCGGTGACGTCGTCGCCGCGCGATTCCAGGATGTGCCGCAGCCCGGCCGTGACCAGCGCCAGCACCACGTCGTTCACGGTGCAGTCGAAACGGTTCTTGATGGTTTTGAGGTCGGTGAGGCGCGTGCGCACCACTTCGAATCGCCGGTGTGGGCCGATGGGCTGATTGAGCGAGGTTCGCGGCGCCACTTCCAGCGCCGCGCCGCCGAAGCTCGCGAGACCCTTGGCGACCGCTCCGACCTGCTCCATCACCTTGCGGGGCGTCCGCGTGGCGGCGCGTACCGAACGCGCGATCTCCGCGGGCTTGGTCCAGCGCTCGACGATGCTCGCGCGCAACAACTCGGCCTTCGACGGTCCTTGCGCGGGGGAGAAGCGCACGGGCTCGCCGGGAAGCGCATCCTTGTCGATGTCGAGGAGCACGGTGGCAAGATCCACGCCGGAGACGCCGTCGATGAGGCAATGATGGGTCTTCTGGATCACCGCCTTGCGGTCCTTCGGAAGGTCCACCATCCACAGCTCCCAGAGTGGGCGCTTGCGGTCGAGGGGTGTGCTCATGAGGCGGCCCATGAGGGTCAAGAGCTCGCGCTCGCCGCCGGGGCGTGGAAGGCCCGTGTGACGGACGTGGAAGCGTACGTCGAAGTGGGGATCGTCCACCCACACGGGGCGACCCTGGCCGTAGGGCACCCACATGAGCTTCTTGCGGAAGCGTGGCACCAGATCGAGGCGTTGCTCGATGTGGGCGTTGATCTCCTCCGCACTGAGTCCCGTGTCCTCGAAGATGGCCACCGATCCCACGTGCATGTGGGAGACCGGTGACTCGAAATAGAGAAAGGACGTGTCTTGCGGACTGAGCCGCTCGAATTTCGACATGGCGGACCTCGAAATGGGCGCGGTCGATCGCGCCGGAGCGGCCATTGAAGCTCCGCGAGCAGGCTCGCGCAAACGCGCGGACCTCCGGGGTCTCAGCGTGCTGATGCAGGCAAGCGCCCGCGGCGCACCGACGCGCATGCTACGTCGATTCGGGGGTGGGGCGGGGCCCTGGAACGGGCCTCCGAGGAAGTAGCGACAGGTTCGAAGACGCGTCCCGGCGAGTTCTTCATGAGCCTGGAACTGGGTCACCGGGGCCGGACGTGTGGCGTCGCGAGGTGCTGGGCGGCCGTCGGCGGGCACGGCCCACCCCGCTCGATCCCGTGCCTCCGCGGGCTCACGTGCGCCGCGGTCGTGCGATCGGGCTCATCGGTCACGCGCGCGACGCAGCGTGCGCGGCTGCGGAACGCCCTTCGATGCGCCCCCAGTTCCTCATGCCTCGACCGGCTTCCGTACGAAAGTGAACCACCACCGCCTCCCCGGTGGTGTGGCAGAGAGCGTCGCAGGCCGCGATCGCGTTGCCACCGATCGAGCTGCCTCAATAACCTCGCCGGTTCCGGCCGGGGGGCCGGTGCCGGTCGCAGCCAGGGCTCGCGGCCCATCGAGGAGATCGAAGACCATGGACAAGAACACGATCACCGTCGTTTCCGGCCTGCCGCGCTCCGGCACGTCGATGATGATGAAGATGCTCGAAGCCGGGGGACTGGAAGTGATCGCCGACGAGCAGCGCGCCGCCGATGACGACAATCCCAAGGGTTATTACGAGGATCAGCGGTTCAAGACGTTGCACAAGGACAACTCGTGGATCGCTGAAGCGCTCGGGAAGTCCGTGAAGGTGATCTACAACTTCCTGGTGAACCTGCCACCTGAGTTCCGCTACAACATCGTGTTCCTGCGCCGCGAAATCAGCGAGGTCCTGGCGTCACAGAAGAAGATGCTGGCGCGCCGAGGTACCGAGGATGCGATTCCCGACGACAAGATGGCGGCGTTCTTCCGCAAGGATCTCGAGCGGGTCGAGGCGTGGGTCGCGAAGCAGCCCAACATCGATGTCCTCTACCTCAACTACCACGACGTAGTGAAGGACCCGCTCGCCAACGCCGAACGCATCAACGGCTTTCTCGGCGGTGGCCTGGACGTGCAGAAGATGGCCGAGGTCGCCGACGCCGGCCTCTATCGCAATCGCGCTGGCTGAGCGTCGCTGCGACGGCTGCCTCCCGGCGATCCTCTCGCGGCTCTTCGCGAGCCCCCGCGCGGCGAGAAGGCCCGGTTGTCGAGGGGCCCCACCGACGCGCGACTCGCTACGCTCGCCGGCGCGGATGCACCGGTCCGTGGCGAGTGCTCGGTCGAATGCCTGGTCCAGGGCGAGCGCTGGCACCGTGTTGGAGTCGTTGGCGGGAGTCGTCGCCAGCACCGGCTCGCCCGGCCGCGCGGGGTTCTCGGCGCGCCCGAGCGACGGGCGCGTGAGAACGTCCGCGGTGAGCAAGCACGGCGCGATGCGTGCGCCGACATCGCGGACGAGATGCGCCCACGCCTTGGCGAATGGACGCGCGAGTTCATGATCGCGCTCGTCGACGGGCCGAGGTGCGGAGCTGGATGCCGGCGGACTCACTCCGAAGCGTCGATCGAACCTCGAACGCCGATTCGAAGTTCGTGCGCGGGTGCGGCAAGGCGAGTCGCCCCGTCGCTGTGTCGGCAGGTTACCCTCAGCACCCGCCATGACGACCGAGAGCCGCTATCGACCCGACCCGCGCTTCCCCGAGCTCGGTGACGGCTTCTTCGATCCAGTCCCCGCGGCGCGATTTCCGGCATGTCGGCTGCGCTTTCGCAATCAGCCATGGGCGGAGCGCGTCGGCCTGGGGGAGCTGAGCGAGGACGACTGGTCGCGCCACTTCTGGGCCTTCGAGCCGCTTCCCGGAAACCTCTCGCAGCCCTTGGCGTTGCGCTACCACGGTCACCAATTCCAGGTGTACAACCCGCAGCTCGGGGACGGTCGCGGCTTCCTGTTCGCGCAGCTACGTGATCCGGTCGATCGTCGCCTTCTCGATCTCGGCACCAAGGGCAGCGGCCAGACGCCTTGGTCGCGGGGCGGCGACGGCCGCCTCACGCTCAAGGGTGGGGTCCGAGAAATCCTCGCGACCGAGATGCTGGAAGCGCTCGGCGTCTACACCTCGAAGACCTTCAGCCTGTTCGAGACCGGCGAGGCCCTCGATCGCGGCGACGAGCCGTCGCCCACGCGTTCCTCGGTGATGGTGCGGCTCAGCCACGGGCACGTGCGCTTCGGTAGCTTTCAGCGGCAGGCGTACCTTCGCGACACGGCGCGCTTGCGGACCCTTCTCGAGTTCGCCGTCGCGCACTACCTGCCCGAGGTCTCGGCCGACGCTGGTGCGGATCTGGCGGCCGCTTTTCTCCGCGCCGTGAGCGAGCGTTCCGCGCGCCTCGCCGCGAGTTGGATGGTGGCGGGTTTCGTTCACGGCGTGCTCAACACCGACAACATGAACGTCACAGGCGAGAGCTTCGACTACGGTCCGTGGCGCTTTCTGCCGCGATACGATCCACAGTTCACCGCGGCGTATTTCGACTCGATGGGGCTCTACGCGTACGGCCGTCAGCCTGCGTCGGTGCTGTGGAACCTGCAGCAGCTCGCGGCCGCGCTGACTCCGCTCGCATCCCCCGAGCGCTTGGAGGAGGCCCTCGAGACCTACCAGAGCGTGTTTCGCGCGGAGTACCGGGGCCGATTTCTGGATCGCCTCGGCGTGGGCTCGCGCGGTGACGAGGCGGATACCTCGTTGGTGCGCGCCGCGATCGGCTTCCTGAGCGAGAGCTACGTCGGATTCGATCGCTTCTTCTTCGATTGGTACGGCGGGGCGCCGAGCGTCGCCCGCGCGATGGGTGGAGTGGCGTCGCGTCACTACGCCGGGCCGCGTTACGAGGAGTTTCGGGCACTTCTCGATCGGCACGCGCCTGCGCATCCCGAGCGCCTCGGCGACGACTACTTCCGGCGCGACCAGCCGTGCTCGATGTCGATCCAGGAAGTCGAGGCGATTTGGGAAGCGATCGCCGTGCGCGACGATTGGTCGTTGCTCGACGCGAAGATCGCCGAGATCCGTACCATGGGAGCGGCGTTCGGCCGTCCCGTCGCGCGCTGCGCATGATCGAGCTCTTCGTTCCTGGCCGCCTGTGCTTGCTGGGCGAGCACTCCGACTGGGCGGGTGGCCATCGGCGCACGCATCCCGAGCTGGCACCGGGCTACTGCTTGGTGTCTGGCACGGATCAGGGCATCCACGTTCGCGCCGAGCCGCGGATCCACGAGGTCGCGATCTCCTATCGGGTGGAGGGTGAAGGGCGCTGGCGCCAGGAGCTCGTCGAGGATCAGGCTGGGGAGCTGGTCGCCGCTGCAGAACGCGGTGGATTCCTGAGCTACGCGTTCGGCACGGCGGCGCAGGTGGTGGCGCGCCACCGCGTGGGTGGAATCTCCCTTCACATCGAGGGGTCGACGCTGCCGATTCGGAAGGGGCTCTCCTCGTCGGCGGCGATCTGCGTCGCCGTGGCGCGCGCGTTCGATCGGGTGTACCAGCTCGGATTGAGCCCGCGCGACGAAATGGATCTCGCGTACGAGGGAGAGCGCTCGGCCGGCTCCGCGTGCGGCCGGATGGATCAGGTCTGCGCGCTCGGCCGCGTGCCCACGTTCCTGACCTTCGACGGCGACGATCTCGCGATCGATACGCTCGCGAGCGCGGTGCCGTTGCACCTTCTGGTGATCGACCTTCGCCGGAGCAAGGACACCCGCCGCATTCTGCGCGATCTGAACGCATGCTTTCCCGATGCCGCCGGGGAGCGTGCCGCACGCGTACGGGCCGCGCTGGGCGAGCGGAATGCACGGCTGGCGGCATGTGCTCGTGACGCCCTCGTCGCCGGTGACGGGCGTGCGCTCGGTTCGCTGATGGTGGAGGCACAAGCGATGTTCGACTCCGAGGTCGCGCCGGCTTGTCCCGAGCTCGCCGCGCCACGCCTCCACGAGGTGCTGGCGCATTCAGCGATCGGTGAGCTCGCGTGGGGTGGGAAGGGAGTGGGCTCGCAGGGTGACGGTTGCGCGCAGATCGTCGCCCGAGGTCCGGAGGAACGCGACGTGTTGGCGCACCGCCTCGCCGCCGATCTCGACGTCGAGTGCGTCCCTCTGACGATCGAGCCGTCGCTCCAGCGCGACGCGGGCTGATCCTACGACGGGCTCACACGCGCGGGGTCAGCCAGCGATCGAGGCCGGCACCGCAATAGGCGGCCCAGAGGTAGAGCGGCGGTAGCCAGATCGGCACCAGTCCCAGCTCGGGATGGGTGTAGTGGAAGCCGCCTGCGAGGGTGACCGCGCATTCGGTGAGTGGACCGACGACCGCGGCCGCCAGCGCGAACGTGCCGAAGCCCGCGTAACGCTGGGTCAGCGCCACC
This sequence comes from uncultured bacterium, assembly GCA_964450125.1. GTDB lineage: Bacteria > JADJOY01 > JADJOY01 > JADJOY01 > JADJOY01 > JADJOY01. Next base: position 7,949 of record CAYVDO010000045.1, read on the forward strand.
GGGATCCAGCTCGTGGCGAGCGCGATGGCCAGGAGCCACGGATGCTCGTGGAACCACGCCGTGCACGCGTATGCCAGCACGAAGACCGCCGTTCGGGCGAATGCCGAGAAGCTGCTGGCGCGGGGCGCGTGCCCGAGTTGGAACCCGACGCACCAGCGATGCGTGAGCACCAAGACCACGGCCCCGAGGGCGAAGAGCGGAGGCACCCAGAGCGGCTGGCCCGCGAGCAGGCCGGGGCGGGTGTAGGCCAGCGCACCCTGGCGCCAGTGCATGCGGTCGCAGAGTGTGAGGCCCGCGCCGAAGAGCGCGGGAACGGCGATCTCCTTCGACGTGAACCACGGCATGACCAGGACCTCGCGATAGTTGCTGAGTGGCTGAGCCACTCTCGCACGCGCGCCGCGACCGGGCAAACCGTGGGCTCCGAAAAACGACGAGGCCGCGCGACCCGAAGGTCACGCGGCCGGCGAGCGAAGGCGAGCCGACTTTGGGTGGGGCCCCACGAAAACCGCGCTTTTCGTGGGGCGGGGGTCTGGACCAGACCCCCGAGGAAGCTTGAGGTGGGGAGCTCGATCGCGAGGCGATCAGCTCGGCGTGCTGTGGCAGTGGTTGCAGCGCACCTGGGTGCCCGCAGGGATCGTCACGGTGTGATCCTCGACGGTGAAAGTGCGGGTCGCCGCGGCCTTCGACAGTGGCGTGCCCTGCAGGCTCGCACCGTGGCAGGTCCGGCAGGAGTTCTTGTTGCCCTCGAACATCTCTCCGTGGACGTCGCTGTCGATCCAACGCGCGTCGCCGACCACGTGCATCCCGTGCGGGCCGTTCAGGTTGAGCGGCACCGTGCCGGATTTGTGGCACGCGGTGCACTCGATGAGCGTGCCGGCGTGGCCTTGGATCTGGGTCGCGGCCACGTTGTCGTTGGCGGCGGCGTCGGCATTCGGCCAGATCGCATGGGTGCTGCCGTGGCAGCCCTCGCAGAGCACGTCACCGTGGCCGCTGCTGAAGCGGAAGCGCGTGTGGGTGTCCTCGGCGAAGCGGGTATTGGTGGCGAGGATGGACGACGCGGCGGCGTCGCCCGTGCGATAGGCCTGCGTCAGTCGAATGCCATCCGGCGCCATCACCAAGTTGGCACCGCTCAAGTGGTTGAGCGCATCGCCGGTGTGGCACGACTGGCAACGCGGCATGTCGAGCCACGGTCGGCGGTGACCGCCGTCGTTGGTGCCGTCCATGCTGCCGCCCACCGCGAGCGTGTATGCACCGCCCACGGAAAGCATGTCGCCGTGGCAGTCACGACATTCCATGCCGCCCGTCTTCATCGCGCCGCGATCGCATTGCGTGATCGCGCCGGGGTGGCACTGATAGCAGGTCGAGTTGGCGTCGCCGTTCGACGGGAAGACCGGCACGCCGTTGTGGAGTTGGCGGCCGTGGAAGTCGTGGGCGACTGCCGACGAGGTGGGCTTCCCGACTTGCGGACCTTGTGGTCCGGCACCAGCCAGGTCGAGCGCCGCCGAATAGTGACAGCTCGCGCACAACACCGGCTGGCTGCCGATCAGGTTGGTGCCCTCCGAGTGGTCGTGGAGGATGAGGATGTTCAGCTTCGACTGCTTCTCGAGATCCGGGTCGTTGGACCACGTCACTCCCGGGGCCTCGGTGGCGATGCCGCCCGTGGCGTGGCAGTTCTGGCAATCGGTTTCCGTCGACACCGGCACCACGACGTCGGTGTGCGCGAGCTCGGTATTGGTCGCCTTGTCGATCGCCGTGATGCGCAGCAATGGGTACGGGTTGTAGTTGTGAGCGTCGTCGGTGGGCGTGATGGGGATGCCATCGGCGCGGAACCAGCTCGTCGCCGAGTCGAAGTGCAGCGCCTGCGGTCCGGGTGTCGGTGCGTCGGCCGGCATGTAGAGGCCCTGCAACCCTTGGCCTGGCTGTAGCACCACGCCGAAGAGCGCCTGCGCGTAGTTCCAGAACGCGGTCTTGTTGCCCAGGCTCGTGGTGTTGATGGACCCACCCGCGTCGGCCACGGCGCTATACGTCACCTTGACCTTCGCGTCGGTGAGGATCTGCGGGAATCCGGAGGCATCGGTCTGAAGCACTTGCGCTTGGATCACGTTGTAGGGCGGCAGGATCGAGAACACCGAGAACTCTTTGTCGACGCAATGCATGCCGAGGTCGTTGGCGGCCACGACCTTGGTCTGCGTCGTCGGAGCCGGAGTGCACGCACCCCCCGTCGGCGCCGCGGACATGAATCCGGCCAACGCGACGATCGCAAATCCCAGGTATCTCGATCGAGTCAAACCCATACGCCCTCCTCCGTGTTCGTTCGTTCTGCTGCCGTCTCGACCCTCCGTCGACGACGGTGCAGGCGCAATTGAAAGCAAGTGTCACGCCGCTCCGGCCGTTTGCAGTCGGCGAAGCGGCCGCGAATTAGTGCCACGATCATCGAGGCTTGCGGTGAGAAATCGTCCTCAACATCCGTTCGATCGAAGGCGTCGGTGGCCGGGTGAGCGGTGGAGATCGATGCAACGGGCGTGGAGAGGAGAACTGGGCCGTTGACGATCGAACGACGCTCGGCACGCCGTCGGCGCGCGGTAACGTCTGCTGTCGTTCTTGCGTAACGGCGGGTGCCGAGGCGATCGAGTCACGTCCGCGAAACGAAGGCCGGTAACGCGGTTACGAGACCGCGCTCACGCAGCGCGTCGAGCCTGGGTGCGCCGACGCCAGGTATGGCGCTCCACCCGACGAACGGAATCAGTTGCTCGGAAGGCGGCGCAGCTCGACCGCGTAGGCAACGATCACGACGACCGAGATCGCTTCCGACGACGCAACAGCGGCGCGCGTGCGGATTCGCTGGAAAGGACGATGGCGACGAGATCGATCGACGCGGGCAGCACGACCACCTGCAGGAAGCGTTGGTGCAGCCGTGCGACTCGTTCTTCGGCAAGGGTGAGCGTCTCGTGACGGCGCAACCGACTGGTGAGCCCGGCGTGCGCGCCGAGGAGCGGGGGTAGCCAGCGTTCGCCGCGGCGCAACGCGACGCACACGGGCGGCGTCAGCACGCCGACGAATGCGGGAGCGAGCAGGACGACGGGCAGCGCAGCCGTCAGCTCACCTCGGCACGTCTGCCGTCGAGAGCGTCGAGCGCGTCGTGGAGCTCGCGAGCGCCCCGCGCCTTCTCGCGCTCGAACGCGTTCAGGTCGTCGCGTTCGTGGAACCACAGGATGCGCTGCAGCCCTTCCGCCTCGTCGGGATCGAGGAAGTGGAGGCCGCGCGATGCGGTCCCGCAGTTCGTGCCCGGCATCGAAAGCTCCTCCGGGATCTTGCGGGGCACGGCGGTGAACGGCTCGAGGTTCGGCTCGTTCGTGAACATGTCCCAGAGCGGCTGGGCGTTCTCGTCGTAGATGGAGAGCGGTTCGAGACCGAGCACGTGGCCGAAGGTCGCGTGGAGGTTCCCTTCGTGGAAGTGCACGTGCGACACGTAACCGCGCTTCACCCACGGCGAAGCCACCAGCAGGATCGAGCGGTGTGCGTCGACGTGATCGACGCCGTCCTGCGGATCGTCCTCGATCACCACCACCAACGAGCTCCCCCAGTACTTGCTGTGGCTCAGCCAGTCGAGGAGCTTGCCGGTCGCGAAGTCGTTGTCGGCGATCATCGAGCGCGGCGTGGGGTAGGGGAACTCGCAGCCGTTGGTGTGGTCGTTGGGAAGGCCCATGTAGGCGACGGTGGGCAGCCCGTCGCGTTCCCACTCGGCGATGCGCTCGTCGATCTTCGCGTCGTCCTTGGAGTTGAGCCAGAAGAGCGGCGGGTCCTTGGGGCCCCAGTGGACGTACTGCCGGTTCAGGATGAGCAGATCGGGGCCGAGCCCCGCCTGATCTCCGTAGGACTTGAACGGGATGCCCTTGGCCAGTAACGCCTGGAACAGGAACTGCTTCTTGGGCCATTCCGAGGCGTTCGCGAACTGCTCCAGGTCGCGGGACACGCCGCGATCGCCGAACCAATTCTTCTCGGTGAAGGCGTTGGAGATGGCGCCAGTGGTGAGGGCATGTCCCTGCACCGAGGCCTCGGCGTTCGAGTAGTAGTTGTCGCCGCTCGCGAAGCGTTCCACCAATGCGTGCAGGTTGGGCGTGAAATCGCCGCAATACAGGCAGTTCTCGGCCACCCCGTTGGCCGCGGCGTAATCGCCGAGCAACGCGTCGTAGGTCTTGTTCTCACGAATCACGAACAGCACGTGCTCGATGGGCGTGGGGCCGCCGCGATCGAGCGGAATCGGATTGGCGAAGGCCTCGGGGTTCACGTCGAAGAGTCGCGCCGAGCGGGTGTTGTGCTCGCTCACCCGTGCTTCGTCGGCGGCGAGCTGAACGTCGGAAGGCAGGTCGACGAGCTCGAGCAAGGAACGGTTCGAGAGCGTCACGGAGGGGCCGTTCGGGCCGCTGCCGACCCCTTTGGCGTTCGCCACGTAGAGGCGCTCTCCATCCGGGGAGAGCGTGATGGCAGTCGGGTACCACGCGGTGGGGATCGCGCCGACGATCGCGCCAGTCGCGAGATCGACGACGCGGATGGCGTCGTCCGCCGCCTGCGCGACGAAGAGCCGCCGCCCGTCGGGTGATAGCGCCAGGGCATTGGGCGCCGAGCCGTACCCCGCGGCGCCGCTCGGCCTGAGCTCGATCGTCGACGTGACTTTGCGCTTCGCCACGTCGATCACGCTCACCGAGTCTTCGTCCGAGTTCGCCACCATGAGCTCGCGTCCGTCGCCGGAGAGCGCCAGCGCTTCGGGGTTCTTCTGGACGCCGATGCTCGCGACCTTGCGTGGGGCGCGCGCATCGCTCACGTCGAAGACTCGGATGGCAGCCTCGCGCTCCACCGATACGTAGGCTTCACGCCCGTCTGGCGAGAGCGCCACGGCGTAGGGATTGCCGCCCGTTTCCGCCGCGCCCAGGCGTTCGCCGCTGCGCGCGTCGAGCGCCACCAGCTCGCCGCCCATCTGGAGCGCGACCCAGAGCACGGCGTCGTCCGGTGAAACGGCGATGCCGGAGGCGTAGCCGCCGACGGGGAACGTCGCCTTCTCGGTGAGTGCGTTCGAGTCCCACGCCAACACGGCGACGCGTTTCTCGCCCGAGCTCGCGGCGTAGACGGTGGCGCCGTCGTGAGCGACCGCCAGCCCGAAGAAGGCGCTCGGCACCGACGCCGTCGCGATCGCGCTGCCGGACTCGGCATCGAGCGCTTCCACGGCAGACTGAGAGGCCGCGAACAGCGTGCGTCGATCGGGGCTCCACGCGAACGCCAACGGGAAGTGTTCCATCGGCAGCAAGCGACCCGCGGGTGTGATGCGCCTGCCGTTGGGAAGAATCCAGGCACCGTCGCCGTCGGCACCGACGGTGAGCAGTGCTTCGTCGCGAATCGTGACGCCACCGTCGCGCGCCGCGTGCTTGCCGTTGCTTGCGCAAGCGGTCAGGAGGATGCACGCCAACGCGGTGGCCCGCGGGTGATGAAGGACGCGGCGGCGGTTCGGTGGGGTGTGTTCGAGAGAGATCATTCGACGGGCTCCTCGCGCTCGTGCTAGACGCGCGTCGGTTGAGCGGCCGAGCGGCCGCTGTCGAGTCGTAACACAGCCGTAGCCGCGTGCACGGATCGCGGTGGCACCGAGCGTGAGCCGGTGCCCCTCGCCGAGCAGCCGCAGCGCTCGCGGAGTCCGGGGAGTCGGGATGCAGCGGATGCGCCGGCGAGCCCAGAGGATCGCATCGGCGTGCGCGCTCACGTTCGCCGTGGTGCTCGCCGCTGCGAACGTGAGCCGCATCCACATTCCGCGCGAAGTCTGGCTGGCGCTCTTCGCCATCGCGTGCGTCTTCGTGGTGATCGGATACGTGCGGTTCAAGCGGGCGCGGGGCATCGATTATCTGGCGTTGCCCCTCGTCTACGTGGTGGGAGCGGTCTTCTACCTGCCCGAGACTCGGCACGGGCTGCGCGTCTTGGGCTGGGTCTTGCTGGTCGAGCTGGTGGTCGCGTTCGCGTTTCGCGAGCACGCGGCGCGATTCGCTCGCTACTTGAGCCAGGCCCTTCCAGGCCGCCCCCGCCGCAATCGCTGGTGGCTGGTCGTGCCGATTCACCACCTGGCGTTGTTGATCGCGACCTGGATCGTCTTCACCTGGATGAGCCCGCTCGATTGTGCCGAACCGCGGCCTGGTGTGTCTCGCGTCCTCACGAGCTGCGAGGTCGCCGACTGGAACGCCTGGTATCGATCGTTGCCGGGTGCGCCGCAGCAGATCGACGGCAGCCCGCGCGATGCGTTCTGCGGCCGAACCTGCGACACGATCCACGTGACCTTCGGCTGGGAAGACCACGCGACCGGCCTGGCTCCCATCGTCACGCTCGCGAAGGAGCCGGCACGCGTCACCGTCGGCCGAGAGGGCACGACGGAGGCGCGCGTGCTGTCGCGCTGGCGTGTACGGAACGTCACCTGGGCCACGTCGCCGTTCGCCGGTGAGTGCGATCCGGTGGCAGGCGCTTGCATCGTCACGTCCCCCATCGCCGGCGGCGTGATCGTTTTCGACGCCGATAGCGGTCGCGTGCGCCGCGTGCTCACGGTCGCGGGGTTGAGCCCCAGCGACGTCGACGTTCGCCCCGAGCACTCGGCGGTGATGATCCTCGGCCACGGGCGTGCCGCGAACGTGCCGGTGATTCCTGGCTTCGATGGCGTGGAGTCCGTGAAGATCGACCGCGGTGAGTCGAATTTCGTCGCAGCCGCCTTGGATCTCGGCGCGCTGACGCTGTCGGCACGACCACTCGTGGGCGAGACCTCGCGGGCGGCTCGCGGCGAGCGCTTCTACGCCGTCGCCACCGATACCGGCGACGTGTTCGTGGGACCGCACCTGCGTGTCGCGTCGTTGCGCGATGCCACCATCCGCGCGCTCTCGCCCGGGCTCGGCCGGCTTCTGTGGAGCGGTGGCGTCACGGGTGGTGCCGCCTTCGCGCTCAACCCGGCGCTCGGGCTGCGCGCGCTCTACGTCAGCTATCCGTTCATGGGCGTTGGCGAGCTGATCGAGGGCGACGAGGGCTGGAGGTACGTGCGCACGATCGCCACCCCCGACGGGGGCCGCAGCGTCGTCTACGACCCGACTCGCGACCTGCTCTTCCAGGCGAACTACGAGACCGCCGAGATCCTGGCGATCGCACGCACGACGGGGAAGATCCTCGACCGCTTCGTAGTGGGAGATCGCATCCGCCACCTGCATCTGCGCGGCGGCACGCTGGTGGCCGCGTCGGAGGGCGGGATCGTTCGGATCGATCTCGACGCGGCGCTCGCGCCAGCGCAGCGGGACTGACCGCGCACCACGCGCGACTGACCACGCACTGTGCGCAGCCGGGCGTCGCGGCGCCTTCTCTCGCCGGTGCGGGTCGCTATGCTGGGGCCCGCGGTGCTTCGTCGCGCGCAGACCGGGCGCGGGGACGTGAGCGCCCATCTCGAGGAGCTCCGAACATGGCCGATACCGCCCCTCGCACCTACCGTGCCGGCGACTCGACCGACGACCGCTGTCGGGTCTGCAAGGACGTCCGCTCCCACCACGTGATCGTGGTGGGAGAGCGCGGCCAGCCGCTGCGCGTCGTGTGCGACACCTGCGGTAGCCAGCACAACTACCGGCACGCTGGTGAGGACGATGCTATAGCGTCCCCACCCGCCGCGCGCGCGCCGTTGCCGTCTGCGGCCGGTGCTGGTGCGAGCCGAGCGGCCGAGACCGGCATTGGCGGGCGCGGCTGGCGTCCCGGCCAGTTGCCCATCGTCACCGAACGCGAGAGGAGGTTTCCCAGCATGTCCGTCACCACTGGCGATTCGGGCGCGACGGTCGCCGATCTCGAGCTCTTGCTTCGACGGGTGATCCGCGAGGAAACCGGTCTCGGGCCTGCGGTTCCCGCCGACAAATGGCGCGGCGGCGAGCTCGTCCTCAGGCCCGGTAAGCCGGGCTTGCAGGAGAAGAGCTGGCCGATCGACACGCTCTTCCACAAGATCGTCATGATCCGCGATCGGCTGCGCGTCCTGGAGCAGCAGATCAACGGTGCCGACCTCCCCGAGGTGCTGAAGGTCAAGCTCCAGGCGTACGTCACCGGTTGCTACGGCTCGCTCACGAGCTTCAACGTGTTGTTCGCCGACGAGGACGACAAGTTCAGCGGGAGCAACGCCTGAGGTCGGCGCGCGCCGGACTGGCGCGCCAGCGCTCGGCGGGTGGATGCGGATGACGGACTGGATCGCGTCTGCGCCGCTCAGCGTGTTTCTGGGCATGCTTTCGATGCCGTGCGCGTTGATCGCGATCGGCGTCATCGTGGGGCTACGTGCTGCGCGGATCGCGCGCACCATCGCCCGCATGAAGACGACGCCGCTCGGTTCTGCGGAGCCCGGCTACGTCGAGCTCGAAGGAAAGATCGAAGGCGGCGAGGGCGGCGTGCTCGCAGCGCGGCTCACGCGCGCCGAGGTGGCGTGGTACCGAGCGAAAGTGGAGGAGTTCGTCTCGGCGTCCCGATCGGATACGGGCCAGTCCACGTGGCGAATCGTCGCCGACGAGGTGAGCCGCGCGCCGTTCGTGATTCGCGATGCCACCGGTGCCTGCGCCGTCGTCCCCGATGGCGCCGAGGTCACGCCGACGGATCGCAGCGTGTGGTACGGGGCGACTCCCGAGCCCGCCGAGCGGAATCCGCCGCGCGTCGGACCGCGCGAAGCCGCGGAGGGGCTGCTGCGCGTGGCGACCACCGGCGCGCACCGCTACCGTTACACCGAGGAACGGATCTACGTCGGCGATCCCATCTACGCGCTCGGCGAGCTGCGGGTCGAGCCAGCTTTGGACGACGACGACAGCGAGGGCGCGGGCGAGGAGTCGCGGGTGGCAGCGCCCGGCGCGCCGCGCTTGGGAGCACCGCGGTCTTCGTCCCAGCCGTTCGTGCTCTCGACCACGCCACAGGACGAGCTCGCGAGCGCCGAGCGCGTGGGCTCGCAGGCAGCGCTCGGCATCGCCGGGATCGGCCTGATCGGCTTCGTGATGCTGGTCTGGATTCGCGTCGGGTGATCGACGCTTCCGCCGGTGATTCGGTGGCGCGGAGATCAGAGCTGGAATTCGAGCAGCTGGACGCGTAGACCGCCGTTTCGAAGTGGCGTGCTGGCGCGTGGCTCGAGCCCGAGGAGGCGCGCCCACTTCGGATCCGGTGCGAGAACCGCGGCCCTCCAGCCGCGAAAGCGAGCGACGAGCAACTCGCCCAGGGCGCCCAGCGTCGCGCGCGCCTGGTTCGGGTCGCCGAGGCGCTGGCCGTAGGGCGGATTCACGATCACGAGCCCGCTGCTCGCGGGGGCGCGCACGCGGGAGAGGTCTCCGTGATGAAATGCGACGCTTCCGGCCAGGCGGGCGCGCTCGGCGTTGCGCCGCGCGAGGCGCACCGCCGCGGCATCGCGGTCGTAACCGACGATCGGCACGGGCGAGAGCGCGAGCTCGCATGCGCGGGCTTCGGCGCGCAGCCGGTCCGCGAGGGCGGTCTCGAAGCAGGGCCAGTCGTCGCACGCGAACCGGCGATCGAGCCCGGGGGCGCGATGGACCGCGAGTGCCGCCGCTTCGATGACGAGCGTGCCGGCACCGCACATCGGATCGACGAGCGCCGTCTCCGCGCGCCACCCACACAAGTCGAGAAGCGCCGCGGCGAGCGTCTCGCGCAGAGGCGCACGGACGGCTTCGGTACGCCAGCCGCGGCGGTGCAAGAGCTCGCCGGAGGCATCGACGCTGAGCGTCCATCGATTCGACGATCCCCGCGCGGCGACACGCATCGTGGGAGCGGGCTCGTCGCTCTCGCCCTTCGCGACGTGCATCCCGTGCTTTCGCATCCAGTCGCGTAGACCTTGCTCGACGTTCTCGGCCACCGCATCGGTGTGGAAGAGGCGGCAGCGGCGGGCGCTGACTTGGACGTCCAGACGCTGCCCGTCGCGCAGGAATGGCGCCCAATCCAGCGCGCCCACCCGGCGCCGAAATGATGCGAAGTCCTCGGCTCGAAACGTGCCCACGCGGGCCAGGATTCGCGTCGCGGTCCGCAGTGTGAGATTGGCGCGGAGGCCGACCTCGAGGGTGCCGGAAAAGCCCACGCCTGCCGGACTCGTCTGCACGTCACTCACACCCGGGAGGTTGCGAACCTCGCGCTCGGCGACCGATTCCAGACCCGGCGCGGTGATCGCGAACCACCGCATCAGACGTGGGGTGTCGGTGCTGGCTCGGCCGTCCTCTTGCTCGACGTGCGCGCCCTCGTCGCCTTCCGCTTCGTCGACGGCGCCGCTGCGCGGTCGATCGGTCCAGCCGTCGAACCGCAGGTGGGCGAAGAGCTCGATCGTGCCCTTGCCGCCGGGAACCGGCGAGTCGAGCGAGCCCAGCACCGTGAAGCCCAGCCTCTCGGCCTTGGCGCGGAATCGATCGAGCGCTCGTGCGCGCGTCGCGGCATCGCCGGGATCGCCCGGCTCGATGGCGCCTTCCGGCAGCTCGAATTGCGGCTTCACCAGCACCAGCCCGTGTGCGCCGGTGCGCAATCGAAATGCGAGGCCGCGCAGCATGGTGCGCGCCGCAGTGAAGCTCACGTCCACGGTGAAGGCGTCGAACGGGCCTGGTTCGATCGCCGGCGGAAGGCGCTTCCAATCGACGCGTTCCAGGACCCGCACCCGCAGATCGCGGCGCAACGCGGGGTCGATCTGGCTGTGTCCGACGTCGACGGCGACCACGTGCGCAGCACCGGCGTCGAGCAGCGTGCGGGTGAAGCCCCCCGTCGAAGCGCCGACGTCCACGACACGTGCATCGCGCACATGCTCCTTGAACGCGAACGCCGCGAGCGCGGCGTCGAGCTTGCGGGCGCCCCGGGTCACCGCGGCTCGGGGCGCGCTACGAAGCGGTAGCCGACGCCACGCACCGTGAGGAAATGGGCGGGTTGGTCGGGGTTGGCCTCGAGCTTGGCGCGAAGCTGCGAGACGAAGTTGTCCACGGTGCGGTTCGATTCGAGGTTGGCGAAGCCCCACACCTTCTCGAGGAGGTCCTCGCGCGTGACCACACGGTCCTCACGCGTGAGGAAATACTCGAGCACCTCGTACTCGCGTGCCGTGAGCGCTACCTCTCGCCCCGCCTTGGTGACGCGGCGACGCTCGCGGTCGACCTGCACGTCGCCGAATCGAGTCGCTAGCTCGGTCGAGGGGGCGGGCGCCTGGCTGCGGCGCCGGAGCACCGCTTTGATCCGCGCCAAGAGCTCGGCGAGCCCGAAGGGCTTGGTGAGGTAGTCGTCGGCGCCGAGGTCGAGCCCCACCACCTTGTCGAACTCGGCGCCACGGGCCGAGAGCAGGATCACGCCGGTTTCTTTCTTGGCGGTGCGCACGCGTCGCAAGATCTCGAGGCCGTCGGGCCCGGGCATCATGATGTCGAGGATGATGAGGTCCCAGCTTTCGTCGAGGGCG
>CAYVDO010000045.1:19404-29976 GCA_964450125.1 uncultured bacterium
GGCGCGTTTGAGACCGGTCTTGCCCTCGGCAGCCGTGCCGACCTCGTAGCCCTCGACCGTGAGGTTGAGCTCGAGGCCGCGCAGGATCGAGTGGTCATCCTCCACCAGCAGGATGCGCGCCTTGCGATGGTTCGTCGCCATGCTCACTCGCGAGGCCAGGGCAGGACCAGGCTGAACGTGCTGCCCCGTCCCAGCTCGCTCTCGAGCTGGATGGTACCGCGGTGCGCCTCCACCGTGTGGCGCGCCATCGCCAATCCCAGCCCGCTGCCCTCGATGGCCCGCGTCTGCGATTCGGCGCCGCGATAGAAGCGGTCGAAGATCCGTACGTGCTCGGAGCGAGGGATTCCCGGGCCGTTGTCGGTCACGGACAGTACCACGTGGCGGCCGTCGCGACGCGCGCGTAGCGCAATGCGCTTCTCGTCATCGGTGTACTTGTAGGCGTTGTTGAGCAGATCGAGCACCACCTCGGCCAGCGCTTCGGCGTCCGCTTGGATGGGCGGCAGCTCGGGCTCGACCTCGACGCTGAGCTGCACCGCTCCGCTCAGGGTCTGGGGACGGAAAGCCGTCACCGCGCGCTCGACGATGTCCGCGACGGACGTGGACGCGAAGCGGTACTGCTTGCGGCCGGCTTCCATGCGTGCCCAGTCGAGGAGCCGGTCGATCATCGACGACAGGCGTTCGGTTTCCGCTGCCAGCACGTTCAGGCATTCGTTGTAGCGCTCGGGATCGTGGATGCGGCCCATCTGCAGCGTTTCCACGAACATGCGGATGCTCGTGAGCGGTGTGCGCAGGTCGTGCGAGACCTTGGATACGAACGCGGTCTGCAGCGCCGAGAGCCGTGCGCGCCGCCGGATCGAGCCGAACGTGAGCACGATTCCTGCGCCCAGCGCAGCGCAGAACGCCAGGATCAAGATCCCCAGCACGACGTCGACGCTGCCGCGCTGGAAGACCAGCACCAGGATGCCGACCGCACCGATCATCACGCTCGGCAGCAGGATCAAGAGCAGGATCAAGAGCGCCGGCCGCCACACGTTGGCAGGGTCCGGCAGCCGCCCGCGCAGCTTCGTGACGTCGACGGCTTTCACGCGCATGTCCATGGCGATACGCGCGAGCGACCAAAGCGGCTCCCGCACGTGCCCCAAGCTTCGGGCGACGGGAGCCGCTTGGAAAGTCCCGCGGCGATCCGCGGGACACGGACGCGGTGGGAGATCAGGCCGCGAGTGGGGGCGCGATCGGTTCGACCGGTGGGGCTACCGGAGCATCGGCCACGCGCGCGGCGTCCACTCGGTCCACGCGATTCGAGCTCCGCACGCGCTCGCTCGGCGTACGCAGGTTCGAGACCAGGCCCACCACCGACAGCGCTTTCAGCACGTAGTAGCTGAGGTCGATCTCCCACCAGAAGAAACCTTGGTTGGCGGTGCTCTGGTAGTAGTGGTGGTTGTTGTGCCAGCCCTCGCCCATGGTGAGGAGCGCCAGCACGAAGTTGTTGCGGCTGGTGTCGCCGGTCACGTATCGCTGGCTCCCGAAGACGTGGGATAGCGAGTTGATCGTGAACGTGCCGTGCCAGAGCAACACGGTGCTCAGGAAGAAACCGATGAAGAGCCCGGACCAGCCGAATACGGCGGCCACCGCCACCGCCAGCAAGGTGGGCGGCACGAGGTAGTGCTCGTTGAGCCAACGCAACTCGGGGTACTTGGCGAAGTCGCGGATGTCGTCGAATGGCGTTTCGTCGTAACGCGAAGACAAGATCCAACCGACGTGCGACCACCAGAAGCCGCGCTTGGTGGGCGAGTGGATGTCTTCGTCCGTGTCCGAGAACCGATGGTGATGCCGATGGTGCCCCGCCCACCAGAGCACGCCCTTTTGCGCCGACATCGTGCCGATCCACGCCAGCACGAATTGGAACACACGGTTGGTCTTGTAGGCGCGGTGGGCGAAATAGCGGTGGAAGCCGGCCGTGATGCCGAACATCCGCAGGTAGTAGAGGCCGAGGCAGAGGAGCCAGTCGATGGGCCGCGCGCCCGTGAAGATCGCGCCCAGCGCGGCGACGTGCATCAGGAAGAAAGGGAGCGATTTGTCGGAGACGCGCTCGTCGGCGCGCGATTCGGGTGCAACCGTGGCGGCGAGGGTAGCGGTGGCTGGCGTGGTGCTCATGGATCCCCCGTGAGGCGTCGAGTGACGGCCTCGAAGCTAGGATCGGATCGTCAGGCTCGTGTCAGGGGTGGTCCATTTCTTCGCCACGTGAGTCACCGCCAATTCGCCGAGATCATGTGCCTTTCTCGTGTGCGTCGGGGGCGGAGCCGGCCGTTTGGCGGGTCCGTCGTGGTCGGATACGGTGACGCACAGCGTCGGAGGCATTCATGGCAGAGACGGCATCGCAACTCCACGACACGGCAGCAGACGAGGGTGTGATCCTCACGCTCACGGCTGTCGCGCGCGACAAGATCCGATCGGTTCAAGAGGCCGAGAATCGCAGCGCGAGCGCACTGCGCGTGAGCGTCGAGGAAGAGAGCGCGGCGGCGTGGCGCTATCACCTCTACTTCGTCGAACCGAGTGAGCTCACGGGAGACGACGTCTCCATCGAAGCCGAAGGCATCCGGATCTTCATCGATACCGAGAGCGCCGCCAGGCTGAGCGGCGCCACCTTGGACTATGTGGAGGAGTTGGCCGGCTCGTGGTTCAAGTTCGACAACCCGAACAAGCCGCCGCTCCTCGGCAACCCCATCGCTGCGAAGGTGCAAGAGCTTCTCGACGACAAGATCAATCCGCAGGTGGCGAGCCATGGCGGGCGGGTGATGCTCGCGGATGTCCAGGACACCCGGGTGTTCCTGCGTTTCGGCGGCGGCTGCCACGGCTGTGGGATGTCGGACGTGACGCTGAGGCAGGGGATCGAGGTGATGATCCGCGAGGCGATCCCCGAGGTCACCGAGATCCTCGACACGACCGATCACAACTCCGGCTCCAATCCCTACTACCGCGCGCCCTGACGTCGCGCAGCGTGGGACGGCCTCGCGCGCGGCGAGCGTCTCGGTCGAAGCGACGAGCGCGCGCAGCGCCGTGGCGAATGCGACGCAATGCCAAGGACTCCGATCCTCTCGGCTCGCCGGCGCCGTGAAGGCCTTGTGTTACGATCGACGCGCCCTCGCGCGGAACCGATGAGCCCGAACGGTATGCCCCACATCTCGGATACCGACGTCGTGTCGATGATCCTGCTCGGTAAGCGCGGCATCTCGTCGCGCTACGTGGCGCGCGTGTTCTCGCGGCTGCGCGGGATCGAGCTCACGGCGGCGGACGTGGAGCGTGTGGCGAAGCACAAGGTTCGGGAGGTGAACCGTGCTGCTCGAAGGCGACGCGCGGGCTGACCGGATTTTCAGGACATGTCGAACGCCGCGACCGTGAGCGTGGCTCCCGAGCCCGGCGCGACCGCAGTCTCACGCGCAGCCGAGGCCGCGCGTTACTGCGATCCCGCGTTCCTCGCGCTCGAGCGCGAACGCGTTTTTCGGCGCGCTTGGACGGTGGCCTGTCCGGAGAGCAGCATTCGCGAACCGGGGAGTCATGCACTCTTCGACGAGCTCGGCGAGTCGCTGGTCGTCACTCGCGACGAGCACGGCGCGGTGCGTGCCTTCCACAACAGTTGCCGGCATCGGGGCACGCGGCTCGCGTGCACGGCGGGCAAGTCGGCGCACCTGCGCTGCGCGTATCACGGCTGGATCTACGGCCACGATGGGCGGCTGCGAGAAGTTCCCGAGGGCGCGGGGTTCAAGTCCCTGGATCGCGCGCGGCTCGACCTGGTGCCGGTCCGTGCCGAGACCTTCGCGGGACAGGTGTGGATCAACCTCGATCCCGAGGCGCCTGCGCTCGCGGACACCTTGGGTGGCATCGATCGCGAAGTCGCGCACTACCGGCTGGAAGAGATGGTGCCGATCCAGGACGCCACCTGGGAGCTGCCGGTCAACTGGAAGGCGGTGCTGGACAACGCCACCGAGTACTATCACGCGCCCACCGTTCATCATCAGACCATCGACAAGCACGTCGCCACGCGTCCCGAGCTCCGGTCGTACGGCGATCACACGCGCCAGACGCTGCCGATCGCGGCCTACGAGTGGCGCCGTCGGCTGGACCTGCTGACGTCGCGCGGTGGACCGTACAGCGACGTCGAGTACGACTGCATCCACAAGTATCTGATCTTCCCCAACACGTTGATGAACGTGTTGCCCTACCACCTGACGATCTTCCAGACCTTCCCCATCGACGCCCAGCGCTGCCGGTTTCGCTACGTCTTCTTCAAGCGTCGCGGCGCGCGCGGGCTCGAGTGGTTGCGCGCCTACGCCACGTGGTTGGCGTCGCGCTACATCCTCCACGAGGACGTCCAGATCCTGCACCTCTTCCAGCAGGGGGTGAGGAGCGGCCGAACGCCCGAGCACCTCTTCCACCAATACGAATCGGCGATTCTCCACCATCAGCAGGCGCTCACCCGGTGGGTTCAGGGCAACGTCTGAACGCGCGCTCGCGACGCTCGTTCCTCGGCGCCGTTGCGGCGCTCGGCGCATCGGCGTGCACGGGCACGCTCCCCATCGGCAAGTACGCGGGTGGGGAAGTCCTCGCACGAGCAACGCCCGAGGGTGTTCCCGACGCGCTGCTGTCACTCGCGGGCCGCTTCGTCACGATCGCGGAGCGCGATCGCTCCACCGAGCGTCTCTGGGGTCGCCTCGGCGGATCACCCGCCGAGCGTGAAGCAGGCGAGCTGCTCGCCGCGGCCTTCGGTCCGCACACCGATCGCGTGGTGCTCGAGCTCTTCGAGCTGCACGCGAATCGCCCGGAGCGCTGGTCGCTGACGCTCGCGGGTGGCGCCCCGCTCGCGAGCGCCATGCCTGCGCCCGTCGACGCTCGTTTCCCCGTGGTGCCGATCGCGGCACCGGTGGTCCGGATCGCGAACGAGTCGGACTGGGATCGCGCGCGCGGGAGCTGGGCCTACGTCGCCGCGACCATGAAAGGCACGCCCGCGCTCAACTCGGTGCGCGACGGCAAGCTCTACGAACGTGCGGTCGCGGCCGGTGCGAGCGGCTTCGTGTTCTCGCTGCCGACGCCACCCGGCGTGTGGCGGATAGTGGCCCCAGTCGACAAGGCGTTCGCGCTGACCGATTCGGTCTTTCCCGACGGGCGCCGCCCCATCCCGGCCTTCTGCGTCGATGGCGACGACGGCGCGCGGCTGGCGGCGGCGAGCGGTGCACAGCTCACCGGTCGGATCGAGTCGGCAGCCCGCGACACGTGGCCGGCGATCAACGTGGTCGCGTACGTCGCAGGCGAGCTCCCCGCGACAGTCGCCGTGATGAGCCACCTCGACAGCTTCTTCAGCGGCGCCAACGACAACGCCAGCGGGCTCGCGACACTGGTGGCCGTGACGCGAAGGATCCACGCGGCCCGACGAGCAGGCGCACGCACCGCGAGCTTCGTGCTCGTGGGGCTCGCGGCGCACCACGACGGCGGCGCCGGCATGCGCGCCTTCCGAGCCCAGGATCCAGCTCGATTCGAGGGGCTCGCGGGGATCGTGCTGATCGAGCACACCGATGCCGTCGGCGGTAGCGAGGGCGCGAGCGCCGGTTGGCCTACGAACTTCGACGACCGGCGCCAGGCATTTCTAGGCTCCACATCGTGGCCCGCGCTGGAAGCGGCGCTGCCGGCGCTGGTGAAGGACTCGGGGCTGATGCCGGGCGCGCCCGCGACGGCACATGCCTGCATCAGCGATCTGTTGGTGGTGTGCGATCGCCTTCCGACTTTCTCGTTGATCCAAGCGCCGCCCTACTACCACACCGACCACGACACCCTGGACAAACTCTCGAGCGGGGGCCTCGAGCGCGCCGCGGATTTCCACTTCCGGCTTCTGCAGCGAAGCGGCTTCGTCACCCGCGCTGGGCGGGGGGCTTGAAACGCCCCTGCTGACGGACCACGCCGTCCGACTGGCGGCCTGGTCTCCACGCCCGACGTCAGTCTCGCCCGGCGCCAGCGGCGCCGCACGAGCGCAGCGAGTGACTCGGGGGTGGGACCCAGCGCGGCTTTGCCGCGCTGGGCGGGGGGCTTGAAAAGCCCCCCGGAAAGATCCGCCCACTCAAGCGAGCTCGACCCGATTACGCCCGCTGTGCTTGGCGGCATAGAGCGCCGCGTCGGCGCGGCGCAGCAGCGAGTCGAAGCCGAGATCTTCGGGGCCGAGCTCGGCGCAGCCGGCGCTCAAGGTGAGAGTGACGGCCGAGCTACCGACGGGGATCGTCTCCGCGACGAGAGCGGCGCGCACGCGCTCCGCCGCGGCCGCCGCCGCCGTGCGATCGGTCTCGGGCAGCACGATCACGAATTCTTCGCCGCCGAGGCGCCCGAGGATGTCGTTACGACGGAGGTGCTTCTCCAGTCGCAACGGAAACGCGCGCAGCACGTGATCTCCGCCCCAATGGCCGTGACGGTCGTTGATCTGCTTGAAGTGGTCGAGGTCGAACATCACCACCGATAGCGCGTGGCCGTAACGGCGCGCGCGGGCCACCTCCGCTTCGGCGAGCTCGAGCACGCGCCGCCGGTTGAAGACGCCGGTGAGCGAGTCGGTGGTGGCGGCGGTCTCGAGCTCGAGCTCGAGGCGAAAGGCGCGTCGCGCGTCGCGCTCGACCAGGATCGCGATCCCCATCGAAAGCGCCGCTCCCATGACGAGGTAGTGGTTGGTGCTGAAGATCGTGAGCCAACCTTCGCGGTTCATCACCATCGCGACGTTTGGCACCACCACGCCTACGAGGCAGGTGAGAATCGCTGCGGGCGCGGAGGGCGAGACCGCGGGGGCGGCCATCACTACCAGCAGCGGCCCGCCGATCCCGATGTCGAAGCCGTTGGGCAGCGCGGCGCAGAGCATCGAGACGAACACCGAGCCGGCACCCGCAGCCACGGGCACGAAGAGGGGAATCAAGTGGCGCAGCCGTTCGACGCGCGCGATCCGCATCATGGCGAGGTAGAACGCGCAAGCGACGGCGCGAATCGCGAGTGTGAGCCGTTCGCGTTCAGGGGCGAGGTAACGGTCGCGGAGGAAGAACGAGGCGAAGATCACGCACGCGCCGACGCATGCGAACCGAATCACCGGCAGTGCACGCTCGATGCGGCGGCCCCGAAAGAGCCGCTCGGTCGCGTCGTCGAAGGGTTGCCCCGGCACCCAGGGAAGCAGGTGCGACCCGGGAATGTGGGCGGGCGGGGTGGTCGGTGCGCTCACGCGGCCCGACCGCGCGCCAGGATTTCGCTCACACACTTCGCGAACGACGACGTCTCGATGGGTTTGGTGATGTAGCCGTCGCACCCAGCGCCGAGTGCGCGGTCCTCGTCACCCTTCATGGCATGCGCGGTGAGCGCCACGATGGGCACGCTCCGAAATCGCGGGTCCGCGCGCAAGATACGGGTGGCCGCCAGGCCGTCCATGCCGGGCAGCGAGATGTCCATCAGGATGATCTGTGGTGACTCGGCCCGCGCAACCTGGATCGCGCGCTCGCCCGAATCTGCTTGGCAGACCGTGAAACCCGCGATCTCGAGCAGATCGGTGGCCAGCTCGCGATTGAGCGGCTGATCCTCCACCAACAATACCTTTTCCCCCGCCATTCGCATTCCCCGTCGCTGCTGTTGTCTCGGGGGACTTTCGAGCCCCCCGCCCGCGAAAGGCGCGACTTCCGCGAGGCCCCACCCCCGGGCCGGCTCGCACTGCTCGCCGATGCGCCGATGGCGCGTACCGCTCCGACCTCCTGCAAGCCACGAGAATCCACGACACGCCTCGCTCGAGCTAGGTTCGATCCACCCCGAGCCCCATCCGGGTTAGGACGTCCAGGAGATCGGCCGGTCGCCCCTTGATGGCGATCGCTTGCACTTGGCTCATGAGGCGGGTGCGCTCCTCGGCCGTGAGATCCTTCACCGTGTAGATGACGATGGGAAGATCGCGCGATTCGCGGCGCTCGCGCAAGCGTGACACGACGTCGAACCCGCTCAGCCCCGGCATCATGAGATCGAGGATCACGGCGTCGGGTGGCCTGCGCGCGGCGATCTCCATGCCGCGGATACCGTCTGACGCCGAGCTCACGCGATAGCCGTGCGACGCGAGCGTATCCTCGAGCAACGACACCAGCGCGGGATCGTCGTCGATCACCAGCACTTCGTAACCCGGGGCGGGCTCGGGCCCGACGACGTTGCGCAGGATTTCGAGGATGCGGCGATGATCCGTGGGCTTCACCAGGCAATCGGTCGCACCCAGGGTGAATCCCAACTCGTGGTCCTCGGTGGACGACACGATGAGCACCGGTATCGTCTCGGTCTCGGGCGCGCTCTTCAAGGCCTTGAGCACGGTCCAGCCGTCCATGCCGGGAAGCATGATGTCGAGCGTGATGGCGCGCGGCTGTTTCTCGGTGGCGAGGCGGATCGCCGTGGGGCCGTCGGCGGCGTGGAGCACCCGGTAGCCGGCGATCGTGAAACATTCCTTGAGCAACGCCGCCGAGGTCACGTCGTCCTCGACGACCAGCACCAGGGGCGAGTCGGGCCCCACGATCTGCGTGGTCTTGGGCTCGTCCGGGCGGCGCGGCGCCGGCAGCGGCGCCGCTCGTGGCCCGCTGATCGGCAGCGTGAACGAGAACGTGGTTCCGCGTCCTTCGCCCTCGCTCTCGAATCCGATCTCGCCTCCGTGCATCTCGACGAGTCGCTTGGTGAGCGCGAGCCCGAGCCCGGTGCCCTGCTGCTGGCGTGCGTAGCCGGAATCGAGCTGCTCGAACTCGCGGAAGAGCCGTGCGCGATCTTCGGGTCGGATGCCGATCCCGGAATCCGCGATCGAGACGCACACGAACTCGGCGGGCTCGTCGCCGAGCGGCGGGGCACCGTGTGCATCGCTCGCGAGCCGCGCCGAGGCGCGCACCACGCCGCCCTCGGGAGTGAACTTGATGGCGTTCGAGAGCAGGTTGTAGAGCACCTGGCGGAACTTGGCCGGATCGGCGCGTAGTGTGGGAACGGCCGGCGCCGCGTCGACCTCCAGTGTCACGTTCTTCTTCTCGGCCAGCGCGTGCACGATGCCACGCACGTCCTCGAGCACCGCGGCGACCTCGAGGGTCCCGAGATCGAGCTTCATGTGCCCGGCCTCGATCTTGGAGAGATCGAGGATGTCGTTGATGAGCTGAAGCAGGTGCTTGCCGCTCGCGAGGATGTTGCCGACGTAGCGCAGTTGTTTGGGCAGGAGTGGGCCGAACGTCTGCTCCTGCAAGAGGTCGGAGAATCCGATGATCGAGTTGAGCGGGGTGCGCAGCTCGTGGCTCATGTTGGCGAGGAACGCCGACTTGGCTCGGCTCGCCGCCTCCGCGGCGAGGCGGGCGTGGCGCAGCTCTTCCTCGGTTTGCCGACGGCGCGTGATGTCGCGGACGGCGACGATCACGCCGTTCACGGCGGGGTCGTCGAGAAGCAGCCGTCCGGCGGCTTCGACGTAGCGCCAGCTTCCATCCTTGTGGCGGAAGCGGAAGTCGCGCGCCGCCGTGGTACCGGGCTCGATGCCGAGGGCGAAGAGCTCCCGGATCACGTGCTTGTCGTCGGGATGAACGAATTCGAACGCCTTGCGCTCCACGAGGTCTTGCGGCTCGTAACCGAACGTGGCCCGCACGGCCTCGTTGATGAAACGGATGCGCGCATCCACCCCGGTCACGGCGATCACGTCGGAGGTCTGGTCGATGAGCGCGTGGAAGTAGCGCTCGCGTTCTTCGGTGCGCCGCCGGCTTCGTTCGAGGTCCGACAACATGCGGTTGGCCGAGCTCGCAAGCCGTGCGATTTCGTCCTGGCCGACCGCGGTCACCTGCTTCGCGGGGTCGCCGCCGGCGCCGATCGCTTCCAGCTCACTGGCGAGACGAGTGATCGGCGAGAGCACCAGGCTTCGGATCACCACCACCAGCACCACTCCGAAGACTGCGCCGCACGCGAGCAGCCAAACGAACGACGAGCGGATGCTGGCTCGGCCTTGCTGGAAGAGCGTGCGTGGCGCGTCCACGCGGGCGGCCAGCGCCGGCTTGCCGTCGATGTCCCGGATCAGCGCGTAGCCGGCCACGGTCTCGTCGTTCAGTGCGTGCACGACGGCGGCCGGCCTGGCGTCGCGGGCTGGTAGCGCGATCAGCTCTGCCGCGGCACGCTCCATGTCGGCGGGCATCGTCGGGTCGGCGAGGCGATGAACGCGCAGGTGGAGGTGGGTGAGAGTCGCCAGCTCCTCCACGTCGCGTTGTGTGAGGAACCGTCCCCAGACCAAGGCGCCGCGGATCGGCCCTTCGTGGCTGGTCGTGAGGATCGGCTGTGACGCCACTGCCAGCACACCCTCGGGCACCAGCAGGAAGCCCATCACTTGGTCGCTGATCGCCGTGTGTGCGACGAGGCGCTGGCCAGGCATCAGGTGCGGCAAAACGCCCGCGGGGAACTCGACGATCTCGGGGGTTTCGCGCGCGGGGTCGATGGCTCGCGAAAACGCGATCTCGCCGGAGGGGGTGACGTACGCCATCCAGTGGATGCCGAGGTCGTGCAGCGTGAGGCCGCCCGAGATGTTCTCCG
>CAYVDO010000046.1:0-29477 GCA_964450125.1 uncultured bacterium
ATGTCCCCCGACGGGGTCTGGAAATCGGCAAGCACGCGTCGCGCGTCGCCTACCTGATCGGGCGGCTGATTCTTGAGCGTCACGAGGTCCTTGAACTCGATCCCCGGGTGATCGGAAGCCACCACCACGAAGCCGCGGCTCGCCCAATGCGTCACGTTCTCCAGGTTCTGGGTGCGAAAGCCGGCGGTACCGTGGATGAAGATCACGATCGGATAGGGGCCGCTCGCGGTATCGAGCGGCAGGCCGCGATGGCACGCGCAGACCTGCGGCGGGTTCTCGTCGTCGCTCACCTTGCCGCGATCGCCCTCGGGGATGTGGTCGCGGATGTCGTAGATGACCGGATCGAGTCCCGCCTCGCTGCCGGGCCGCGCGGGGTACCAGACCTCGGTTCGGATCCCGCCGAGCGTGGTGGTCAGCGCACCCACCGGCCACGGACCGGGTGCGCCCAGGTTCTTGGGGCGGGCGCGCAGCACCTGCCCGTCGCAGCTCTCGACGACGTTCGCAGCGCCCGAGTCGGCACAACCGCTCCCCATGGCGAGCGTTGCGAGCGCGGCCACGGCAGCGAGCCCCGCGACGGTCCGCGGCCCGCGCGCGATCGACCGCGCGCGGCAATTCTTGCCGATTGACTGCGCTCGCGGCTTGCTCGGAATCCTTGCGAACATGGCGCCTCCTCGAAGTCTGGGAATGCCGCCCCGCGCCGTGCCGCACGAAACGAACGGTCCGCGTGAAATGTAGCCGAGACCGAGCCAGGGGAGGCGGCCGCCGGCGTTTCCGCACGGTCATGGTTCGCTGGCCTGGAGTGCGTCGGTCCCGTCGCGCGGGTCCGGGATTCGTCGGCGTGGACGGCCCGCCCCCGCTCGATCGGGTACGCATCGCTTGTGCTCCGCGCCGCGGGGGAGTGACGATGGAGCGGTCGTCGAAACGAACGCACATGCAGCCACGAACCCTCACTCGAAAAGCCTTCCTGCGGCTCCTCGCTGCACTGGGATTTTCGAGCGTCGCGTCCGGAACGATCGGGTGCGGCGGGAGCGGCGGCGGTGATGGCGGTGGTGTCGAGCCGCCGCCGGGCAACGACCGCGTGCAGGCGTTCAAGCTCTCGAGCCGCGGTCACCGCGGATGCCGCGCGTGCAAGAACCACGCGCGCTTCAAGCTCTTCCAGAACGCCGCCGCCGCGGACGCGAATCGGGCCCACGCGGGGTGCGATTGCGCGATCAAGGTGGTGGAAATCTCCGCCGCGGATGCCGCGACCTATTTCGCCCAGGGGTCGAGCTTCGATCGGCGATCGACGAGCTGATCTGCTGGGGAAGGAGAACTGGAGGAGAATCGAACGTTCGGGAAAGGGACGGTGCTGTCCTCATCCGACTTCACCGAGGGGATCGGCTTCGCGTCCTGATCCCAAGCCTGCCGTTGGCGGAGATACTGTCTCACTTCGTCAGGCTCCCTTCCCCGAGCGTTCGATTCCTCCACGGTTCGCCCGCAGCTCACGCCGGTGCGCGTAGGCGTATGCGCGCCCGAGGCACCCGCAACCACGGGCGCTCTCTCGGGCCCCTCTACTGATTCGCTTGCGGCGCGATCTGCGCCGGCGCGCGCACGACTAGCGCGCACGCAAGTGCGTACCTGACCGGCGGCGATCGTTCGCCGCCACGAATCCTGCGCGCCTACTCGGTTCGCTCGAACGCACCGCTGTCGCACGCTGCAGCCGGCCGCGCAACGCCGCGCTGATCCACCGCCTCGCAATTCGCAGCGCGGCCGTGGCCGACAGCGACGCTCGCCGCACCGATCGCCTGCGTCTCGGTGGGCCCGCCGTTCGGCGCCAGCGATGCGAGATCGAGCGCACCTGCGCTGACGGTGGTGGCGTCGTCGGCCTCGGTGAGGCCACACGTGTCACCGGGGCTCTCCACGTTTCCGCCGAGGGACGCGCCCGCGATTCCCGAGCACGTGTCGGCGAGAACGGTATTCGCGATCGTCGCAGCGCCGGAATTCACGAGAGCAGCGCCGCCCGTATTCCCCGCCACGGTCGCGTGCACCAGCCCCAGCGAATTGCTACTCGTGACTGCGCCGGCGTTGGTCACACCATTGGCGCCGCCGTTCACCCCGCCGGCGCCCCCCTGCGATGCGTTGCCCGTGATCGTGACGTTGACGACCGTCGTCGCTCCTGCGGCAGCGACAGCACCACCCGCCGCGTCGCCGCCGCGCCCCCCCGCCAAATTGTATGGGGTCGCGAATCCGTTGCCGCCCCGGCCGCCCAGGGCCGCGTTGGCCGAAAGCGTCGAGCGAGTCATCGCAAGCGAGCCCAGTGCGCGAACACCGCCGCCCACCGCATTGCCGCCTGCCGACGCCCAGGTGTAACCGGGGATCCCCGCGGGGTTGCCATCGAGACCCGTCCCCCCTTGGGCGTCGTTGCCTGCCACCGTGGTGTCGATGAGATCGACTGCTCCAGACGCGAAGATTCCGCCACCGCGGCCTTCTGCTCCGCCGATGACGAAACAACTCAAGCTGAGGCAATCCACGCCGCTGTTGCCGCCCACCGCGACGTTGCCCGTGACCACGCTCTCCCTCAGCGTGAGCGATCCCGAGCTCCAGATCCCGCCACCTTCGGCATGACTGCCGGTGGGGGAGAAGAACGAGCTACGCGCTGCGTGGACCTCGTTGTCGGAAACCACAGCCCGGGTGAGCGTGAGCGTACCGGCATTGCGGACGCCGCCACCGGTGACGAGCTCGCCGATGGCGCCGCCCACGTGGCCACCGCGAATCGTCAGATCGGAGGCGGAAGCCGTGACGCCCGCGGGGACGTCGAGCACTCGATCGCCGACGGCGCTGGCGTCGATGATTGTGGTGTCTGCGCCCGCGCCGACGAGGCCCACGTCCTCGAGCGCGTCGAGATCGCCCGCCTCGTCCACCCCGCCGATCAGCGTGAGCGCGTAGTTCCCCGCAGGCAACGCGATCACGTCCGCGCCGGGCTGACCCGCAATGCAACCATCCACGGCCGCGTTGGTATTGGCCGCAATCAAGGCCTCGCGCAGCGTGCATGTGCCGTTCGCCGCGCTCGCGGTGTTCTCGTCGAGAAGGCTCGTGACCTTGATCGTGTGATCGCAGCCCAACGCGGTGGCGAACAGCACGAAACATCCAATCCACGCCCGGCAGCCGGCGGCCGATCGCCGCGATGCGCTCGAAACTCGCACGTGCTCTCCCCCTCGTCGTGAATGCAGCCGAGCCCGTGCCGCACCCCACGACGACACACGGCACCGGGAACGCTCATCGTGCCATCGCCCGCGTCGCGATCGCCACTCGGCGGCGCTCGACGCACGAGCGCCGCCGCGAATGAAAGATGGAGCGACGCCATCAGGCGCGCGTCACGCGAGGGCGCGCAGCCACACCTTGGAGCGCTCTTGCTCCTCGTCGCGACCGCGGCGCAGCGTCTTGTATTCCTTGCCGCGCGCGGTGAGCACTTCCTGCACGATCGTGCCCGGAAGGTCGGACCGGATCGTACGCATCACCGGCTCGTAGTCGAAGAACGTGCACGAGAAGATGTCGAAGAACGCCCGATTCTCGGCCTCGAGCACGTGGAGGCTGACGTGGCTCTCGGCGATCATCGTCATGGCGCTGAGGATGGGTCCGCGCGCGTCGGTGTGCTCGCGCACCACGTAGGGCCGCATGATCGGCGTCATGCCGATTCGCCGCGGCAGCGAGTCCATGAGATCGAACATCGCGTCCATGGTGCGCGGCCCGCGGTAATCCGCCACCTCCATGAGCACGTGCGGACCGAAGTCGCTCTCCGGCGCCGTTCGCACCTCGCCGAAGATGCGGTCCTTGCGCTCGGCGCTCCGCACCGTCACCGTGGAGCAGTGCAGCGCGGTCTGGAGCTGCAGCTCGAGCTTGCGCGCGTCGAACGGCACCAAGCTCAACAGGTCCGCGAAGTAGCACTCGCGGAACGAGAACGTGTGGATCGTCATGTGCCCGCCGCGCAGGAAGAGGAAGGCGCTGACGCCGCAATCCTCGGGCACGACGCCGTTGTAGTAGGGCAGGAGAAAGCTCGGCATGACGGGCTGCAAGCCGAGCTGTGCCGGAAATTCTTCGAGGATCTCCTGCACCAGCTTGATGTCGTCGAAACGCGAGCGATACCCGCGAAAGCCGTCGATCATGAAGTGCTGCATCGCGCCTCCCCCCTCTTCGCCGATCACGGATCCGGCGAAAGCGGCGC
Organism: uncultured bacterium; assembly: GCA_964450125.1. Lineage (GTDB taxonomy): Bacteria > JADJOY01 > JADJOY01 > JADJOY01 > JADJOY01 > JADJOY01. The sequence goes on from CAYVDO010000046.1 coordinate 4,202, forward strand.
AATGTATCAGCAGCGCGGGGCGGGGGTGAGGCGACGGCGTGATGGCGGCACAACTCCGCGTCGTGTCCCGCCAATCTCCAGCCGATGCCAGGCAGCAAGCAACCCGCCGGGGCTCACGCGCCCGGGGTCACGGATCGCCGATACCGTCGCTTCGCCTCGCGAGCGATCGCCGGCAAGAGCAGCCAGCGAATGGAGAAGATGCCGAAACGCGCCCAGCGCCAGTAGCGGCCGAAACGTTCTCGCGCTGCGGCGTCGGTAGCGACCACCCGCGTCTCGGTGGAGAGCGTGGTCCGTTCCGGCGAGAGCGCTACCACCTCCAGCGTCCACGCGATCTTCACGCACCCCGGTTCCACGTAGCCGACAAACGAATCCGCCGCGAGCGGGACGAAGCGCACGTCCGGCAACCACGGCTGGCAATGGGCGCCGGCCACGAAGAGCCGCCCCGGCTCCTCGACCAGCGTCCCCCACCCCAAGGCTGCTGCTTCCTCGAGCCAGCCCCGCGAGACACGCGGCGCATCGGGGTGCGCGCCCAGCAAGACCTCTCGCATCCGGAAGATTGCCCGCACCAGTCCCACCGACTGCATGTCGAATCCCGTCGCCGTCGCGTACACGAGCGCCGCGGGTGCTTCCACCGAGACGTGGAATCGCTCGCGTGCATCGAACACGGGAGCAAAAGGATCGAGCGGTGATGGGATTCTCACGAGCAGGATCTACCTCCAGCGGACTCGCGCATGCGGCGCCGCTGCACGGATGATCGGGGCGCGCAACCTCCGGATGGCTGCGTCGCTGTCATGCGCGTTGAGCGCGCCGTTCACCCATGTCCCGGCTCCCACTCGGGATATGCCGGGATCGCGCTCGCGTAATCGAGCCACGGCACCTCGTGCGAGGCCCAGATGCGGAACGTGGGCTTGGCGCCTGGATCCTCGTCGAGAGTGGCGACCCGCAGCACCCATGCGTCACGCCCGTCGCGGCGCGCTACGAGATGGGTGCCGCACCGCGAGCAGAACATCCGAGTCTTTCCCGGCGACGACTCGAAACCCGCCAGCAGCTCCTCGCCCGAGAGCCACCGAAAGTGCTCGCGCCTGACCATCGCCGCCGTGTTGAATGCTGCCGCGTGCGCTTTACGGCACGTGCGGCACGAGCAGTGCTCGATCACCGAGTCGAGCTTCGTGACTTCGTAAGTGATGCTCCCGCAGAGACAAGATCCCCTCACGTTTCCTCCTCATTCGCATCGGCTGGCGCTCGAAGCTGCGAGCGAGCGCTCGAGAATGATCACCTCGGAGGCCACTGTCCCCTGCCGATGGGGCTTCACCTCGCCCGTCCTCACGAAGCCCATTCGCTCCCAGAATGGGAACACCCGCGCATTCCCCGCGACCACGCCGGCACGACGCCGGTCGCACGTGCCCCATGAGCAAACCAACGCCACCAGCGCGGTGAACGCGCGCCGGCCATATCCCCCTCCCCTGCCCTGGGCGTGCTCGGCCAAGAGGAAGAGTCCGATGTGCGCGGTCGTTGGCACCGGCCAGCCTCGAATCAGATCGATGCAACCGATCATCTCGTCGGCCGCGAATACGCCGAGGACGAGCTTGTCGGCGTAGGTCTTGTTCGGCGGGAGCACCGTGAACGTGCTCTGGGCATCGGTCGCGCCCGCCGGCACGCCGGTCACGAGCAACGCATAGGTCGGCGCCGCCTCGAGAACCCGTTGCAGCTCGGCCATCTCGGGCGGCTCACCGGTCAGCAAACGAAGACTCGCTTCATTCGAAGTGGACACCGGTATTTCCGGAGACAGCGTCGCCGCGGTGCGATCAGCGATCCGCGTCGCGGGGTGCAAGCTCAGGGCAAGAGGACCGCGCCGTCGAGCAAGACCACCCGCCCAATCGCTGCGTCCGTAGAGGCGCGCAATCCAGCGCTTCGCCGATCACGATGAGCGCGTCGCGACCGGCGACAAGAGATTTGCATCGCGAGCCAGCAGCCACTTTCCACCGACGCGGCGGAACACCGTGAGCGTGTGACCGGCTCGAGTAACAGGCTCGCTTCCATCCGGCGGAGTGATCGCAACCGAGAGCTTCGTCCACGCGAAGGCCATGTCCCCAGAGATTTGTACCTCCTGAATCTCAAAGGTGCCGTCGAACTGCGGGCGCGGTGCCCCGGCGGGCACCCGAGACAACGCCGCAAACTCCGCTTTGCCCATCGGCGGGCGGCCGGGCAAGAGAAAGATCACGTCGTCGGTCATCAGACCGAGCACCGTTTCGAGATCACCGGTCTTGGTCGCGGACTGCCACGACTCGATCAGCTCACGAATCTGCCCTTCATCGCTCGGCATGCCGACCTCCTCTGTGTCATGGCCAAAACCCGCTCGCTACGGCTCAGCACCGGCCACTGCAAGCGACTACGAGAGGATCCGGTAGCGGGTGGATGAACGCCGACCTGTTGGCGATCGCGGCGGGACGCGGAAGATGAAACTGGTTTTGCGCCAGCTCTTTGGCCAGATGCGGCCGTCACGTCCGGCGCCGCACATGTCTCAAGCGCGGCCATCGCTGCGTTGCTTGGCGCTGGACCGCTGATTCTCCGCGACGGCCGCGCGAATCAACGCCTTGAACGCTTTTGCGTCGAGCTTCTCACCCTCGCGGAGGTCGATCGCGCGGCGCACATTTCCGTCCAGGCTCGAGTTGAAGAGACCGCGAGGGTCCTCCAGGGCGGCGCCCTTGGCGAACGTCAGCTTGACCACCTGCTTGTACGTCTCGCCCGTGCAGATGATCCCGGCGAGCGACCAGACCGGCACGCCCAGCGGATTACTCGCCTTCGCCCACTTGCACTCCTCGACCACATCAGGGACGGCCTCGTGGATCAGGCGGCGAACGTCCGCCAGCGTCGCACCGCGCCAGTCACCCAGACTTCGGATCTGCTCGTCGATGACGCGCGAGGCGTCGGTGGTCCGCGGAGCAGCGACACGCGTGCGCGCCGCCTTCCGAGTCGTCGAGTCACGCTTCTTCACTCGCGAAGCCACCTTCATTCTCCAACCCGCGACGCACGAGCTTTCTGCTTGGCCGCCGCCGGCGCAGCGTCGCGTCACTCTGCCGAGTGCGCCGTGCGGCGAGAGCGGATGCGCTCGAGGCTTACGCTCTCGGGCGGCGAGTCGACGCCGGATCGTCCGGCCGCGCCGTCCGTCGCTCCAATTTGGCGCCGCCCGGAGCGCGATCCCGCGGTCCTCCTGCAGACCCGCCACGCGAGGCTTCGGGCTTCGGCCTGAATGCCGACCACGCAACGAATAGACCAACCGCGACCATGGCCACTCCGCCCGCGCTCATGCCGATGGCAGCAGTCGGTGTCGTGCGCTTCATCCCACTCCACAGGATCCAAACCGAGTCGAGGTTGATGCCTGAGAACTTGCGGCTCAGAAGCTGGCGCTCGGCATCGGAGAGCGGCAGCGCTTGGTTTGCGATGATTCCCTGAAAGCTGGCCTGGCTGACGAGCGCGCCGGCGCGGCCAGGATCGTCGAGCCGCGAGGCCCGCACCAGCACTCGCAGGGGGTCGGAGTCCGATGCGCCGCTGGCCTCGCCGGCCGGATAGGCCGGAATGAACACGTCGTAAGATGTGCCACCCCTGCGCTCCGAGTTCATCTGCACCGCGACATTCGAGCCGAGCCGGCACTCGGTGAGCGCGACGTGATGGTTCGCTCCAGGACCCTTCGCAGCGAACTCGGCGCACGTGAGCCGCTGCGGAGTGTCCCGAGTGAGTCGTGCCGTCCGCATTCGGTTGATCCCGCCAAACAGCAGGATGACACCAACGATGACCAGCCCAATCGACGTTCGGCCCATGGGTTACTTCGATCTCGCGAGGCGCTGAATCAGGACTGTGCTCGCTGCTGAATGACCATTCACGATTTGGATCGACCCGACCGCTGACCGGTAGGGGCGGGCGCAAGCCCGCCCCCCGACGCAAGGTGCGTGCGGGCGGCCTCGCGGCCGCCCCTACACACAACTCGCGCCGAATCGCGAATGACCATTTAAGTGGATTCGGCTACGCGGTCGCGTGCATTGTAGCCCCGCCGAGTCGGGCGGGTCGAGGGGGTTCGGGGCGGTTCTCGTTGGGAAGATCCGCTACGGCTTCGCGGCTCGAGCTGTCAGCTGATGCGGGGACATCCGACATGGCCTGGGGCGCTGGGCAGGGTGAGGCGATCGATCCCACCGCGGAGCGCGCCGCATCCACGATCGAGGACATGGGTGGCGAAGCTGCGGCGGAACGTGTGGCAGGTGGCGCACCCGTGCGGCGGCATCGTCACCGCCTGGGCGTTTGATTTCGATGGGGGCGCGTTCTACTGAGTAGCACCAAGCTCTCCCGCGGGAGGCGGCGGCTCCGTGCTTTACCCGAGCTGAAGCTCGTCTACCCGCACGGCTGCGCACTTTCGCCCGGGGTAGTTGAGCCAGGTCATGACGACGTTGAGCTCGGCTACCACGCCGGAGGCCGGGATGCGCACGCCGTCCTCGAATTCCAGATCGCCGGTGGTGTGCGCGTCCTTGAGGAGCGTGAGGTCGTAGCCGCGGTCGAGCGCCCCGTACGCGGTCGCTCGGATGCACCAGTTGGTCGCCGCACCGGCGAGAACGATGTGGCTGACACCGAGCGCTGCGAGCGCGGCTTCCAGGTCGGTGTCCTCGAAGGCGGAGTTGAAGGTCTTGTGGATTTGGATCTCGGTGGCGGCGGGTACGAGCTCGGACACCCACTGCCACTCGGCGCTTCCTTTCGGCAGCTCGGTGTCGTTGTGCTGCACCCAGACCACCGGCGTGCGCGCCGCCCGAGCGCGTTCGACGGCGCGCGCCACGTTGGCGATCACGCGCGGCGCATCCCAGCATCCGGCCATCACGCCAGCCTGAACGTCCACCACCACCAGCGCGGCCTTGTCACCGTCTCGAATCGTCGCCATCGCTCCTGCCCTTCGTTGCGTTCGAGGGAGTGTGCTCCTGGACCGACAACGCTTCCACGACGCCGGCGACTGCCTCGGCGCGGTCGCGGCGGCGGCGCTGGATGCGCGCCGCGTCCTTGATCTCCTCGGTACGCGCCCAGTGCTCCATGTTGGAGTGGCCGCGCTTGCCGCCGGATCCGCCTTCCGTTGGCACGTTCTTCAACGATCCCATCGGCCAGACTCGATTCGTTTTGCGACGTCAGCCAGGGGAAGCGGCAGTCCGGCGGCGCAGCAAACGCCGAGGCTAGCTGGCGAACGAATCCACCGGGAGCGCGGCGGGCGGCATCGCGCGGACGGCCCTACGGAAATTGGTCGCACGAACTTGGCCACAGCGCATTTCCGGGGCCGTTGGCAGCGTGAAAAGCGGCACGAGGCACTGCCTCACTCGCCGAGTTGCAAGGTTTCGCCGACTTGATGGGCAACGATCTCGGCTTCGCAATACGGGAAGCGGACCCATTCCTTCCGCGAGTAAAGGGCGGTCTGGTCGCCAAAGTAGGGGCTTTCGGGGTCCGTGGACTGTGAGTGGGTGAGGATGGTGTCGGCGATGGGACAGTCGCCATCGTCCCAGGTGACGGTCTGGATGTACGAGTTGCCGTAGTCGACGTCGAAGTAGCCACCGGGCTCGAGCGGTGCGCCGATGACGCCGAAGGTGCCGAGGCCCGTGTCGCCGCCGTGAAGGGGAATGTTGACGCCGTTCCGGGGATAGAACTGGACATCGCCCCAGGGTGCATCGATCGAGACACCGGCGGCATCGAGCGCGGTGACGGTGTCGGCCAACAGGCCGATCACCAGCGTGCGATTGGCCTCGATCGTGGTGTCGATGCCGCGCGGGGTGTGAACCGGATCGCTGCGATCGAAATCCACGCGCCAGAGCTCGCCGGAGCGCACCACTCCTTGAAACTCGTCGCCGCGCTCGGTCTCCATGCCGCGCCAGAACTCGGTCCACACCTGCGCGCCGGCACTCTCGACGTTCACTTTCCGATCCCAGCGGCTGAGCACGTCGCACGCGGCAACCGCCTTGCGCGTGATGTCGTCGGTGGCACCGCTCGCCGCGGCGCCGTCGCAGATCGCAAGCACGTCGTCGAGGGCGATCTCGGCGCCGAGAACGCGGTTCGCGAACATGAGGCCCTGCAACGCGGGCAGATCGAAGCCGCCCTCGTCGCCCTGGCCATCGCTTCGATCCTTCCGCGCCTGGACGAGCACGTGGCCCATCCGAGCCCGGAGGCTCTGCGGCTCGTTCTCCCACTGCGTCCAGCCCATCACCAGCGGAAAACCGGTGAGCGGATGCGCGGCGTTGGCCATCCAGTAACTGTTGTTGCCGTTGGCCACGTAATCCGTGGTGCGCAGGATCGGCCGCGATGCGTAGCCGAAGGCGTTCGAGCCGGGAGGTGAATCGGCGTCCTCACCCCACTCGCACGCCGACGTGGAGCCATCCAGCGCCAGGATCGCATTCGAGGTGGCGCGGGCGAGCACCTGACCCACGACACTCTTCGTGCAGCTCTCGAGCTGCGGCTGCGTCACGTGCGGCACCGCCGAGACCTCGCCGTAGAAGGCTTCGCCGTTTCGATCCGCGGCGAGCGTGTGAAAGACCGGATTGCCGATTCCTTTCAACGCATCTGCAAACTCGTCGAGATTCTGCGACTGACCCACGGCGAGCCATTGCTGCGCCGAGCGCAGCGGTGTCGTCAGATTCACGTCGCGCATCGCGAGAATCTTGCCGTTCGCCATGGGCCAGCCATCGAGGAGCGAGCTGAACGCCGCCAGGTTCAAGATCAGGCCGTAGTGGGAGCTGTAAAAGGTGTGGCTGCGCGTTTCCAGCGCGCCATCGGCGCGGCGCACCTGGATCTCGATGGTGTCCGTGGTGATGTCGCGCCAGCCGTCGTCGTAGCGGTAGCGGAGCGGGTTCGCGGGGTCGAGGTCGAGCTGGTAGAGGGTGAAACGGGTTGCTTGCGAGACGGTGTGCGTCCACGCCACGTCACGATTGAAACCAATGCCCACCCACGGCAGCCCCTGGAGTGCCGCGCCGGCAGCGTCGTAGATGCCGGGGATCGTGAGATGGATCTCGTACCAGCGGCCGCTGCCATTCCACGGCTGATGTGGATTGCCGAGGAGCATGCCTTTGCCGTTGCGGGTGCGATCGCGGCCCAGCGCGATGCCGTTCGAGCCGCCGTGATCGGCGAGTGATGCCGCGAGGCGGGCGAGACCGGGACCGGCGTGCGCCGAGAGCCCTTCGCCGAGCACACGATCGGCGCGGGCTGGATCACCCTGCACGCGTGCGCCGCTGGGCCCGGTCGCCGCGAGGATCGCGTCGCGAATCACACCGAGATCGGAGCTGCCACCGAGGGCGATGCGACGCAGATACATCCAGAGATCGACGTCGTCGATCGCGTAGACCCACGGCGCGTTGCGACAACCAGCGGGACCGGCTGCGAGGTTCTCGACACCCGTGTCGGCGAGATAGCGATTCATGCCGGTGGCGAAGCCGCGGCCGAGTGCTTGCACCTCGGGCGGTAGCTCGTCCACGAACCGCCGCCGGAATGCCTCCTTGGTGCCGTTCAGGAAGCGGAACAGGAAGTCGGCGCCGGGATCGCCCGCTTCCTCGCCCATGATCTCCGCCGAGCGGCCGGAGGCGAGCGCGATCTCGCGCATCGTCACGCAGTAGTCGTCTTGCGCGTACGCGTATCCGTAGCCGTAAGCGAGGCTTTCCCAGTCGTCCGCGGTGACGTGGGGGATGCCGTACTCGGTGCGGCGGAGCTCGGCGGAGAGTCGGCGCGAGCCGTCGTTCGAGCCACCGCAAGCGGCGACGAGCGTGAGCAAGAAGACGAACGAGACGCGGACGGCAAGAGCGAAGCGAGAGCGGCGCGCCATGGCGCGCTCACGGTATTGCATCGCGGTTTGCGGCGCCATCGCCCCGGGCCGCACGACGGCCAGAGCTGGCAACGCCCAATCACCGCGCGCAAGCGACCGCGCCCAAGGTGGGGCTGCTACGCTCGGCCGCATGAACGGACGAGCCACGAGACTTGGGTGTGGCGTGATTGCAGTCGCGCTGCTCGCCGGCTGCGGTGGCGACGGATCGAGCGAACCGGGAGCACCTGGCGCCAAGCCGTTCGAGCCGGAGCCGATCGCCGAGCCGTACGTCGACCTCGCGTATCTCCAAGAACGAAACCACACGACCAACGAGGTCGATCCTGCGGTCGGTGCGCTCGTGTCGGTGGTGCTCACCCCGAGCGGATTCGGCGATCCCTCGCCTCTCCAGGTGACGCCGCGCGCGGTCTTCTCGAAGAACGGCAACAGCACGCGCGCGCTCTTCATGCTGCCGGAGGGCGCCGCCGATCTGGTGGCTGCGGCGGCGACCGGCGATCTCGTGGCGGTGATTTCATCGCGCACGGTTTTCCGCCTCTCGACGACAGGCACGGCGGATGCGTTCGATGCCCCGCAGGACGTCGAGCTCCTCGGCGCCGCGAGCGCAGGTGACGCCGCGGTGCTCTTCACGTCGGTGGGAGCCGCCCTCTTGCGATCGAGTGGCGAGCCGCGCTGGCCCGCAGCGGATGCGCCTCACCTCCTCGCGGCGGCCGATCGCAGCGGCGAGATCGTGGGCGGCGGAATCGGCTTCGTCGCGGGCTACGCGAGCGCCGATGATCTCCTCGCCGGGCGCGCGAAGTGGACCGTGAGCGGCGGCGCGCTTGCCGGGGAGTCGATTCGGGCGCTTGTCACGGACGTGACGCTGCCACGCGCGATCGACGTGGTGGCGATCGGCGAGAACGGCGTCTACGGAATCGACGTGAGCGGCGCCACCGCCAGGACGATCAATGTCCCTGAACTCCACGCCGGTCGCGTGCCGCTCGGCGGTGCCACGGCGATTCCACGCGCGGCCGCACGCACCGTTGATGGTGGCTTCGTGATCGCCACCGCGGGCGGCGCCTACCGCGCGATCCAGCGCGTCGACGGCTTCGAGTGGCGCGTCTATCCAGCGGAGCGCTGGCTTCCCTCGGAAGACGTACGCGCCGTCGCTACCGATCTCACAGCGCCGGACGGCGCGATCTGGTTCGCGACCGCGAACGGTCTCGCCACCGTCACGGCGAGCCGCACGACGCTCGAAGAGAAACTCGGCCCGTTCGTGGACCGGATCGTCGAGCGCCACGATCGTGACGGCGCCGTCGCGGACTCTCACCTCTTGCGCCGCGGCGATCTCACCTCGAACGTGAAGTGGGATTCGGACAACGACGGTGGCTGGACCGCGTACTGGGTGCTCGGCGAGTGTTATCGCTGGCAGGTCACCGGCGCCGACGACGCGCGCGCCAACTTCGATCGCGCCATGGAAGGCATGCTGCGCCTCACGGAAATCACGGGCACGGACTACTTCTTGGCGCGCAGCGTGATCCGCAAATCCACCTGCAACCTCGACGACTGCGACGACCCCGACGACGGTCATTGGTACACATCCGCCGACGGCGAATGGTGGATCAAGCGCGATACCTCCAACGACGAGGTGATCTCGCACATCTTCATGATGGGGCCTGCGTACGACCTGTGCGCGACGCGCGACCAGCGCGCCCGCATCCGCGACCACATCGGCGGCATCGTCGGCGGGATCATGGACCACGGCTGGCAGCTCATCGACCCCATCACCCACGAGGTCACCACCTACGGCCAATTCGATCCCGGCTACGTCGATTCGCCCGTCGGCGGACGTTTCGCCGACGGCGGTCAGCGCGCCGTCGCGATCCTCGCCGGGCTCACCGAGGCGTACTACATGACGGGCGACGAGCGCTTCCTCGCCGGCAAGAGTCAGCTCATCGCCGAGCACGGCTACGCCGACAAAGCCCAAGCCGAGATCGACTATCCGCTGCGCGGCCTGAGCTACAGCGGAGACGGCGACGAGCTCTCCGCGCAAGCGTGGTTCGCGCTCTTGCGCTACGAGCAGGATCCGGAGCTTCGCGCACGCTGGCTCGACGGCTGGAAGCGCCACCACGTGCACACCGCGAAACAACAGGGCGCGCTCTGGGACGTGATCAACGGCTTCGTGGGCGGTGACGTGTCACCTGGCTTCGCCAACGCCGCACGGTGGTTGCGCACCGCACCCGTAGACATGATCCGCTGGAACATCCACAACTGGCACCGCCTGGACCTGGCACCGCCGCCGCTTTTCTACGCGGATCGCGGCCGTGAGCGCAGCGACGGGCGCATCCTCCCCTACGACGAGCGTGCCTGCGAGCGCTGGAACACCAGCCAGTACCGCATGAACGGTGGTCACGACGGCTACACCGAGATGGACGGCGCCGACGTGCTCGCGCCCTACTGGATGGCTCGATACGCGGGCTTCATCGCGCCGGACGCACATCGAACCGACCACGCATCCGACTGAATCGCGACGTGCGCTCGTTCGTTTCGTTGCCGATGTTCGCAGGGCACCGCGCCGCCGCCGGGATCGCGGTCCTGGGGCTCGCGCTGCTCACGGCGCCGCCCGACGCGCGCGCTGACTCGACACTCGAGACCGAGATCCATGCGGCCCTCGAAGGCCCGCAAGCGACGCCGTACCGGCCTTACGTCACCGCGGACCTCGCGACGTTCGTGGAGCCGGCCGCATCCGCCGCCGGCGCCCGCCTCGATGCGCTGCGCACCAGCGCATCGTTCGGCACGGCGTTTCCAGCCGCTGCGGGCTTGCTGCTCACCGCGGGGATCGATCTCATCCACACCCACCATCGCTGGGACGACCTCACCCAGCTCGGCCCCGGTCTCGAGGAGCCGATCCGGGATGCGTACCTCGTCCGCCTCGCACCGGGGTTCGTGCTCTCGCTGGGAGAGGCATGGAAGGTGATCGCGAGCGCCGACCTCGCGTCGTCGTTCGGAGACGATGCTGCATGGGATCGGTCGCTCACGTACGGCGGCATCGTCGTGGGTGCCTATCGCGTGAGTGAGTCGCTGTCGCTCGCGGGTGTGCTGATCGTCACGACCCGACTGGACCGCGATGTGCGCTGGCTGCCGGTGGCTGGCTTCGAGTGGAGCCCCACCCCGAGCATCGTGGTGGAGCTGACCGGCGACACGATCGGGCCGACGCTGCGCGTGCGGCATCGCTTCGCCGAGCACTGGTCGTGGACGCTCGCCGGCCGCTACGGCGACGAGATCTACCGAATCGAGCTCGCTGCAAACGAGCCGGGTACGTTCGAGCACCAGCAGCTAACGGGGCTCGGTGGGCTCACCTTCAGCCCGAGCCCACGCTTCACCCTGAATCTGCAGGCGGGGCTCGCCGCCGGCAGACGCGTGGAGGTGAACGCGGCCGAAACCGGACGCGTGGGATCGTTGAGCTTCGACCCGAGCCCGGTCTTCGGCGTGGCGGTGAGTCTCGGCTTCTGAGCGAGCAGTCAGCGCCACGGCGGCGTGACACGAGCTCGAGGGATGAGGCAAGCGTCGTCGAGCCGGTCGGCAATGCGGTATAGGATCGTTCAGCGATCGACGCGAGGGCCTGAGTGACGAGCTCGGCAGAGCAATGGTGCGGATTGGGGCCAGACTCCCATTCCCCCGGGCATGCCTCCCGCGCGACAATGACGTGACGGTCGAGAGCGCTCTCGGCTGTCGTCCCCAAGCCTCGTGCGAAAGGAGCTTCGATTGGCACTCCCGAACGATCGCGCCAGCTCGGCATCGCTGCACCCGTACCGCCTGCTTGCGTTCGCTCTCGCGTTCGCGCTCCCGTTCGTGGCGAGCGCAGCCAGGGCGGAGGTGAAGCTTGGTGATCCTGCAGGCAACCCCGGCCCGGTGCGCGTGGTGAAGGCCACCAAGCACGACGTGAGCAAGCCGCTGCGCACGATGACGATCGTGCCCGTGCGGCCCCGCAACCGCGAGATGGATCCCGAACGGACCCGCCGGCCGCTCGGCACCATCCAGACGCCCGACGCGGCGCTGCAGACATCGCTCCCGCACACGGGCAAAACGATGCCGTCGGCATCGATCGACTTCGAGGGCATGAGCGACGCCACCGCAGGCTGCAACTGTACACCGCCGGACACCAACGGCGAGATCGGCCCGCGCCATTTCGTGCAGATGGTGAACAGCGCGGTACAGGTCTTCAGCCGCACGGGGGCGGGCCTGTGGGGCCCCGCCGACATCAACACCGTCTGGAGCGGCTTCGGCGGCGCCTGTGAAACCGAGAACGCCGGCGATCCTGTGGTGGTCTACGACCAGATGGCCGATCGCTGGGTCATCTCCCAGTTCACCGACTCCACCGCACCCTTCTACGAGTGCGTCGCGGTTTCGGCGACCAACGATCCCACCGGCTCCTGGTATCGCTACGCATTCCAGACCAGCACCACCAAGTTCAACGACTACCCGAAGCTCGGAGTGTGGCCAGACGGCTACTACATGAGCGCCAACCTGTTCAGCGGCAACTCGTGGGCAGGCACCGGGGCGTACGCCATGGATCGAGCCAGCATGCTGACGGGCGCCACAGCCACCATGCAGATCTTCGAGCTGCCGCCCTCCGACTGGGGCGGCATGCTGCCCTCGGATCTCGACGGATTCACGCTACCCCCTGCGGGCGCGCCGAACGTCTTCGTCGAGGTCGTCGATGGTGCCTGGGATCCGGGCAACTGGCCGAACGACGAGCTTCACTTCCACCAGTTCCACGTCGACTGGGCGACGCCGGCCAACACCACCTTCAACTCGAGCCCGATCCAACTCGCGGTGGCGAGCTTCGATGGCTTGCTGTGCTTCTTCGCCGAGTGTGTGCCGCAGCAAACGGTCGCGCAGAAGCTCGACACACTTTCCGACCGGCTGATGTTCCGTCTCGCCTACAGGAACTTCGGCAGCCACGAGGCGCTGGTGCTCAATCACACCGTGGATGCGGGGAGCGACCGGGCGGCGATCCGCTGGTACGAGATCCGCAATCCGCGGGCGAACCCACCCACGATCCACCAGCAGAGCAGCTTCGCTCCCGGCTCGCTCCATCGCTGGATGGGCAGCATCGCCATGGATTCCCAGGGTGACATCGCGCTCGGCTACAGCGGCTCGAGCGCGAGCCAGCATCCCGACCTGCGGTTCACTGGCCGCTTGGTGACCGACGCGCTCAACAGCCTGCCGCAGGGAGAAACGGTGTTTCTGACCAGCGCGCGGTCGCAATTCGGAGCCGCGCGCTGGGGCGATTACAGCGACATCACCATCGATCCACGAAACGACTGCACGTTCTGGTACACCCACGAGTACGTCGATCCGACGACGGGCAGCGCCTTCAGTTGGCACACCCGGCTTGCCGCGTTCACGTACCCGAGCTGCACCACGATCTTCCGTGACAGCTTCGAGGTCGGCTCGACGAACTTCTGGGACTCGAACGTGCCCTGAGCCCGAAGCACGCGGGCGGCCTTCACGGCCGCCCGCGCACTCACCCACATCAATCCTTTGCGCGGCGGTGGCGCAGCGCGCGTGTGGCGAGCAATCCTGCGACGGGTGCGAGCCACGGCCACGCGGTGGCACCAGGATCTGCGCCTCGAGGGCCGGTGATCGTACACGCCGGGTTGGTCGGGAACGGATCACACGCATCTCCGCGCGCGTCGCCGTCGGCGTTCGCCTGCGACGGGTTCGCGACCGTCGGGCAATTGTCCACGGCATCGAGCACGCCATCGCCGTCTTGGTCGGGTGCGGTCAGCCGGCAAATTCGATCGCCCGCCGAGAAATAGAGGTCCTTGCCGAAGCCGCCGCCGCGGCCGAACGCGATGCCTCCGCCGACGAAGGGGAAGTCGCTCAAGTCATCCGCGGCGTTCACGCGCACGATGCTCTGCGCCAGCCCCGCTGAATCGACACGATAGATGTGCGTGTTGGTGAGCGTACCGTCGGCACCCCCTCCGACCGCCATCACGTAGAGGTCGCTGCCGAAGCCGGGAACGCCACCGCCAAAAGCCGTGTCGACGTAGATGTCCGTCATGGACATGTACGGCAGCGTCGAGGCGAACACGGTGCTGGATCCGTACGCCGAGGACCATCGAGCCCCCTCGGGCATCGCGGCGAAGATCTCGCCGGGGAATCCGCTCCCGGCAGGCGTCTCGGCCTGTCCGGGAAAACTCGGCGCGCTTCCGGTGCCGGTGCCCAGTCCGAATTGCCCCAAGAGGTTGCCGGCTGCGTCGTAGTCACTGACGACCATCGCGGCGCACATCCCGCCGCAGATGTAGTACCTCTGCGCCGTCATGGTGTTGCCATGAGGCCCGGACTCGAGCTCCGCGAGCTTCTGGTAGATCTCGGCCGTTCCCTCGTAGAAGAGCGCGCCGACACCGCTCCACGACTGGGTGTAGATGCCGCTCGCTTCGGACTCGCTTCCCGCCGCGATGAAGAGCCCGTCCGGCAGCGACCCGCCTTCGGCGAACGTCACCCCCCAGCCTTTCGACGGAATCATCGGATCGACGGCGAACGGCGCCAGCGTGCCGTCCGCGTTCACCCTGAGCACCGGCGACGGGCCATCGGGATTCGCGATGTAGAGCCCCTCGCCCCAGCGCGTGGCCGGATTGCTGAAAGCGAGCTGATGGGTCGGCAAACCCGTGGCGAGCGTGCTCAGCACGTAACCCGGCGCGACGGCAGCGCCGAACGCACAGGCATCCGGTTCGGGTTCCGCCTTCGCTGCCGAGACCGTCGCCGCCAACAGCACCGCGCCGATCGATGTGCCCCTCTTGATCGTCATTCGCATCGCGCCCCCAGATTCCACCGCTCCCTCGAGCTGTCGCTTGGAGCGCGCTCCCCGGCGGGCCACCCCACCGACGACTCACGCGACTCCGGCGTGCCCATGGCAGCGCGCGAAATTGGAGCGAGCAATCCGATTCGCGAGGTCCATCCGCGACGCGCGGTGGTTCGGTGCGAACCCGCGTGGCGGTTCCGCTCGGAAAGGGCTCAATACGGCTGGCAGAAGGGACCGGTCTGGTCGCTGCCGCCGAGGATCGCGTTGCACACGAATGCCGGTGTGCCGTACGCGAACCAGGAACGCGCATCGGTGGTGATCGCGCAGCGATGGGCGGCGGCGAGCCCACCCTTTTCGACGAGGCAGCTCGCACCGCGGCTCACGACCACGCTCGCCGGATCGGCGCCCGCCTGCGCGGCGCAGAACGTCGCCACGTCGGCTTCGCTCCAGCCCTGGCCGACGGGGAAATCGGCGCAGTTGTTCGGGGTGAAGCTGCTCGCGTAGCGGCACGTGAGCGCACCGTCGTCGGACGGCACCGGATCGCACGCGCTCTGGGGGCACTGGCTCGGATCGGCGACACACGTGCCGTCCGGGCACGCGAAGCTCGTGTCCCCCGAGCAGCCGGTGTGAACCGGCTCCAAGGTGATGTCCATCGCCTGCACGGTCTGGTGGTGGGCTTGGCCGTCGAAGGGGAACGTGATCGGCGCCGCATCCTTGCCGTAGTAGAAGTCGCCGTCCACGGGCAGCGGCGGAAACTTGGGCTCGAGCTGCAGGTGCACGTAGAGGTGATACGCACCGGCGAGCAGCGCCTCGCGATAGTACGTGCACCCGGGGATCTCGATCGTGAGCGGCTGGTCGACGTCGAGGGCGGGGCTCAGCACTTGGTTGGTATCGGTGCCGCCATCGGGCGGCCGCGCGGGTGGGAACTGCCAGTCGGAGTCGGTGTAGAAAAACGCGAGGAGCTGGTTCGCGACGTGCGGGAGCTTTTCCGGCACGCGAATCGTGAGCGCGAGCTTGTCGCTTTGTGGGCACACGTCGAGGTCGCACTCGGCGGTGGCCGAGGCGTCGGGGACGAAATCGGTCTTCACGCAGGGGCTGCAGCCGCACTGTTCCGGCGGCTTCACATCCGCGTCGCGCACACAGCGGACGTCGCCGTAGCTGCACACGTGATTGAAGCCGACGGCACCGGTATCGAACGTCACGTAGGCGACCCAACGCTCGGGATCGTCGACGGCGCGATCGCTGGCCCAGGTCTCGAGCGGGTGGCCGTGAACCGCGGGGTCCGGTTTGTCGCAAGTGCCGCTCAGCTCGCCCTTCCAGTAGCAGCCGTGGACGCCAACGCCGGTGTACTCGTCACCTCCCAGGCAGGCGGGGTTGAGCCCGTCGCCGGTCTTGCTTCCTGAAGTGACGCCACAGGAGCCGCCGAGCTGGGTGGTCGCGTGTCCCGCCACCAACGTGCGTAGCTCGTCGATGGTCGGCACACGCCAATCGTCGTAGCCGCCGAGCACCAGCTCGTTGCAGTAGCGCTCGGCCTCCTCGGGACGCAGGCCGACGTCGGTGGCGGTGTATGCGTCTTTCTGCGGGTCTTGCCAGCACAGACCAGTCTTGGGGTCGCACCAGACCGGCGCACGGCAGGCGCCTCGATCGTCGCAAGCGCCGTCCGGACAGCCGGTGCCCGGAGCGGCGTCTCGAAACGTGCAGACGTCGTTGGCGTCGCAGACTCCGACCTGGCACGGGTCGTCGCTCACGCAAGTGTCCTCGCACGCGAGATCCTGCGGCACGCCCGTGCCACCCCCGTCTTCACTCCCGCGATCGCAGGCCGCCATCGACAAGCACGCCGCGGCCACGAGCCAGGCTACGCACCCCGCCAGCCGATGAATCGACATCGCCCCACCTCCGACACGCGCCACGAGCACGGCCGCCGTCATCGGCATGCCTGCGCACGGATCCAAACTTACGAGAGCCGGCGCTCGCTGCGGAGTCCGGGCTGGCTTGCGTCCGGATCGTGATGTCTATATATTGTATAGAAATTGAGTCGATATTGATGAATGGAGGCATCATGAGTCCGAGCATGCCGGAAGTCGAGCGGATTCGCGTCGGCACCAGCGCCTGCCTGTTGGGTGCTCCGGTGCGCTTCGATGGTGGTCACAAGCGCGATCGGCGCGTCTCCGAAACGCTGGCGCGCCACTTCGAGCTGGTGCCGGTGTGCCCCGAGGTCGAGGTGGGGATGGGCACGCCACGCGAGACCGTGCGGCTCGTCGGCGACGCGTCGCGCCCGCGGCTCGTGACCTCGCGAATCGCCGTCGACTGGACCGAGCGCATGGAGAGCTTCGTGGTCGAGCGCGTCGCGCGCGCCGATCTCGCCGACCTGCACGGATTCATCCTGAAGAGCGATTCGCCGAGCTGCGGCATGGAACGCGTGCGCGTCTACGGCGCGAGCGGTGTGCCGAGCCGGGATGGTGTCGGCTTTTTCGCTCGTGCGCTCCGCGAGCGCTTCCCGCTTCTACCCGTCGAGGAGGAAGGCCGCCTCAACGACGCGCGGCTGCGCGAGTCATTCGTGACGCGCGTCTTCGCCCATCACCGCGTGCGTAACCACTTCGCCGATCCAGGCTGGACGCGAAGCTCACTCGTGCGCTTCCACGCCGCGCACAAGTACCTGTTGCTCGCCCACAGCCCGAGGCGCGCGGCCGAGCTGGGCAAGCTGGTGGCGCACGCGGCGACTGTCCATCGCGACGTGCTCGCGACCAACTACACCGCGCTCTTCCTCGCGGCGCTCGCCGAGCCGTCCTCGACCGGCAAGCACGCCAACGTGCTCCTCCACATCGTGGGACACCTCCACGACCGGATCTCGGCGGCAGAGCGGCAGGACATGCTCGAGGTCATCGAAGACTACCGCCAGGACCGCCTCCCCCTCTCGGTTCCGGTTACGTTGCTGCGCCACCACGTCGCCAGTCGCGACGTTCCGTACGTCCGCGACCAGGTGTTCCTGTCGCCCCACCCCAAGGACCTCGGCCTGCGCAATCACGTCACCTGACCGAGATCTCTGCATCCATCGTCGCGCTCCGTTCGCGAGCACGGCGCTGCCCGAGGCAAACATCCATGAGAGCCGTCACCCCAGGAGATCGCCTGCGTGCGCTCATCGACGCCGAGGCACCCGCCGACACGAACGCGTCGGAGCGCACGCGAGTCGAGCCTGTCCGCGCGCGTGTAGTCGCAGTTGCCGAGCTGCCGAGCCGCTTCGGCGCATTCCACCTCGTGGCCTTCCAGAACGATCGCGACGCCGCCGATCACCTGGCAATGGTGCGCGGGGATGTCCTGGGCGCGGAGGACCTGCCCACACGCGTCCATTCCGAGTGCCTGACCGGCGACGTCATGGGCTCGCTGCGCTGTGATTGCCGCGAGCAGCTCGAGGAGGGATTGCGCGTGCTCAGCCGTGAGCCGCGCGGGCTGTTGCTCTACCTACGCCAGGAAGGGCGCGGCATCGGTCTCGTCAACAAGCTCAAGGCGTACGCGCTCCAAGAGCAAGGCCTCGACACCGTCGAGGCCAACCTCGCGCTCGGGTTCCGCGACGACGAGCGCGACTACGGAGTTGCCGCAGCGATGCTCGACGCGCTGGGCGTGAAGTCGATCCGACTCATGACCAACAACCCGACCAAGCTCGCCGAGCTCGCACGTCACGGCGTGCGGATCACCGGCCACATCGCGCACGCCATGCCGCCCAACGCCCACAACCGCGCCTACCTCGCCACCAAGGCACGCCGTTCGGGGCATTGGCTGGACGTGAGACCCACGGCGGCCCGCGCCGAGCGCGCCGACTGGCCGCTCACGGAAGCACGGCTCCTCGACTGACACGACTGCGGTGCTCGTCCACGGCGAATGCGTCGGTCCGTTGTTGCCAGGCCGAAGGCTCGCGCGGTCGCCGTGATGACCGGTTCGGCCGGATCTCGATGAAAGCTCGCGCCGAGCCGCCTGCTCTCGAGCACGATCCGAGGCGTGCGCGGTAGCACACCCATTCGTGGGTGTTGCTCGAGCCCGGCAACAACGTCGTCGACCGTACGCGTGAAGCGGACGCGACGCGGCTCAACCGAAGGGACGGGCGAAATCGGGGAGTTGATCGGGCGCGAGGCGCTCCGCGCGATAGATCCAGTAGCCGAGCAGGCGCCCACCGTTGCCGAGGTCGAGCTCCCAGACCTTCGCGCCGGCGGGGGTGATCTCGACGAGACGCGCCGGCTTCTGCAGCACGGTGCCGCCGACGCCGGAGGTGACGAGCAGATTGCCGTTGGCGAGCCGATCCACGTCGCCGAGCGCGGGATCGTAAAACGGTGCGTCGTCCCGCCACTCGAAGGTCGGCGTGACGCTGTTGGCGGCCTCGTCCCATGCGAAGCCGGCGACCCGCGACCAGCCGCGCTCGAGCCCGTTGTCGAAGTAGAGCAACGACCCGTCGGCGAGCACCTCGGGCGCGTGTTGATGGTCCATCAGCGACGCACCGCCGAGCCCGTCGTCACCGAAGGTCGCGCGCACGTCACCCGACGGGTAGTCGATCGCCAGGATGCGGTTCAAATTCCGCACCGAGAGCCAGATCAGGCTGCGCGCCGGATCCCACGCCGCAGCGTTCGAGTGCGTCCAATCCTGGCCCTCGCCATTGACGCCCGGCAGCGCGAGATCGATCGCGTTGAGCTCGGTGACCGGGATGTGGTCGAAGATGTCCCACGACCAGAGCACGTCGTTCGTGGCGGGATCGACGAGCTCGATGCCGTCACCCTCGAAGGGCGTCCCGAGGACGTTTCGCACGACGGTCGTGAGGTAGAGGTAATGACCGCCGGGCCCCGCGCCCACGTCGTGGTGCAGTTGGACTCCGTCGCGGCTTCGCCACACCACGTCGCCATCCCAGGTCCCCTCGAACGCCTGCGACGGGCCGCCGTTGGGCGAGTAGACGTAGAGCAGGTGGCCGTTCGGCAGCACTCGGGCATCGGTGACGAACCCGGGCTCGAAGCGCTGCCACCACACCACTTCGCCGTGCGCGTTCACCACCACGAGCGCACCCACCCGATCCTCCTGTTGGGGTGGCAGCGGATCCTGGATGTTGAAGAGCGTGTAGCCGGGCGCGACCTGACGCGGATCGTGGAACGTGACGGAGATCGGTGGGAAGTCAGCGGGCGTCGGCAGCACGCGAAAGCGCGAATCCGCGGCGCGTGTCGCGATCCCCACGCCGTCGAGCGCCTCGACGCGGGCGAACACGACGTCACCGGCCGCGAACGCCGTCTGCGTCGTCATTGCCGGCGCGTCGACGGATTGCTCCTCGATGGGCTGGGTGTGGCCCTCGTCTGCGAAGAGCGACACGCGATAGCCCGCCGCGCCCTCGCCACCCGCCCAGGTGAGCGAGGGCTGCGCGGCGTTGGCCGTGCCGTTCGCAGACGGCGAGATCAGGCGCAGCTCCGGCGCATTTCGCTCGCTGCCCGAGCTTCCACCGCAACCGACGCACCAGGCTAGGAGGAGCAGCCACGAGCACCCGTACGTTCGCATGAGAGTCGTCACGTGCACCGCGATGACGCAGAGCGGCGTAGACAATCAGACGAACGCGAAGCTGTCAGCCCTGGCTGGCACGACGGCGCCGTGCACGCGTCGCGCGCGATACGCACGCGACCATACGAGCGGAGTCAGCACGGCCGTGAGCGCGGGGAATGCACACGCGCCGCCGGGCACCGCACCGCAGCTCGTGGAATCGCAAGCGTTGCCGACGCCGTCGTCATCGCTGTCGGCTTGGTCAGGGTTGGCGCGGGCGGGGCAGTTGTCGCATGCGTCGCCGACGCCGTCGTGATCGGTGTCCACGGTGTCGCAGCCGCCGGCGGCGAAGCCGAAGCTGCGCACCACGCTGGTCACGTGGCCCGCGTGATCGGCGACGTGCACCGTCAGCGTCGCGTCGAGGGACGCGAGATCGACGCTGACCGGGAGGGTCACCACGACCACGCCGCCGTCGCGCGCGGCGACGCCGGCCGCCAGGTTGGTGCCCGCCGGGCTACCGCCGATCGGCACGTCGAGCGTCACGGAGAGACTCTCGGGAACGAGCCCCGATTCGAGATCGTACGCGCCGACGTGGATCGCGCTCACGAGACCGGCGCGACCCTCCGCGACCGTGGGGCTCACCCACAACGTGGGACGCAGATCGTCCTCGTACCACCCCCACGGCGAGCCGAGATCGACGGGCGCTCCCAGATCGATCCAGCGCGTGATCGTGAGCTTCTCGTCCCACGTGAGACCGCGAAGCGACGCGAGGTTGGGATGGATGGAGTCCGAGGCGGCGTCGTAGTCGATGTCTCCTGCACGCGTGGACGAAGCGCGGCCGTCGAGGCGCCTCCCGAACACCTTCCACACCAGCAGGCTCTGCCGCGACTGGAACGAGCGCAGGTAGCGCGTCTGTTGCGGCGGAAGGAAATACGAGTCACCGCTGCCAGCCGGCGTGCCGAGGCCGAACTTCGGGCAGCCATCCTGGTTGGTGTCGACGACCAGCCGGTAGTAGGTGCCCGGCCACGACGTGCCCGCGCACGAGACGTTCGCGCCGTCGGCGTGGAGGTTGAGCTTGCCGTCGCTCGCATTGCTCGCGTGACAGCCGGAGCAGCGGCTTTCCAGGATCGGCTTCACGTCGCGGAAGTACTCGACGCTCACCTGACGCGCGGCGTTCGTGGTGGCCGAGGGATTGCCGTCGAGCTGGGTGAGCCTGAGCAGAGGAGTCGCCAGCGCCACGTCCGTGGCCGGGTAGCCCGGCTGGCCGGCGACGGTGGTCACGAAGTCGAGCGGCTCCTTCGAGTGCGCATGGCAGCCGCCGCAATCGGTGCGCTTCTCGCCGGGCCGCACCTGGTGCCAGGTCTGCGCCATGTTCACCACCATGCCGTTTCGATCGAGGGCCTGGAACGTGAACGGCACGTCGGCAGGGACGCGCGCGAGGAACGAGGTGTCGGTGTAGCCGTTGCCGTCGATCACCCCCTCGTGGCGAACCGGGATCTCACCCAGGATGCGCAACCGTTCCTGCCCGGTGTTCGCGAATGCGGCACCGCCATTCGGATACGTGCGATCGGTGGCGGGCAACATCGCGAGGATGCGCAGCGCGTAGATGTCGTCCTCGTCGTAGAGCCCAGCGTCGGCACCCTGCGCCACCCACGCCCACAACATCTCGTGACTCGCGTTGAACGGATCGGGATCGCCGCCGTAGATGCCGGGTCGCGGATTCGTGTCCCGCCAGGTGAACGACGCCGATCCCACCAGCCCGAACGGCGAGTGGGCGGGAAGCGCGCCCTGCCCGGGATTCGCGAGCGGCGGCCGTGCCGCAGGCTGCGCGTGATTCGGGTAGATCGTGGAGAAGCTCACCAGCGGCTTCGGAAACATCGCGTTGGCATCGGGATCGTTGGCGAGCTTCACCAGCGCCGCAGGGCTCGCGGTGGGGTTACCGCCGACGGCGAGGTAGATCCCGCCGTCGTAGACCGGCTCGTTCTCGCTCGACCACACACCGTTGTGATTCGCCGGACCAGGTGAGTAGACGAGCAAGAGGTCACCGTTCGGCGCCACCGCCGGGTGCGTGACCTTGCCATTGCGATCGGCAGGCGCACAGCTCGGATCGATCGCCGAGCCGTACGGGTTGCCCTCCTGGCCGGGACACGGCGCGGGATAATCCTCGGGGTGGGTCCAGGGCGTGAGCTTCACCTGCTCGACACGCTGGAACGGGATGTCGGTGCCCGGTTCGGTGATGCCGCGAAGATCCGGCCCCTGCGGATCGATCGGATACCGAATCAGATCACCGAAGCCGTTGTTGTTCAGGTTGTAGTAGCGCGCCACCACCACGTCGCCATCAGGCATCTGGGTCATGAAATGGTGGGTGAGCGCTTGCTCGCCAAAACCCGAGAGCGACTCGAAGTGCGTGCCGTCGGACGCGAGCGCCCAGAGTGGGAAGATCCGGAGGTCCCGAGCGCCCTGACCTTCCCAGCTCGTCCACGCCAGACGTCCGTCGAGAAGCTGGAAGGGGTGAAGCGCTTGCGAGTTGTTCAGGTAGCCGATCTGCTCGACGTTCCGCCCGTCCCAGTCCATCGTGAAGAGCTGCAGCACGCGCTCGGCGCCGTTGAAGGTGCGCGGAGGCAGGAAGTCGTTGCGGCTCGACGTGAACGCGATCGCCGGCTCGGCGACCACGGGGCGTGCGACGAACGCGGGGCCAACGTTGAAGACCCCCACGTTCGGGCAATTCGTGTACGGAGTGTCGCAATCGAAGTCGGCGCCGTTGCCGAGGTTGGGCGTGAGCACTTGGCGCGTGAGACGCACCGCGCTCTTGCTCGCGACCTCGAGGCGAAAAACGTCGGCGCCCTTCCGCGACAGGCAACCGCTCGACATGGCTCCGCCAGCGCAGCGCTGGAGGTTCACGTCGGCCTGATCGTGGTAGTAGGCGAAGATGACCCAGCGCCCGTCGAAAGAGACGTTGAGGTCCTGCACCGCGCCGTTGCCGATGGGCGCGTCCACCAGCGCCTGGTGCTGCGGCAACGGGAACAGCACCTCCTCGGTGCAGTTGGGATGGAGGACGCGCAGATCCGAGCCCGGATCCGGCACCAGCGGCCGCACCGTGTCGGGCCAGAGGGTGTTCTCGGCGAGCGCATCGCCGAAGCGCGGCGCATGCACGTAGACGACGTCGTACGAGACACGATCTGGCGTGCAACCCACGACCGCGGCGGCGGCGGACCCGACGAGCGTCGCGAGAGCGAACATGCAGACCACGACGGCGAGACCGAGCGCGCGCTCGACGCTCGAACGACGATCCACACACGCATTCCGGGCTCGCCGGACCGCGATCCACGGACGATTCACCGCGACGCTCCCTCTCCCCCGAGGCGAACCCGAATCATGGCAGCAACCGATGTGCCCGCCGTTCGGAACGATCGGTCGAGCCGGGCGCGCTGCGCTCGCCGCGCTGGCGCTCGCACGAGCACAGCCCGAATTCTCCATGGCATTGCGCGGTTTCAGCGCGTCGCGCCGTCGCGATCGCGCCTCCAACGGTGCCACGCCTTCCAGCCGCGAATGTCACGAGGATTCGCGCTCGCCGCGACGATCGTCAACGAATCATCGCCATCGGCGACGATTTTCGGCACCGCGAGAGATCCGTCGCCTTGTGCAGTCGACCAATCGTCCACGTTGCCGTTCTGGAAGTCGTCGAGGAAGATCCAGCGCAGCTCGGGGATCGCCGCGATCGCCGTTCCGAACAGGTCGCCCGGTTCGGCAACGCCTTCGATGCCGGCATGGTTCTGCGTCCACTCGGTGGTGAAGCTGCCGTGCGCCTGCGGGAACTGAAGGGTCACGGAGCCGGCGTTGGCATTTCCTCCGCTTCGATTTCCCGGGACGCCGACGGCGAGATCCGCGCGGTTGTCGCAATTGAAATCACCCACGGCCAGCGACGAGCCGAGTGCGTCGTCGAAGGGTGCGCCGATCGCTTCGCCGGGCACGCCGATCGCCAGATCGGGCCAGCGGTCGCCATCGGAATCGCCGCTGGCGAGAGCGGCGCCGAAAGCGTCACCCGGCTCGCACGCGCCTGGCACGTCGCTCGAATCCTGATGCCACATCTGGTCACCCGTGGTGGTCAAGCCTGCTTCGACGCCGTAAAGCACGTTGACGACGCCGGCGCTCGACAACCCCGCCGCATCCAGCGGCGCGCCGACTGCCAGCGCCCCACAGGTCCCCGCGGCCAGCGCAATCGCAGGACGCCACGTGAGGTAGATCACGATCGCGGTAGGCGTTGCGCGAGTTCGCACGACACCTCCCCGGAATACGCGACGTGCCCTTCACGCCGCCGTTCACGACCGCGGCCATGGAAGACGCGTGCCAGCGAGAACGCGCGGTGCAGACGAGCGCTCGCGGCACGTGATCGGCGCAGGACGACGGCAACGGCGGCACTTTTTCCAACGCATGCGCGCTGGCGGTGGTACGAGGGTACGACCCATCGGGCTTCGAGATCCGCGCGGCGAGCGGCTTCCGGTCACGGCCGCGGCCTCGTCCGCGACGCTTCCGTCGCTCCCGCTCGCTCTCGCCTCGCCGCGACGCGGGGATACAATTCGCGCTTCGATCGGCGGCTCTCGCTGGCGGTCGCCAACCTCGCCGAGTCGCACCGCTCCGCTCGCATGAAAAAGCCACCGGCCACACCGCTCGCGCTCACGCTGTCGCTCCTCGCGGTCGTGCTCGCGAGCACCGGCTGCGGTAGCAGCGCCGGCGCTGCCGCGCGCGATTCCGCTCCGCTGGCGATGGTCTCGCCCTCGCCAGACGGCTACGCCAACGACGAGCAGCCCACGCTGCGCTGGAATCCGCTGGAAGGCGCCACGCGCTATCGGGTGACGCTCTTCGCGGATCCGCACCACACCGCCACCATCGAAAGCGAAGAGGTGGACGGCATCGAGCTACGCACGGCCGCGGTGCTCACCGATCGATCGCTCGTGTACCCGCGCGTCGAAGCGCTCGACGCCGCGGGCGGAACGCTCGCGTACCACGACTCGCGCTTTGCGGTGGTGGTGGTCCCCGACGGCTTCCCGCGCTTCGAGATCGTGGTACGCGATGCTGCACGCATCCAGCCCGGTTACACGCTGGATGCGTGCAGGACCCCGTGCCGCCCCAGCCCGAGGACCGCATCGCGGCGCTGGTGATGG
>CAYVDO010000047.1:0-29470 GCA_964450125.1 uncultured bacterium
GCCCTTGCCGAGCATCTTCGTGTAGAAGTCGATCGCATCCTCGAGCCCGGGGACTGCGATGCCGATGTGGTCGACTTTCTTGAACATCCGACCTCCGCTCGGCCGCGGCACCTGTGTGGAGAGAGCGCGCGGCGTGCTCGAAATGGCGCAATGCGTTACGCGAGCGGTCAAGATACAGCCCGTGCGTTTGCGCCTTCAAGTCGCGAACTCGCGGGGTAGTGGGTCAGTTTCGTGCTGAGCCCCTTCCCGGCGTGAGGGGCTGGCGGCACGTCGAAGGGCGCTCCGCGGCCACGCATCCCGAGTCGCGCTCGTGGGCAGTGAGCCCCCATCGCGTGGCCGCAGCTCGAGGCGAGCCTCCGGTTCCACGAAGTCGAGCGAGGGCGAGCCGGGCCCGCCGACGAGTCCCCAGACCCTCGCGACTGCAACGGGGCATGCCAGGCAAACTGACCCACCACCACTCGCGGGGAAATACGGCGCCGAGGGAACCTCAGCGAGCGTCCCCCGTCGAGCGCACCGAGTGGTGACGCTCGCGCCGCGTCTCGAGCACAAGGCACACCACCCCGGCGCCGGTGCGCACCGAGTAATAAGTCAAGAAGATCTCGACCGCGTAGGCCACGGCGGCGGGCGCCATGGACGTTCGTGCGGCCGCTGCCGCCATGAAGAACACCATCGTTCCCACGTTGCCGGGTCCGCTCGGCAGCATGGCGCCGAGCCCCGACCCGACCATGATGAAGGCGGTGTCGCTCACCGAGATCATCGCGTCCCCAAATGCGCGGCTCAGCATCCGGTACGAGGAATTCACGAAGTAGAAATCGACGAGGCACAGCATCACCACGATCGCGCCGGTGGGGCCGCCGAGCGCGCGCAGCCCGCCGAGCGCCGCGAAGATGCCGTCGGCGAAGCGGCCGAGCGGCCCGCGCAGCCGCTCGGGAAGTCGCGCCAAGAGCCATGTGGCGATGGAGCGCATGCGCGCGGGGTAGGCCACGATCGCCGCGATCGCGACCGCGATGCCGGTGGCCACCGCACCGAGCATCCCGAGGATCGTCGGCGTGCTGCTCACGTCGGCAGCCGTGAAGCGTGACCCCGCGAACACCACCACCGCCAGGCTCAGCACCATGAGCACGTCGAGGAGCCGCTCGACGGCCACCGTCACGCCGATGCCGCCGAAGCCGAGCGCCGGCACCCATTTGCCCACCACCAGCATCCGCACCAGCTCGCCCGAGCGCGGTACCACGTTGTTGTAGAGGTAGCCGATCGAAAGCGCAGAGAAGAGCCGCGGCAGTGCCGGGCGTGGTGGCGCGAAGAGGAAACGCCAACGCAACGAACGTCCCGCCAGATGCGCGAAGTGAAAAGCGCATCCGGCCACGAACCAGCCGGCCTTGGATGCCGGGATGGCCCGAAGCAGCGCCAACTGCTGGGGGACGTCGGTGTGCCGCGCCGTGGCGGCCAGGAATACGGCGCCGATCGCGAGCCCTGCCCAGAAGAGCTTCCAGTTCACGTGGCCTCGATCCCCCGGCGGCGAGTGTAGACGCAATCGGCGCTCAACGAATCGGCCCTCGCTCGGCTGCGTCCGCGTCCCATCGCCAGTCGTCGAGTGCGAGGAGCCGCTGCCAGTCGTCGCCGAGGGGGGCTTCGATGGTGACCGGCGCGCCGCTCACCGGATGCGCGAACCTGATTGCGCGTGCGTGTAGCCAGAGCCGGGTGTGCCCGAGCCACGCCGCCACCGCCCGGTTCTGTGCGCCATCGCCGTGGGTGGTGTCGCCGATCACCGGATGCGAGGCGTGATGAAAGTGGCGGCGGATCTGCTGCCGCCGGCCGGTCTCGGGACGCGCCTCCACGAACGCGTAACGTGAGGTCGGGTGGCGCGAGCCCACCGGGAATGGACACTCGATGCGCGCCAGCCTCCGCCACGCCGTGCGCGCCGCGAGAAGCGGCTGGCCTGCCGCTGGACGCTCGAAGTCGCGCACCAGTGGGTGATCGATCACCCCTTCGCGATCGGGCCAGCCGCGAACCAGCGCCAGATAGCGCTTGAGGACGGCGCCGATCTCGAACGCACGGGCGAGAGCGCTCGCCACGGCCCGATCCCGGGCGAGGATCATCACCCCCGAGGTTGCACGGTCGAGGCGATGCACCGGGAAGACGAAGGTACCCGTCTCGCGATGCACGCGGCTGAGCGCGCTGTCCTCCACTTCCGCCGCCTCTCGCGTGCGATGGACCAGCAGACCCGTGGGCTTGTCGATCGCGACCAGGTGCTCGTCGGCGTAGCAAATCGAGAGAGTGTCGGTGGATGGCCGCACGGATCCTTCGATGCTTCGAGCCTGGCGGGTCCTCGAGCGCGAGCGCCGGATGTCGGGGATCCATTGCCGCGCAACGGCGGCGGACCGGGACCGGTGATGGCCGCTCCCGCGGTTACGCTGAGAGGATCACCGGAGCCGCGCTGCATCCGCATCGATGCGTCGCGGACCGATCCATCGGTGTGGCTGCCGGCGTGGCCTCCATGGAGGAGACCATGCACCAGAACCTGCGGTCGAACGAATCTCGCGGCAAGACCCATCGGATGCCGTGGCCGAAGTGGCTCGGGCGCGGCGCGATCACGTGCGCTGTCACGCTGAGCGTCGCGAGCTGCGGCTCGTCCGGGGAGGCTCTGCGGCCGGATGCGGCACCAGTGGCGATCCACGGGCGCGTCGTCGCGGCTGCTCCCACGTTGGCTGGAGGCACAGAAGCGAGCGTCGCGAGCATCACCGTCTCGGCGTCGCAAGACGGCGTGGTCGTCGATTCGACGCAGACCAGCACCGACGGCGAGTTCCAGCTCGTCGTCGTGCCTGGTCGGGTGACCTTGCGTTTCGTGGCGCAGGGCGTGGACGTGTCCGTGACGGTGACCGTGCCCGAGGGTGAGTCGTTCTCGATCACGGTCGCGCTCACTCCCGACGTCGCGGAAGTGAGCGACGCCGTGCTCACGCGCGATTCGCTCCGCTGCACGTCGGGCGCGCTGAGCCTGGATCTGGGTGGTGCCATGGGCTTGGTCGTCGACGGCGGCGGCGAGGCGTGCGTGCGCACCGACGGGAATTGCGAGCTCGACGTCCGTGCGCGCGAGATCGCGCTCGCCGATTGCGGGCGTTGTGTGGACGCGCGCGGCACGTCTGCCGTGCATCTCGTGACCACCGACGGCGATCTCGGCTGCACGGCCTCGGGCAACGGCATCGACGCGAACGGCACACCGAGCGTGGACTTGACGAGCGCTGGCGCGCTCGTGATCGTGGCGGGCGGCGGGCACGGGATCGCTGCGGCGGGCCACGCGCACGTCTCCGTGGCGAGCCCGGAGGTGTGTGTGGTTCGCGGCGGCAGCGGGCCGATCGACACGCAGGGCAACGCGAGCGTCGTCACCGACGGTTGCGCCTCGCTCGACCTCGGCACCGGTGATCGACTGGCGCCGGTTGCGCGCCTCGTACGGGTACGCGGCGTTTGACCCCGAGCGGAGCCGATTGGGACACTCGAGGAACGCATCTTGCTCGACGATCATCCCTGCGTTCTGCCAAGAGAGAGTCCACCCGTGAAACGTCCGCAATTCCGTCGCATCCTGCCCGTCGGCAGTCTCGCGCTCGTGGCAGGACTCCTGAGCGTGGGGGCACAGTGCCCGCCGTCGACCTGGCGCAGCACGCTTTACCCCGCCAACTGGACGCCGGGGTTCGCGGACGCTCAGGGCCGGTTCCTCCACGACTTCTCATACGCCGGCTATCACAACGGCGAGATCGAGCCGCCCGCCAACCCACCTGGCGCCACGTTCGACGTGGTGGCCGGCTACGGCGCCGACCCCACGGGCACCGTGGATTCGACGGCTGCGATCCAGCAAGCGATCGACGCTGCCGAGCTCGCCGGCGGTGGCATCGTGTGGGTGCCCGCCGGTACCTACCGCTGTGACGGAGTGCTGGAGGTCGCAGCGTCGAACGTGGTGATCCGTGGCGCCGGCGAGGGCGCCACGAAGATCTACTTCACCCGCTTCGCGGGCATGGGCGACCACGGCCACATCTGGCTTCACGGCAGCGTGACCCGCGGTGCGGATCGCGCGCTGGTGGTCGACGGCGTGAACGGTGCGATGGACGTCCAGGTCGCGGACGTGAGCGGTCTGGCGGTCGGCGACGACGTCAGCGTGGGCTGGATCATCACGCCCGAGTTCATCGCCGAGCACAACATGACCGGCACCTGGCAGGCGTTCAACGGCACCTGGCAGTCGTTCTTCAAGCGCAAGGTCGTGGCGATCACGCCGGTATCGGGCGCGTGGAAGCTCACTTTCGACGTGCCGATGCGTTACCCGGCGAAGCTGCGCGACTCCGCGAGCGTGCGACGTGAGACTGGCTGGGTCTCCGAGGTGGGAATCGAGAGCCTCTCGCTCTCCAACGCGGTGGCCTGGGCGGACGCGTGGACCGAGGTGCGGAACCACGTGATCCTGGTGGAAGACGTGAAGGACGCGTGGGTGCGGCACGTGGCGAGCTTCGCGAGCCCGTACGCGCCCGCCGCTGGCTATCACTTGCAGAACGGTGGGCTCGACGTGCTCGAGTCGAAGCGCGTCACCGTCACGGACACCACCCTCGAAAAGGCGCAAAACCGCGGAGACGGTGGAAGCGGTTACCTCTTCGAGATCTCGATGTCGAACGAGGTGCTCACTCGCGACAGCGTCGCCCGCGATGGGCGCCACAACTTCATCCAGAACTGGGGCTTCGGCACCACGGGCTGCGTGTGGCTGCGGGTGAGCTCGTCGGGAAGCAAATGCGGTCTCAGCCCGGACGTGAACATCTACACGCCGTGCTACTCGGAATTCCACCACTCGCTGGCGACCGCGAACTTGATCGACTCGTCGACGCTCGACGACGGTTGGAAGGCGGAGAACCGTCAGCTCCAGAGCACGGGTGCAGGCATCACAGCCACGCAGACGGCGTTCTGGAACGTAGCGGGCGGTGGCCTCGTTCAGTCGATGCAGTTCGGCTGGGGCTACGTGATCGGCACCCAGGGCGTGAACGTGAATACCTCGCTCTCGCTCGGGAATGCCGCTGGCACCGCGCCGCAGGACTTCGTCGAGGGCCAGAACCAAGGCGCTACCCTCGAGCCACAATCGCTGTATCTCGATCAGCGCGCGCGGCGGCTGGGCTTCTGATCGCGGGTTGCCCGCTGGTGACGCCGCGGGCAGCGCAGGTCGGTGCCGATTCCCGACGGAGGCCCTCGCGAGCTTGGATGAACTGAATCTGGCCGAGCGAGATCGTCGCGAATTGGAGCGCCTGGAAGAGAGCCTCTGGCGGGGCTTCACTCGCTTCGATCCTGCGCACATGAAGCGAGTGCTTGCCGAGGACTTCTTCGAGTACGGCCGGTCGGGTCGGGTGCACTCCCGAGTCGACACGCTCGCCGCGCCACGCGACGAGCCGCAGGTTGCGTTTCCCCTTCGTAACCTGAAGATCCGCCTGCTCGCCCGCGACGTTGCACAGGTCACTTACGACAGCGCCGTCGAGTACGGAAGCGCAGTCGAGCACGCTCGTCGAAGCTCGATCTGGTCACGGCGAGCGGGCTCGTGGGTGCTGCGCTTTCACCAAGGCACGCCGTATCAGCCCTAGCGCCTGCAGCGGATCGCAGCCGAGCGTGATTCTCGCGATCACTCGAGACCGTCACGGGCCGGTCGCGAGGGATGCGTCGCGTGCGCTCTCGTTCGCGCCGCACGGATCAGGTGCGACCACGCGCGAAGCGGATAAAGCAGTTGTTCCACGAAGGTCGTGGGCAGCGCGGTGAGCGGGCGGTCTTGCTCGTGGACGAAGCGCGGATCGTGGATGCCGGTGACCGGGTACTCGGTGCAGTCGAGATAGGCGGTACCGAAGAGCCGGTCCCAGATGCAGAACGTGGTGCCGAAGTTCTTGTCGCGGTGTCGCTCCTCCACCGAGTGGTGGACTCGGTGGCTCTGGGGCGTCACCAGCACGAAGCGCAGCCACCCCAGGTTGGTGCGAATGTTGGCGTGATAGAAGCGCGTGAACGAGCTGCGGATCAGCGGATACGCCGCCGTGAGGGTGAGCGGCGCGCCAAACAGGATGAACGTGAGCACGTGGGCCGTTTCCTTCACGATCTGCTCGAGCGGGTGATTGCGAAGATCTGAGAGGACGTTCAGCTCGCGCTGCGAATGATGGACCGCGTGGAGATGCCAGAGCGCCGGTACCTTGTGGCGCAGCCAGTGATTCCCCCAGCCGATGAAGTCGTCGATCAGCACCGCCACGGTGAAACGCACACCCGCGGGCCACGCTGCCGCGCTGTCGATCAGCAGGAATGACAGGTGCTCGCGCACGAAAGCGCGCAGCGCGACGACGTAACCCGTGAGAAAGATGATCTTCCAGGCCGTCGCGATCGCCGCCCATCCCAGATCCTGTAGCAGTCCGCGGGAAGCGATGGGCTGGCGCGGATTGGCGGGGATCCACCACTCGAGCACGAACACCAGCGCGAAGCCCAGATAGCCGAGCGGGTTGAGGGTCACCCATGGCAGCCGTCGCAGCTCGAGCGCGGCGAACCGCGCTTGCGAGTGCGCCGGCAGCGACGGAACCACCGCCGCCCAGAAGACGAGCGTGGCGGCGAGCGCTCCGATTGCCGCGACGAGCAGGAGGATCGAGGGTGAATCGAAGCGGAGCGCGCTGGGTGGGGTGACGTCGCCCGAAGAAATCGTCTTCGCCATGGGATTCGCCGCGCGCGTCGAGGCGGCGCGAAGCCTGGCTGAATCCCACGGCTGCGTCATCGGCTCCGCCCGCCGAGCTCGCACCGCTGCTTACACGCGTGATCGGCCTGGGTGTCAGCGAGGCAACGCCACCCAGGTCGTCTCGACGGCACCTTCCTCGGACACCGTCACGATCTGCATTCCGTGTGCGTCACCCATCTGTCCGACGTCGTCCAAGCGGATCACGGTCGCATCTCGCACGCCGTCCACGCTCGGCGTCGTCTCGCGTAGCAGGTGATCGGGGCGCTCCGAGACCTTGAAGCCGAACTGCACCGGTTTCACCCACCACGGGGGCTCGGCTTCTCCGTTCGTTCGCGGGCTTCGGCCCGCAGCGCGCTGGGGCACTCGGCGAGGCGTTCGCGGAACTTCTCCAAGCGATCGTGGAATTGAACGGCCGGGTGTCTGCGGGCGGATTCGGCGAGCGCCTCCAGCGCGCCCGCGGCTTCCTCGGCGTGCGCCGTGTCCAACGGCAGCCGTGCGAGAGCGGGAAGGGCGCCGTACCCATCTCCCTCTGCCAGCCGCCGCGCCCGCTCGAGCGGCTCACCGCCCACCGTCGTGTCGCCGCCGACGAGCCGCGGCAGGATTCGCACGTTGTAGAACCCGAGGGCGGTGCATTGGGCGCATCCGTACGGGATCTCGAACACGTACGGCAACGTGTTTTCGAACGACTGCGGTGGCATCGTGTACTACCAGTCGGGACCGTCCACGATCCGCGCCCCCGGGGGCAACGTCACACGGTGAGTGTCGAGCGCGACTGGGTTGCGTTGGCTCGGCTCGGCCAGTGCGCCGTGTTCGAGCCAGAGCGCGATCGAGGTGGGGAACCGCTCGCGTCGGTCGCGTCGCTCGCCAGCCGATGGTGCGATGGGAAGCGCGGCGAGAACTCGCTCCAGGTGAGTCGGCCGGTTGTCGACGATCACGGGCACGAGCCAGCTCCTGCGATTCGCACCCGTGGCGTCCCGAAGGTCTTGCAGCTCGCGGAGCGCCGGAAACGTGAGGCGTGGGAATCGCTGCACGGCCACCTACCCGTCGTCGAACTCGGTGGGCACGTGATCCGTATCGTTTCCCAGCGCCAGGTAGGCGTCGGTCAGCACCGTGAGCGCTTCGCCTTCGAGGTCGCCGCCGTTGCGCCGTGTCGCCAGCGCATTCGCGATCGCCTGGACGCGCTCGCGCGTGGCGTGCCGAGTATCTTCGAGCGACGCGTGCGGAGCGGCGTCGGGAAGACCCCAGCTCGTCGGATGGGTATGTGCGCACCCCGTCGCCGTGATCGAGAGTGCCAAGACCAGCGACCGCAGACGAGATGCTCGCATGACTCCTCTTTCCAACGCGCTGGGCGCCAACGCGCCCGCCGTGCCGATGACGGTTCCGCGCACTTGATCCATGATTACCCGGATCGATGTCGTCGATACAATGACGACATCCGAGATTGCGGTCCGATCGTCAATGGACCGATGTCTGTGGCATGGACTGCGATTCTATGCGAAATAGTGGATCGTTTCTTCACGTGTGCCGACGCCGATCGAAACGCGAAGGTCGAGATGTCGACATCGGGAGGAATTGTGAAGAAAGTGATCGAATTCGTGATGGTCGTATGGATGTCGGCGGCCGTTGGTTGTACCGGCCATCGAATCGAAGGCGAGCTGGCAGCGGCGATCGCGCGCAGCCCCGAGCACTCGACTTCAGATGCGCCTCGTGTCGGCGCAGCCGAGGTCGACATCACGCCGATCCCGGGCTACCCGATGGGCGGCCATGGACCTGCAGGCACCATCGGGCGCGGAGTGTGGACGCGGCTGAAGGCGCGCGCGAACTACGTCGAGGATGCGAGCGGCGGCGCGGTTGCCTTCGTCGCGTGTGACCTGTGGGCGGTTCCAGCAGGCCTCACGGACGCGGTCGTCGAGAAGGTCCAGAGCGATCCGGCCGGCCGCGCACTGAGCCGGAATCGGGTCGTGCTCGCAGCGACCCACACCCATCAGAGCCCGGGCAACTATTCCAGTTCCGATGCGTACAACCTCTTCGCGTCCCGCGTTCCGGGGTTCGATCCCGATCTCTTCGACTTCTTGGCGGTCCGGATCGCGAGCGCGATCGTGGCTGCTGCGCGTGAAGCGGTTCCCGCGCAGGCGTTCTTCGGCGAGAGCACGGCCACGAACTTCGCGCGAAACCGCAGCCTGGGTCCCTATCGCCTCGACCCGGAAGCGGCGAGCGCGTCGCTCGACCCCGAACGCGCCGCGCGCGACGCAGTCGATCCGCGAGTGCGGGTGCTCGCCTTCCGGGCTGTGCAGGCGCCGCGGGACTGGATCGCCGTGCAAGTATTCGTCGCCGTCCACAACACGGCGATGGACCACGGGACGCAGGTCTACCAAGGCGACCTGTTCGGTGCGTCCGCGCGATTGCTCGCCTGGAGCCTGGCGGCCGTCGTTGCGCGTGACCACGCGAGCCGCCCCCCAGTCGTCTCGATCTTCAACGGCGCCGAGGGGGACGTACGGCCGGATACTGGCGCGCGCGACCGCCTGGAGACGTTGCGACTGGCCAGCACGCTGACGGCTGCTGCCCAGCGCGCGCTCGCCGTGAGCTCGGCGGTCGATGGTCGCTGGCGCCAGGCGATGCATCGATTGGACCTCCCGAGCCTGTGCCCGGACGACGCGGATACGAATGCGCTCTGCCCAGCAGCGACCGCGGCCATGGGAATGGCGACGCCCGGCGGAGCGTCGGATGGGCCGACGCTCTTCCGGGAACTGATCTGGGTCGACGGTGTGCACGGCTCGTTGCGACGGAATCACCAAGGTCCGAAACAACCGGCCATCGACATCGGAGATGCGCTCGCGCTCAGCTCGACGCCGGTCGATCACTTCTGGAACGTGGATCTGACGAGCTTGGTCGCACGCAAGGTGGCGGCGCCACCGACGGTGATGCCGCTCGGGTTCTTCCGCTTCGGACCGGTGGGATTCGTGACGTTACCGGTGGAGGCGACGACGACCATGGGCCGTCGGATCGAGGCGGCGGTTGCTGAGCGCCTGGAGCCGCAAGGCCCGGTGATCGTGATCGGGCTCGCGAACGAATACCTCTCGTACGTGGCGACTCCGGAAGAGTACGAGGCGCAGCATTACGAGGGCGCGTCCACGCTCTACGGTCCAGCGTCGGGTCCGCTCGTGTCGAAAACGCTGGTGGGGCTGGCGACGCAGGAGATCGCCGGCGATCCGGAAGTGGGTCGTTACGCGTACGACGTCGGTGCCGTCAGACGATTCGGCGCGGAAGGCGTGGGTGAACCGCCGTTCGTCGTCGACGACGGGTTGAGTGATCTGCTGGAGGATGCCGTGGGGCGACCCGATCGCCGAGCACCTCGGTTTTGCTGGAGTGCGCAGCGGCCCGAGTGGCCGCCGCGGAGCGCCGACGCACCGGCGGAGACGCCCATACCAGCGGTCGCGATCGAGGCCCGATCGGGGCAAGCCGATTGGGTGACGGCGATCGTCGAAGGGCGTCCGCAGACGGACGAGGGCGTCGACGTCGTGACGGTTCTGGAACGGGTGGCGCCGCACACGCTCTCGTGGTGCGCCTTCTGGGCTCTGGGTTCGTCGACCGCGAGCGCCGAGCAGGAGTTTCGGTTTCGTGTGTCCGTGCCCGGCGGGGCCGACTGCGTTTCGGATCCGCTCCCGAGGGCGAAGATCGGCAGCTCAGACGACCGCTTCGTGGACTGCGGCGCTCCGAAGACGATGTGACGCGTCTCGGCGCCGCGATCAAGGAAAGAATTCGCCGTCGTCGAGCTCGCGCACGAGCCAGCGGTCGCAACCAGTGTGGCCGGTGCAGCCGAGCGGCGAGGCCACGCGCACGAATCCCGCTTGCTGGTAGAGGTGCTGCGCGGCGTCCATGCCGGTGAGCGTCTCGAGGTAGCAGCGCCGATAGCCGAGGCGTTGCGCGTCTTCGAGGCAGCACGCGAGCAGCGCGCGTCCCGCACCGCGCCCACGGCCGCGGGCGAGTAGGTACATCTTGCGCAGCTCGCAGGTATCCGCCGGTCCGCCCTCGAGCGGCGCGATGCCGCCGCCGCCCACGACCTCGCCGGTCTCGAGCTCGACGACCCGGTAGCACGCACCCGCGCGAGCATACGCGCGCGCCATCGCATCCACCTCCGCGTCGTGGATCGCGAAACCGGCGCCACCTGCGCCGAACTCCGGCATCACGGTGCGAATCACCGCCGCGATGGCCGGCTCGTCGCGCGGCTCGATGTTACGGATGCGGAAACTGCCAGCGGTCGGGGCGTTCATGAGCGGGCTCAGTTTAGTCGAGGCGCGCTCGCCTCCCTGGGGTGCTCGGGTCGCCTCGTGCCGCTTCCCGGCGCGAGCCAGCCCCGAGCGCGATCGCTATGTTGCGGCCATCTCAGCACCCGAGGAGCACATGACGGTCAAGTCCGTTTACCTGATCAAGCACGGTGCCGCGGCGGAAGCATTCGAGATTCGCGAGTCCAAGGAGAAGCCGGCGCCCGGACCGGGTCAGCTCCGCATCGCCGTCGAGGCTTTCGGCCTCAACTACGCAGACGTCATGGCGCGGAAGGGGCTCTATCAAGACGCGCCGCCGATCCCCTCGGTGCTCGGCTACGAGGTGGTCGGTGAGGTCGAAGCGCTGGGCGCCGGTGTCGACGGTCCCAAGCTGGGCACGCGCGTAGCGGCGCTCACACGCTTCGGTGGCTACTCGACGCACGCGCTCACGGATGCACGCGCGGTGGCGGCGATTCCCGCGGACATGGACGTCGGCGTCGCGACCGCCATCCCCACGCAGGGTGCCACGGCGTGGTTCTGCGCCGAGGAGATGGTGCGTCTCCATCCAGGCGACCACGTGCTGGTGCAGGCCGCCGCAGGTGGCGTCGGAACGCTGCTCGTCCAGCTCGCCAAGCACCACGGTTGCGTCGTCTACGGCACCGCGGGCTCGGAGGAGAAGATCGAATACCTGAAGAAGCTCGGTGTGGACGTGCCGATCAACTACCGCACCACCGACTTCGCCGAGGTGATCGAGCGCAAGCGTGGTGACGAGGGCATCGACGTCGTGTTCGATTCCCTCGGCGGCGCGGCGATTCGCAAGGCCTTCAAGCTGGTGCGCGCCGGGGGACGGGTGGTGGCGTTCGGCGCCGCCGAGCACGAGGCCGGCAGCTTCCAGGTGCTGCGCAGCCTGAAGTTCTTGGCGTCGTTCGGTTTCCCGCATCCGGTGCTCTTGATGATGTCCTCCAAGTCGTTCCTGGCGGTGAACATGCTGCGGGTCGCCGATCAGCGCCCGCTGATCGTGAAACGCTGCCTCGAGAACGTGATCGGCCGGGTGCTCGGCGGCGAGCTCACGCCCCACGTCGGCGGGCGTTTCACCGTCGACCGGATCGCGGACGCCCACGCGTTCCTCGAGAACCGCGGCTCGATGGGCAAGATCGTGGTGACGTGGGCCTGAGCGCAACCCTGCATTCGCGAGACGCTTCACCGTGAACGTCCACGCGCTCGTCGACCAGGCGATCGGCGCCAGCACGCGCTGGCTGCAACGCAAGCTGCCGCCCAAGGACGACACCACCGCGTGGCTCGACTTCTATCGCGGCCTGCCGCTCGCGGCGCTCTTTCCCGCGCCGCCGGCGCGTCCCTACGTCGAGACCCGCGACACCCCCGCGCTCGGTACCCTGGGATCTCGGCGCTTTCGCATCGCGAGCGCACACGTGCCGCTCGCCGAGCCATTGCGCGGGACCTACGAGCGCGATCAGGAGCCGCTCCACTTCTTCCAGGGCCGCGAGCTTCGCCTCGGCGGTGACGGTGGCCGGGCTGCACGCCGCGCGGTGGTCTACGTGCACGGCTGGATGGAATCGACCGACCTCGCCACGGAGGCGCTGCTGGCGCCGGTGGTGGCGTGGAAGCTCGACGCCGATTTCTTCCACTTTCAGCTTCCGCACCACTGGCGCAGACAGCTCGCGAGCTCGCGCTACAACGGCGCGCAGTTCCTGAGCGCCGATCTGGTGCGGACCTGCGAGGCGTTCCGGCAGGCCGTGCTGGATGCGCGAACGCTGCTCGCGTGGGTGCGTTCGTTGGGCCGGTACGACGAGGTCGGCGTGATGGGGATCAGCCTCGGCGGCCTGATCACGCAGATCGTCGCGTGCCTCGATCCCGAGCTGCCGTGGGCGGTGCCCTGCGAGGCACACCTCGACTTCCACGACTTGCTCGCCCACGCGCCGATCCTCTCCGAGGTGCGCGACGAGCTGGCGGGGTTCGGCGTCTCACCCGCCGCGCTCGAGGACTTCCTCGTGGCGCTCGGCTTCGATCGGCTGGCGCCGGCGATCGACCCCGCGCGGTTGCTCTTCGTGGCGGCGCTCGACGATCAATTCATGCGCGCCGAAGCCATGGCTCGGGCGCTCGCGCGCTGGCCCGGCGTCGTCACGCTGTGGATTCCGGGCGGCCACATCACCGCGCTCTTCCGCCTGCCGCGCGTCCTCGACGACGTGCGTCGCTTCATCGACGAGCTACCCCGTTCGACCGCCGAGGATCGCCGATCGTGAAACCAGAAGTGATCGCCTACACCGACGGCGGCTGCCGCGGAAACCCGGGCCCCGGCGCCTGGGCGTTCTTGCTCATCGATTGCGCATCGGGTGCCGCGCTCGAACGCACAGGCGGGGAGCGCCAGACCACCAACAACCGCATGGAGCTCTCGGCGGTCATCGAGGCGCTCAAGGCGCTCAAGCGGCCCCGGCAGCAGGTGCGGCTGCTCAGCGACAGCCAATACGTCATCAACTCGGCCACCAAATGGATGGCCGGCTGGAAGGCCAAGGGTTGGCGGCGCAAGGAAGGCGAGCTCAAGAACGTGGATCTGCTTCAGGAGCTCGATCGGTTGATCGCCCATCACGAGATCGAATGGCAGTGGGTGCGCGGTCACGATGGCGAGCCCGGCAACGAACGCGTGGACGCCCTCACCAATCACGGCATGGACCGGATCGCCCGCGGCGAGAGCGCCGCCTGGGAAAACCGCACCTCCTGGCCGACACGTCGTTGAAAGAGCCGGTTGACGGCGTGGCGAGGGATGGGTCACAACCACGGCCGAAACTCCGAGGAATCGAGATCCCAGACGGCGGGGGTGCCACGTGTTGAACCGAGAAGACTGCATTCTCTACAGCGGGGCCGCGAACGGCGCCGAGGCGTACTTCGGGACGATGGCCGAGCAGTTCGGCATCCAAGAGGTGAACTTCACCTTCGAGGGCCACAACGACGCACGCTCGCGCGGCATGCGCGTGCTGACCACCGAAGAGCTCAAGCGTGGCGACGTCAGCCTCGGCTACGTCGGAAAGATGATGAATCGCGAGTATTCGCCGGCGCCGCTCATGAAGAAGGTGCTTCAGTGCATCTGGCACCAGGTCAACGAGGGTCAGGAAATCTACGTGATCGGGAAGATCCTCGACGACGGTCACGTCAAGGGCGGCACCGGCTGGGGCGCCGAGTTCGCGAAGCTCTGCAACAAGCCGCTCTTCGTCTTCGATCAGGGAAGGGACGCGTGGTTCCAGTGGGAAGACATGCGCTTCAAGCCGATCCAGAACCCCGTGATCGCTCATCCACATTTCACCGGTACGGGTACGCGCTTTCTGGAAGCGAACGGCAAGGCCGCGATCGAAGGACTCTACGCCCGTTCGTTCGCGTGAGGGCGTCGCGGCGGCCGTCGTCGTGACGCCGGCGGCGCCCTCCACCGTGGCGCCTCGTCTGCTCGTGCGAACGCGGTCATGCTCGATCTCTACTACTGGCCCACCCCGAACGGCTGGAAGGTCTCGATCGCCCTCGAGGAGATGGAGCTTCCCTATCGGGTGGTGCCCGTGGACATCGGCCGCGGCGAGCAGTTCACGCCCGAGTTCGAGCGCTTGAGCCCCAATCACCGGATGCCGGCGCTGATCGACTCAGCACCGCTCGGCGGCGGAGATCCGATCACGATCTTCGAGTCCGGCGCGATCCTGCTCTATCTCGGAGAAAAGAGCGGACGCTTTCTGCCGTCCTCTCCCCGCGAGCGCTACGCGGTGGTGCAGTGGGTCATGTGGCAGATGGCCAACCTGGGACCGATCGCTGGCCAGGCCAATCACTTCCGTCATTACGTACCCGCGCCCAACCCGTACGCCGAAGAGCGATACGGATGGGAGCTGGCCCGGCTCTACGACGTCCTCGATCGGCGCCTCGCCCAGAACGAGTATTTGGCCGGCGACTATTCGGTCGCCGACATGGCGATCTTCCCGTGGATCCTCAACTACAAACGCTACGGCATGAGCCTCGCGGAACGGCCGAGTCTCGCGCGCTGGTACGAGGCGATGAAGGCGCGCCCAGCGGTGCGTCGCGGCATCGACGTCGCGAAGGAGCTGCGCAGCTCGATTCCCGATCCCGAGGCACTCAAGCGGATGTTCGGCCCCGCCTTCGCCCGCCGCCAGCCGTGAGCAAGCAACCGCGCCGCGCGATCCCCAACATCACGAATTGAGCAGCGCGGTGACGGCGCGGGCCATGAACCGGGGCGAGATCCGCATGCCCTGGATCGCGAGCTTGTTCGACCAGCCTGGTACACAGATCGCGC
Source organism: uncultured bacterium (assembly GCA_964450125.1). GTDB lineage: Bacteria > JADJOY01 > JADJOY01 > JADJOY01 > JADJOY01 > JADJOY01. The sequence goes on from CAYVDO010000047.1 coordinate 15,281, forward strand.
GGCCGCGTTTCATCGCGCGCCAGCCGATGGCCGCCACGCGTTCGGGCTTGGCGACGCCCACGCGGAACAGGATCGACTGGTCGTTCCCGGCCACCTTCGAAAACGCCGTTGCGACCGGCCCGGGACAAAGCGCCGTGGCCGTGACGCCGGTGCCGCGCAGCTCGTGGGCGAGTGCCTCCGTGAACGACACCACGAATGCCTTGCTCGCGTAGTAGACGGCCATCTTCGGCCCGGGCACGAAGCCCGCCGTGGAAGCGACGTTGAGGATGCGGCCACGTCCACGCTCGACCATGCCGCCCACGAAGCGGTGGGTGAGATCGGCGAGGCTCGTCACGTTCACCTGGATCATCTCGAGCTCGCGGTGGCGTGGGTTGGTCCAGTAGCTGCCGTTCGAGCCGAATCCGGCGCAGTTCACCAGCGCGTCCACGGTGCACCCGGCTTCGCGCAAGCGCTGCTCGACCCGCGCCGGTGCTTCGCGATCACCGAGGTCCGTGTCGATCACGATCGCGTGCGCGCCGTGACGCTCGGCGAGCTCGGCTGCCAGCGCATCCAGCCGATCCCGGCTCCGGGCGACCAGAACGAGATCGTGTCCATCGGCCGCCGCGGCGCGCGCCAGCTCGAGTCCGATTCCCATCGACGCGCCGGTCACGAGGGCGACTGGCTTGGGTGAGGTGGCTGGATTCACCGGGGGACTCCTTCGCGCTGGCGGTTTCGAGAGCGTGCGTCAAAATGCCGTGCGCCGTAGGCCACGTCGAGTGAACGGGGACGGCTCACTGGGAGAATGCGATGAGCTGGTTGGACACTTACCGAGGCTTCGCCCGCTACAACCGGTGGATGAACGAGCGGCTCTACGCGCTCGCCGCGGACCTCACCGACGACCAGCGCAAGCGCGACGTGGGTGCCTTCTTCGGTTCGCTTCAGGACACGCTGGCGCACCTGGTCTTCGCCGATCAGGTCTGGCTCGGACGTTTCACCAGCGATCCCGCCCTCGACCGCCCGCAGGGCGAGGACGGCCAGCCGCTCGACGTGCGCAGCTTTGGCCGCGGCTCCTTCCCCAGCTTCGAGCAACTGCGTGCGCGACGGACGAGCCTGGATCGCGCCATCGAGGACTGGGTCGCGACACTCGACGAGCGCCGTCTGGATGCGGATTTCACCTATCGCAATCTGGCTGGCGAGAGTCAGGCGCACCCGCTGTGGTGGGCGGCACAGCATTTCTTCAACCATCAGACCCATCACCGCGGTCAGGTGACCACGATTCTGAAGCAGCTCGGCCGGGAGCCAGGTGTCACGGACTACGTGCAATTCCTCCGTCTCGATGCAGCGGGAAAGGCATGGCCTTGACCGAGGTTGGGGCGAACCGGTGCGGCTCGGTGGCACGTTCGACGGCCCGTCACCGGTGGGTGACGGGTCTGACACGCTCGCCAGCGGTGTGCGGTGCCGTGGTAATCGGCGGTGCGTCCGCCTGAGCGAAACGCGCGACTCTCCGCGCGCCGAGGGCGCGACCCTGGCGCGTGATTTTCCTCGGACTGCGCCGCAGCGACGGCTCGCCAGAGCGGTCTCGCGAGGCGGCGTCGGCCACTGGCACGCCGCTTGAGTGATGTCCGCAAGACCTGGCAATCGCCGGCGCGAGTCGCGCTTGGTCAGTGCCTGCGGCGATCCTCACGTAGGTGCGGGTGAGGAGAAATTCAGCGGCGATCCCTAGCCACGACGCGACGATGTGTCGCCTCGGAACAGGAGGAAGGTTCATGCAGCGGATGGAGAAGGTGACTCTGGCGATGGTCGTGCTCGCTCTGGCGGTTCCCACCTTGGCGCGCGCAGACGCTGCGGCTGGAAAGGCGATTTACGACAAGAAATGCGCGAACTGCCACGGAGCAGACGGTAAGGGCGACGCCAAGATGGAGGCGAAGCTCAAAGCACGCACCAAGCTCGAGATCGAGGGCAAGAGCGACGCGGAGATGATGAAGTTGATGCAGGAGGGCAAGAAGCCCATGCCTGGCTACGCCAAGAGCTTGAGCCAGGCAGAGCTGGACGACGTCTGGGCATACACCAAGAGCTTGCTCGGCAAGTGAACATCACACCATGGGCCCAAGCTGGTCCAGTCGGATCGGCTTGGGCCCGCGTGTATTCGGCGCCGGCCCGTCGAGCTGCGCACGCACGCGCTTCGGATGGCTGAACCAATGCGAGATGGGCGGTTGGGAATGGCGTCGGCGCGTGGCGCTTCGCGTCGAGGCGCCCAGTTCGGCAGCCGTATACGCGGCAGCTGGGCGCGCTCGTGGGGCTACACCTGCGCCAGTTTCGCGGGCGGCAGGGGGGATGGTGACCGGACGACGGCATCCGCGCCTTCGCGTTACCTCAGTGAAACGGCAACTCGTGCCGGGTGCACCGAACGTTCCCGCGAGATGTATACACGGCAGGTGCGGAACAGCGGCTTTCGCGTGGGATTGCGGCTTTGCGCGTGGAGGCACGCCGATTGCGGTACGCCCCCACGTCGAAGGGAGTGCGGTTTCAACGATCCAGCCCGCGACTTCTCACAGCGCGCACCTCGTTGGTTCGGGTGGGCGGGCCCAGGTCGGCCCAAAAGCCCGAGCGCAGGAAAGCCGAACGGTGCCCCGGTGAGCGGCTCGAGCGGGCCACCAGCAAGACCAGGGAGGTTCCAACCATGACGGACCGGCGGACGACCCTTTCCGCGATGGCACCCAGGCTAGCGGTGCTGACGCTCGTCGCTTGCATGGGACTGGGTTTGGGAAGCGCTTTCGCTGCAACCCAGTACCTCGGCGACGGTGCCGTGCCCAATGGTGTCACCGGCGGCTGGGACCTTCCCAAGCAGGGCACGTGTCCCACCGACACGAATCAGACGACGCGCCCCGACTGCCTCGCGCTGCGGCTCAACGTGATCCAGGCGAACTGTACGAGCGGCAACAACCAGTCGTGGACGACGAGTGGTGTGTGTAACGACCTCGTCAACACCGACCAGACCTCCTGCGAGGCCCAGGTCGACCGCAAGTGGAACTCGGCGACCAGCACCTGTGCGGTCGTGTTGAAGAACGACGACCGCAACAACATCGAGTGCGCGCTTCACGGGGCCACCTGGGTCACCACCGGGACCTGCGTGGGGAGCTGGGTCATGCCAGCCCGCAACGATGCCGCGTACGGTGCGGGCCTGCTCACGGGCAACGGCCCGGGCGACCAATGCCTGCGCTGTCACAACGCCACCACCCAGTACAACGGCCCGCGCGTTCGCGACGTCGAAGACACCCTCTACATGGGCCACAGGAACATGGCTCGCAAGGTCGTCGCCGGGCAGGGCTGGGGTGGTCCGCCGATGGAGTGCGATAACCCCCTCTACCTGACCGAGGACGCCTGCGAAGCGAACGGAGGCCACTGGTACCCGATCGATCTCTACCCGTCGACGGACTCCGGCCTGGTATTCGATTGGGTGAACGGCACGATCAACGTCGGCGGTATCGACCGCGACCTCTACTGGATCTACGGCGACTGGCTGGGACCGCTTCCGCGCGCCGTCTACTCGGCCGATCCGGTTGCCGGTACTCCGCTCAAGCCAGGCGCGTCTTATTCCTGCGCCCGCTGCCACACCACGGGGTGGACGAGCGACGCGACCCTGCAGGCCAACAAGGAGCCTGAGGAGTCGTTCGGCGGAATCACCTGGGACGGAGTGAGCGACGCCGTGACTGGTCAGGTGAACTTGGCGAGCGGTGTGAACGGCGATACCAACAAGATGGCGTCGTGGGACCTGTTCGGCATCCAGTGCACCCGCTGCCACAGCTCGGCGATCGACGACACGACCGGAACCGGTACCCCGCCGCAGTACTCGGCTCCCGCGGGCATGTCGACTCACCACAACAACCTCACGGTTCCGGACATCTCCTCCGGGACGTGCACGGACGTCCGCTTCACTCGCGACACCGAATGCCTCGCCGCCGGTGGGCAATGGCTGACCGCGTGCGACGTGAATCCGACCACGGCCGTGTGCACCCAAGCCATCACGACCTCGGCTGCTTGTGTCGCCCCGGGTGCGTGGGTCGCGGCGCCAGGATGGTGCAGCAACGCTTTCTACAGCGATCAGACGAATTGCACGGCCAACGGCTTCGCATGGCAGGACGGTTGGTGTACCCGCCCGGACAAGGACGTGAATACCTGCACCGGCGGTTCGGGAACCAGCGCACTGACCTGGCGGCGGAACGGATCGCAGGCTTCCTGCCAGGTGGGCGCAGGCACGTGGTCGTTCTCGAAATGCAGCGTCGAAGGCGTGTGCAACATCGACAACACGATCACCTCGAAGGCGGCTTGTGACCTGGCGGGCGGTCAGTTCGCGTACGCGACCGACATCATTCGGTGCGTCGACATCGAAGAGGCGGTCCCGAGCTCGGGCGCCGAGTGGACGGGCAACAACACCAACCGCGGGCAGATCATCACGTCGCTGTGCATGAACTGCCACCGCCAGGAAACGCAGGGACAGCCGTATGCGAACACCGGCAGCGGCGTCGGCAGCGGCAGCACCTCGAATCCGGGTACGTACGTCAAGGTCGGTCAGTACCACAGCACCATTACGTTCCCCAGCCATCCGCACGGCAACATGTTCCTGAACAGCCCGCACGGGCAGTTCACGGGTACGTTCGATCAGATCGCCACCGCGAAGTTCGGAACCGGTTACGACAGCTATTTCCAGTTCGACGGCGAAGCAGCCAACACGGGTAACGGCTGCACCGGCTGCCACAATCCACACCGCAGCACGGTCGCGGCGGTGGGTGGCGAGGAGGCGTTCGAGCCTTGCCAGAAATGTCACACGGGTCCCTACGCAGTCGACCTGAATGCGATCAATCACCTGAAGGGCGCCGGCACGCCGTTCGACACCGAGCTCTTCGGCGAAGGTGAGGCCGAGCCTTGCATCACCTGCCACATGCCTGGCGGGCAGCACATGTTCCGGATCAATCCGGACAAGAATTACTCGACGTTCCCGTCCTCGGTGTTCAGCTCGTCGGCCGTCACCAATGCGAACACGGCGGCCGAAGGCAGCTTCACGAATGCGGTGTGGGTGGACGTGGACGCCGCATGCGGTCAGTGCCACGGTGGCGGCACCGCCAAGGCCAGCACCACGCTGACGGTTGCAAACAGCACGGACACGACGCTAGGCAAGACTCTGACCGTAGCCTCCACCACGGGTTTCGCCGTGGGACAGCGCATCACGCTGGCCGGCGCAGGCAGCTATTCCTACGACGATCAGGGATCCGTTTCGCAGGGCGATTTCGAGTCCTACGTGACGGCCGTGAACTCGGCCACCACGCTCACCGTCGTCGGCGCGGCGCCGTTCAGTGTGGCGCCGGGAGCGTCCCTCAAGCAGAATCCGGTCGAGCATGGTGCCCCTTACTACACCAAGGCGCAGCTTGCCGCAGTCGCGAAGGGCATGCACGGTTCGTCCGGCACGGTGTATCCCGTGACGTTCAGCATCACGCCATCGGGCAGCGGTCTCACGGTCACGGTCGACGCCACCGTGAACTGCGGCAGCGATCCATGTCCTGCGCTCACGTACGATTGGGAGTGGGGCGATGGCTCGGCGAATGGCTCGGCCGATCCGGATAGCCACACCTACGCCACCGCTGGCGCGAAGACCATCAAGCTGACCGTCAACCTGATGGGTAAGGTCGCCGGCTCGGCTACGCGCAGCATCACGCTCACGGCGATCGATCAGCCGCCGACCGCCGCCGCGACCTGCACGTGGGATGCGAACTTGTGGAAAATGTCGGTTCTCGATGCGTCCACGGACGACAACGCGGTGACGCAAGTCGTAGTCGACTTCGGCGACGGCAGCAGCAAGACGATCGCACCTGCTGGCAGCTCGATCAATCGCACGTACACCAAGCCGGGTACCTACACCGTCACGGACCGCGCGATCGACAGCAAGCTGCAGTCGGCCGTCTACACTTGCCCCACGCAGGCGACCCCGGCGCTCTTCTCGATCAGCGGCACGGTGAAGAACAAGACGGGTGCCACGAACCTGAGCACGGCGACGGTTCAGCTTTACAACGGTGCCAACATCGTGAAGAGCACGCTGACGGCGGCCAACGGAACGTTCACCCTCGGCAACCTCAAGCCTGCGAGCTACACCTTGAAGGTCTCCAAGAGTGGGTACACGTTCGCCAATCCTGCGGCGACGATCCAGGTGGGTCCGTCGAGCGCCGGTAACACCATCAACGCCACCAACAAGTGAAGCCAACGAACGAGATCGGCGGGCGGGAAGGCCCACCCGCCGCTCTCGAGGAAACCTCAACCAAGCTGGAATGGCGAAGACCGCGAGCCGAACACACGAGCGGACGCGCACGGAGGAGCGAAGCAATGAGACGCCACATTCACACCGCGCTGGCTGTCGCCTTGGGGCTCTTGCTCGCGCAATCGGCGATGGCCTTCTCTGGATCCTACGTCCCTGGCGCTGGGATCAACGGTACCGTCCACGATCTGGGGACGCCTGGGGCGAACGGCATGAACTACGGCGCGTCTCCCGCGGATTCGCTCAACCGGATCTGCATCTTCTGTCACGCGCCGCACAACACCTATCGCCTGAGCACGGCGACTGGTGGGGCGGGACCGCAGGCGCCCTCGGAGTTCGACTACCTGCCGCTCTGGAACCACACCCTGCAGGATCCGACGGGCTACACGATGTACGAGAACGGCCCGGGCGCGCCGCAAAGCGGCTCGAAGGCCTCTCAGGCGATTCTGAACGGAATGACGCCGGGCAGCACCTCGCTGCTCTGCCTCAGCTGCCACGACGGCACGATTGCCGTGAACTCCTACGGCAACGCCGATCAGATCAGCGAGTCGACCGGTACCACGACGATCACGGACGCATACGCGATCGGCAAGGACCAGTATCTCGGCAACCACCATCCGATCGGCTTCAACTACGACGACGTGCAGGCGGGTGACACGGAGATCCGCAGCGCCGACACCGCGATGCTGACGCCGAGTTCTTTCGTGCGCGATCACCTCGCCGGTGACGCCCACATGGAATGCGCGACCTGCCACTCGGTCCACAACAAGGGCAACGACGGCGAGCGATTGCTGTGGAGAAGCGATCAGAACAGCGAGCTTTGCCTGACCTGCCACGACAAGGGCACCTACACGGCGCCTTGACGTCGCGCCCTCGCGGCTAGCCCCGGCGAAGGGAGGGGAATGGGTCCGCCCATTCCCCTCTCGCCTTTTTGGGCGAGGTGTGGATGACTCGCCCGAAAGCTCGGCGGAACAGCAGTCGGCTTTGACGGCTCAGTGCGCGCGGTGATAAGAGGCGCCCCATGGACGCGTCGGTGAAGCGCCGATTTCATTCGTTGCGACGCGGGGTTGCGACGGCTGCCGCGATCACGGTCGTGGCCCTGGTCGCGTCGTGCGCAAAGCAGATCGAGCCCCCCGCGGCCCCCGTCTTCTTCCCCCCCGCCCCCGAGCTGCCGCGCATCCAATTTCTGACTTCGTTGAACGGGCGCAAGGACGTCGAGGAGCAGTCGGCGTTCGATCGCTTCGTGCTCGGCGAGAAGCCGGACCTGAATGTCGACAAGCCGTACGGCCTCGCGATCCACGGCGGGAAGCTCTACGTTTGCGACACCAACTCCACGGTCTTCGTCTTCGATCTCGAGGATCGGACCTTCGCTCCTCTCGAGGGCGCTGTCGGTCCGGGCCGGCTCAGGCAACCGACGAACATCGCGATCGACGACGACGGCATCAAGTACGTCGCGGATCCGGTGCGCGGCCAGATCGTGGTCTTCGCGACCGACGACCGGTACCTGAACGCGTTCGGCGTGCCGGGGACGTGGCGCCCCGTCGACGTGGTGCCGCTCGAGGGCCGGCTCTACGTCGTGGACGGAATGAAGCGACTCGTGGTCGTGCTCGACGCGAAGACCGGCCAAGTCCTGAAGAGCATCGGCGACAAGGGCGACGCGACCGAGAAGCTCGATCGCCCGACCAATATCGCGCGCGACGTCGACGGCTATCTCTACGTGACGGACTTCGGTCGTTTTCAGGTTCTCAAATACGATCGTGACGGGCACTTCAAAGCGTCGTTCGGGGGCCTCGGCGCCGATTTCGGCCACTTCGCACGGCCCAAGGGAATCGCCCTCGACCACGAGGGCCGACTCTATGCCGTGGATGCGTCTTTCAACAACGTCCAGATCTTCAATGCGGACGGCCGTCTGTTGCTGTTCTTCGGCGAGAACGGCGAGGCGCCGGGCGGCTTGTTGCTTCCCGCGAAGGTGGTGATCGATTACGAGAACCTGAAGTACTTCGAACCCTACCTGGCGTCCGGCTTTCGACCCGAGTACCTCATTCTCGTCACCAGCCAGTTCGGTGACCGTCGAGTCAACGTCTTCGCCTATGGTCGATCCGTCGACAAGGCATACCCCAGCGACGCCGACGCGCTGAAGCAGATCGAGGAGCGGAAGAAGAGGGAGTCGGATCCGTCGCGCTGACCGTCTAGCGCCACGCCCCATCGTCGTTCCGAAGCGAATGAAGGCCAAGACGAGCGCGGCGTGGGTCCTGCTGGCGATCTTACTGCAGGCGGGGTGTAGCCCGGCCGAGCGCTACGACGTTCTCGCGACGTTCTTCGACGGTGTGCCGCCGCCACCCCCCGAAGAGAGCGCGGCGGGGGCGCTCCAGGGATCCGCGCTCATCACGAATCAGCGCGAGCGTGCGCTGCGCGGCACGCACGGACCGTACGGGGCGCGGATGTGCAACGCGTGCCACGAGTCCGTGGCCAACAACAAGCTGGTGGCGCCGCGCGAGCAGCTCTGCGTCCGTTGCCACGATCTGAACCTCGACGCGCGCTTCGTGCATGGCCCACTCGCTTCCGGCGGGTGCACGGTCTGCCACGATCCGCACAGCTCTCGCTATCGCTTCTTGTTGGTCGCGGAGCCAGAGACGTTCTGCCTGCATTGCCACGACCGCGAAGCGGTGGCGCGGATCGAGGCACACCGCGAAACCGACGCGCATTGCACCACCTGTCACGATGCGCACCAGTCGAACAAGAAGTTCTTGCTGAAATGAGCCGATTCTCGATCACTTGCGGATGGGTGTTCGCTGCGACTCTGTCGATCGCCATGCTCGCGCCGTCGATCGTCCGCGCCGATTGGAAGCAGTTCGTCCCCACGCCCCAGGACAACGATCTCGTCTTCGAGACGTTCGCGTCGTTCGAGCGCGACCACACCACGGGCGTCCCCACGCCGATCCTGTGGACCGATACCTTCCTGCGCGAGAAGCTCACGCTCTATTCGGATGGATACTCGTACGATCCACGTTTTCTTCAGTACCACTTCTCACTGGGGGTTCTGCTTCGGCAAGAAGACTACCAGAACAGCCAGTTCGACCAGCTCGGCTGGCGCTACGGCGAGGGCGTCGAATACAACGTCCGCGTGGCGGTCCTGCCCGAACATCGATACAACCTCGACCTCTTCGCGACGCGCATCGAATCGCTCTATCAGCAGCAGTCGGCGATCCAGCACGACGACGTCGGCACGACCTACGGCGGCTCGCTGCAGTATCGCGACAAACCCTATTTTCTACACGCCGGCTTCGTCGACAACAGGGTGGAGTCGAGCGGTACGACCTCGGAAGTGCAGAGGCTCGACACCGACGCCCAGTATTTCAAGCGCTTCGCCGACGGCAACGAGGTTTCGTTCAGTGGCGCGTACAATCCCGCGTGGTTCGAGGCATCGGGTGGGCTCGATGGCCGATCGGACGAGTATCTGCTCGGCAACTTCGTCAATCTGAAGAAGGCACGCCTTTCCTCCGACCTCACTTGGCACACGAGCGAGCAGTCGAGCGGTGGATCGGAAAGGCTCACGTACGACCAATTCCTTTGGGACGAACGCTTCGTCGGCTATCTGCCGTGGAACTTCCGCACCGAAGCCCGCTATCGCTACCAGGACGACCAGAGCCGCGCAGTCGCCGCGGACGAAGGATTGATTCAGGATCTGTCGAGTCACGGCTACGACGTGCGTCTCGATCTCATCCATCGCCTCTTTCAGAGCCTCGACTCCCGCTACACGTTGATCGACGACCTGCGTAGCTCTCCCGGTGGACGATCGACGAACCTCTCGAACGGGATCACGATCAACTACACGAAGTCGATTCCGACGGGACGGCTGCTCCTGGGCGCAAACGCGGCGCGGTCCGACACCGAGAGCCGTGGGCGTGGCACCGACATCGTGAACGAGCCGCATTTCGGCCTCTCGGTGCCGATCGACGTCTTCACGCTCGACCAACAGAATGCCGACGAGTCGTCGATCCAGGTCTTCCTCCGCTCGCCGCTTGCACCCTTCGAGCTGGTCGAGCTCACGCGCAGCGAGAACTACGCAGTGCGACAGGTCGCGAATCTCAACACCTTCGAGATCCAAGTCTTTGCACTGCCACCGCGTTTCGCGGTGCCCGGCTCGTACGATTTCCTCGTTTCGTATTCGTTGCTGGTCGGCGATTTCGAAGTGCGAATCGACACGCTCGGTACAAATGCCACCCTCGAGCTCTTCGACAATTTGCTCGCACCTTACGCCGCATACACGACGCAGCGATCCGACGTGCTCTCGGGATCGTTCCCCGGCTATGCGGTCGATTCGTCGATCTACACCGCCGGACTGCGGATCACGTTGGGGCCGGTACGCCTGCGGGGTGAATATCAAAACTTGCAGTGGGACGTGAATCCGTACGACGCCTGGCGCGGCGAGGTCCAGTACGTCGATTCCTTGCAGCACGGAGTCAGCCTGTTCGGCTCGGCGTCCTACGTGCGCAAACACTACCGCGAGGGCTCGCTCGTCTACGAGCTAGCCGCCTACACCGAGGATACCGTCTCCGTCACCGGAAGCGTCCAGAAGCGATTCGCCGACCCTGCGATGTCGATCTCCACCGGTGGCGCGTTCCAACAGGTCGAAGGGCTGGTCGACACACGCGCATTCTCGCTCAACGGAGCTTGGAACTGGTCGGTGGGGAAGCTCGACTTTTCTCTCGGCGTGAGTGCGTACGGAAGCGAGTCGAAAACCGGTCAACCGATTCCATTGCGCCGCGATCACGAGCTCGTCTACATCCGCGTCACGCGACAGCTCTATTGAGTCCTACAGCTCATGCGATCGAGCAAACCGATCCCGAGATTGCGGTTGCCTGACGTGCCGGCGCGGTGGCGACGCCTGGTGTTGCTCTTGGGCCTCGCGAGCGAGGGCTGTGCGCCGCATTGGACGCTGCGCGCATCGGCGCCGCCCGCGCCGCTCCAATGGCCTTACGCGCCCGCATCAGCGAAGGTCACCTACCTGCACGCGCTAGCTGGGCTCGCTCGCGGTGCCGATGCCAGCAGCGTTTTGCGAGCGGTGGCGTTCGGCAGCGAGAGCGAGGATCGCGACGCGTTCCTGCTTCCCGTGGCGGTAGCCGTAGGTGCGGACGGGAGGCTAGCGGTGGCAGACCTCGGACGGCGTTGCGTCCATCTCTTCGTTCCGGCCGAATCGCGTTATCAGCGACTGACCGGCACCGAGAACGAGCCATTGCAGTCGCCGGTCGCCGTAACGTTCGACGAGGCAAACGAGCTCTTCGTTTCCGATTCGGTTGGGCGGGTGCTCGGATTCGATGCGGGTGGGAATCACCGCTTCACGCTCAAGCGGGCAGGCGCGCGCAGCCTCGTACGTCCCACCGGCCTGGCTTACGACCGTGAACGCAAGAGGCTCTACGTGGTCGACACGCTGGCGGCCGAGATCGACGGGTTCGATGACGCTGGCAACTTTCTGTTCTCGTTCGGCTCGCGCGGAGAAGGCCTTGGCCAGCTCAATTTCCCTACGCACGTGTTCTGCGGACCGCGCGGTGAGCTCTACGTCACGGACGCGATGAACTTCCGCGTGCAGATCTTCGATCCGAACGGCAAGGTGCTCGGGAGCTTCGGCCGGCACGGCGACGGCTCGGGCGACTTGGCGATGCCGAAGGGCGTCGCCGTGGATCGCGACGGAGTCGTCTACGTGGTGGACGGGCTGTTCGACAACGTGCAGCTCTTCGATCGGGGCGGGCGACTTCTCCTGACCCTTGGGGCGCGGGGCACCGATCACGGCGAGTTCTGGCTCCCCTCGGGTGCGTTCATCGACGACGAGGATCGGCTCTATGTTTGCGATACCTACAACCGGCGGATCCAGGTGTTTCGGATCACGCGAGGTTACGGCGATGCCCGCGCGTGAGAGCCTCGCCGCACGCTCGCGGCGGATCGCGACGGAATTGCTCGCGACGCTCGTGGTTTGGGCGGGAAGTGCGAACGCCACGTCGGACGTCGTGAACACATCTCACAATCTTTCGGTGACCGGCACGGGGCCGGTTCGAGCGCTCACCGAGGATCGAATTTGCGTCTTCTGTCACACTCCGCACAACGCAGCACCGCTCTCTCCGCTCTGGAACAAGGAGCTGGGCGGGCGTGTCTACACGGTGTACACGAGCCCGACCCTCCACGCCGGGCCGCTGGCGCAGCCCTCGGGGCCAACAAAGCTCTGCCTAACGTGTCACGACGGTACGATCGCGATGGGCACCGTGCTCAACCCGTCGACCGGCATCTCGATGACGGGCGGCGGCGTATTTCCGCCGGGGAGCCTCGCGAGTTTCGGGTTGGATCTTTCGGGTCACCACCCGGTCTCGTTCGCGTACTCGGCAGCGTTGCCCAATGCGGAGCTGTCGCCGACCCCACCCGCGGACTTGGTGTTCGGCGGGAGCGACGAGCTTCACTGCACGACGTGCCACGACCCACACGACGACACCTACGGTGCGTTTCTCGCGAAAGACAATCGCTACTCGGCTCTCTGCGTCCGTTGCCACGAGCTCACGGGTTGGAGCACTTCCGCGCACGCGACATCCACGGCTTCGGTGGTCGGCAACCTACCGCGCCCACCGAAGACCGCTCCCACCTACACCCAGCTCGGCGAGTGGGGATGCGAGGCGTGCCACACCCCGCACTTCGCGCCCACCGCGGAGCAACTTCTCAACTTCACGGCGCTCCCGCCGGATCCCTTCTCGTGCACGAGCGCGGGTTGTCACAGCTCCGATCCCCCGCCGGCGCACGGCCCCAGCGCGCCCACGCCGATGGCGGACATCGCGGGGCAAGTGCGGAAGGTGTCCGCTCACCACGAGGCCGTTGGTGCAGCCACCGCCGGAGGTCCGGGACGACAGCGTGGCGGACGTGCTACGGCGGCAGGCGTGGCATGCAGCGAGTGCCACAACCCGCACCAGGTGAGTGAAGGCTCTGCCGAAGCACCGTACGTGTCGAACCTGGTGCGAGGCGTGAGCGGCGTGGATCGCAACGGCGCGACGGTCCCATCCGCCAAGTTCGAGTACGAGATTTGCTTCAAGTGCCACGCGGATGGCAGCGCCGATCGCGCGGTCGTGCCGCGAGTCGTGGACTCGACCAACTTACGGCGGGCGTTCGACCCGGCGAATCCGTCTTTTCATCCAGTCGTGGGCATAGGCAAGAACAAGGACGTGCCGAGCGTGCCGTCTCCGTTGGAGCGTGATCTCAGCGTCGCGAGCATTCTCTACTGCACCTCGTGTCATGCGGACGACGATGGGGTCTCGAACGGTCCCCACGGCTCGAGCTACGCGCCGATCTTGAAACTTCGCTACGAGACCAGCGATCACACGCCGGAAAGCTACGAAAGCTACGCCCTCTGCTACCAGTGCCACGACCGCAACAGCATCTTGAGCGACGTGAGCTTCCGAACGACTTCGAGCACTCCCGGGGCAACGCTCCGGCCCCCCTCGGGGCGACGGCCGATCCGAGCACCAAGCGGGAGCGGCGGAGGCCACAGCGGCCACTTGGCGGCGGGCATCTCGTGTGCAACCTGTCACGACCCTCACGGCGTTCCCGACTCGGGCGGGACTGGCGCCGCGGGCACTGGCTCGCACACGCACCTCATCAACTTCGACGGCCGAGTGGTGATGCCACTGATCGGCACCACGAGCCCGGTGTTCTTGGACACCGGCAACGGGTCGGGAACGTGCAGCCTGGTCTGTCACGGCGTCACCCACGAAAACGTCTCGTACCCGTGATCCGAGCTGTGTACCCCATGCGAGCGCGACGGAGGGATCGAATGAGCCCGAAAACTCTGAAAGAGGGCCTGTGCATCGTTGCAGTCTGGCTCTGCGCGGTCGTGCTGGGATCGGTGCAGGCGAGGGCCGAAGAGAACGGCT